>NZ_JBVJWO010000001.1:0-30347 GCF_055602345.1 Streptomyces sp. NPDC037401
GGCCGACGGGACACAGTCGCCCCCTCCCTCACCCGATCCCCCCGGGGGCGGGGGTCCCCTCCGGAGGGGCCGGGACAGAACACGAGCGGGTCCCCCGCCCGCCTGTCGGCGCCCGGGGCCCTTTCGTGTAAGGGTCCGCTAGCGGAGCTCGGTCGCCCGGGCCTCGCGGCGGTTGTTCCGGAAGGTGTTCACCCGCCGGGTGGTCGCGAACAGCGGGATGGTGGCCGCGAGCACGATCTGCAGGGCGCAGCCGGTCTGCAGCAGGGCCGCGCCGCCGGGGGCGTCGAAGGCCCAGGCCGCCAGCAGGCCCATCGCACCGACGATCCAGCTGAGCATCGCCACCGCGAGGACACCCCGCGGCTTGGGGTACTCGACCCGGCTCACCATCAGCCACGCCACCCCGATGATCGCCAGCAGCGTCGGGATGAACGGGAGCTCCAGCAGGACGATCGAGACGACCGTCAGCGCGCCGAAGGGGCTCGGCATGCCCTGGAACATGCCGTCCTTCATCGTCACGCAGCTGAATCTCGCGAGTCTGAGCACGACGGCGAGGAGCACCACGATCGCGGCGAGCGCCGACACCCGCTGGTGCGCGTCGTCGGCGACCATGCCGTAGACGAGCACGAAGTACGCGGGGGCCAGGCCGAAGCTGATCAGGTCGGACAGGTTGTCCAGCTCCGCACCCATCGGCGAACTGCGCAGCTTGCGCGCCACGAGCCCGTCGAAGAGGTCGAAGACCGCCGCGAGGAGCATCAGTATCACCGCGGTCGCGGCACTGTGACGCGCCATGCCCGTCTCGTCACTGCCCGTGAGGTGCGGGATGAGGATTCCGGTGGTCGTGAAGTACACCGCCATGAATCCGCAGGTCGCGTTCCCGAGGGTGAGGGTGTCCGCTATCGACAGCCGCAGCGAGAGGGGCATCTCCTCGCCGTCGGTCTCCTCCTCGGCCTCCGGGACCCAGCCCGTCTGGGGCTTGGGATGAGTCTCGGGATCAGTCACGGTCAATTCGAGTCACTCCCGCCGTGGTGGCCTGCCCGACCTCGACTGCGACCTCGACACCCTCGGGGAGGTAGATGTCGACGCGCGAGCCGAAGCGGATCAGGCCGATCCGCTCGCCCTGCTCCACCTTCGTGCCGGCCGGCAGGTACGGGACGATGCGCCGTGCGACCGCGCCCGCGATCTGCACCATCTCGATGTCGCCGAGCTCGGTGTCGAAGTGCCAGACAACGCGCTCGTTGTTCTCGCTCTCCTTGTTGAACGCCGGGACGAACCCGCCCGGGATGTGCTCCACGGACGTCACCGTGCCCGCGAGGGGCGCGCGGTTGACGTGGACGTTCAGCGGGCTCATGAAGATCGCGACCCGGGTGCGCCCGTCCTTCCACGGCATGATGCTCTGCACCACGCCGTCGGCGGGCGAGATGACGCGGCCCTGGCTGATCTCGCGCTCGGGGTCGCGGAAGAACCACAGCATGCCCGCCGCGAGCGCGGTGGTGGGCACGGCCGCCGCGGCCCAGCGCCCGGACTTGCGAGCCCGGGTCAGGCTGAGCGCCGCGGTGGCGACGGTCGGCAGAAGCCACGGCGATGCTCCGCGCGCGAGGCGTACACCGAGAAGGCTGTCGCGGTGTGCAGAGGTTTGGCTGTGGGGCATGGATGACCTTCGTAGCGGGTGATTGCCGCGCCGCAAACGGGGGGACGGGACGGCGGCTTTACTGGAATGCTATCGGTTGCGCGCAACAACTGGGCAAGCCAGAAGCCGAGTCGGTGGCCCGAAGCCAGTGACAGGCTGTGACCCTTTTGCGAAAAATCCGCGGATGTTCCGCTACAAAAGGGACTTTCAGCCCTGGAGCCGGTACTCCTCGAGCAGGCGTCGCCCAATGATCATTTTCTGGATCTCGGCCGTACCTTCGCCGATCAGCAGCATCGGCGCCTCACGGTAGAGACGCTCGATCTCGTACTCCTTGGAGAACCCGTATCCGCCGTGGATACGGAAGGCGTCCTCCACCACCTCCTTGCAGTATTCGGAGGCCAGGTACTTCGCCATCCCTGCTTCGAGGTCGTTTCGTTCCCCGGAGTCCTTTTTGCGTGCTGCGTTCACCATCATCGCATGAGCGGCCTCGACCTTGGTAGCCATCTCGGCCAGCTTGAACTGGATGGCCTGGTGCTGGGCGATCGGCTTGCCGAAAGTGTGACGTTGCTGGGCATACGAGACACCCAGTTCGAACGCACGCTGAGCGACGCCGCAGCCACGCGCCGCCACGTTCACGCGGCCGACCTCCACGCCGTCCATCATTTGGTAAAACCCTCGGCCGGTGGTCCCGCCGAGTACCCGATTGGCCGGAATGCGCAGTCCGTCCATGATGAGTTCGGTCGTGTCGACGCCCTTGTAGCCCATCTTGTCGATCTTGCCCGGGATGGTCAGGCCCGGACGGACCTCACCGAAGCCCGGCTCCTTCTCGACGAGGAAGGTCGTCATCGACTTGTGGGGGGCGCTGCCCTCCGGGTGTCCTTCGTCACTTCGCACCAGAACGGCCACGAGGGTCGAGGACCCGCCGTTCGTCAGCCACATCTTCTGGCCGTTCAGGACGTACTCGTCGCCGTCCTTGACCGCCTTCGACGTGATGGCCGACACGTCCGAGCCCAGACCCGGCTCGGACATCGAGAACGCGCCCCGCACCTCGCCCAGCGCCATCCGCGGGAGGAAGTGGTCCTTCTGCTCCTGCGTGCCGTGCTGCTTGAGCATGTACGCCACGATGAAGTGCGTGTTGATGATGCCCGAGACGGACATCCAGCCCCGCGCTATCTCCTCGACGCACAGCGCGTACGTGAGCAGCGACTCACCCAGGCCGCCGTACTCCTCCGGGATCATCAGGCCGAAGAGGCCGAGCTCCTTGAGGCCGTCGACGATCTGCTGCGGGTACTCGTCGCGGTGCTCCAGCTCGGTCGCGACCGGGATGATCTCCTTGTCGACGAACTCCCGGACGGTCTTCAGGATCTCCTGCTGAACGTCGGTCAGGCCGGCGGTCTGGGCGAGTCGTGCCATGGCTACTTCCCCTGTTCCTTCAGCTGGGGGCGGCCGGGCTGCTCGCCGCCGCGCTCCTTGATGTACGTCTCGGTCGGGACCATCACCTTGCGCCGGAAGACGCAGACGAGGGTGCCGTCCTGCTTGTAGCCCTTGGTCTCGACGTAGACGATCCCGCGGTCGTTCTTGGACTTCGAGGGGGTCTTGTCGAGGACCGTGGTCTCGCCGTAGATCGTGTCGCCGTGGAAGGTCGGCGCCACGTGGCGCAGCGACTCGATCTCCAGGTTGGCGATGGCCTTCCCGGAGACGTCCGGCACGGACATGCCGAGCAGGAGCGAGTAGATGTAGTTGCCCACGACGACGTTCTTGCCGAAGTCCGTGGTGTTCTCGGCGTAGTTCGTGTCCATGTGGAGCGGGTGGTGGTTCATGGTGAGCAGACAGAAGAGATGATCGTCGTACTCGGTGACGGTCTTTCCGGGCCAGTGCTTGTAGACAGCGCCGACCTCGAACTCTTCGTACGTGCGTCCGAACTGCATGGCCCTACGCCTCCGGGATCTCGAACTTGGTGGTGCGCTGCATGCCCGCGGCGCGGCCCTTGCCGGCGATGACCAGGGCCATCTTGCGGCTGGCCTCGTCGATCATCTCGTCGCCGAGCATCGCGGAGCCCTTCTTGCCGCCGGCCTCCGAGGTGCACCAGTCGTACGCGTCGAGGATCAGCTCGGCGTGGTCGTAGTCCTCCTGCGAGGGCGAGAAGACCTCGTTGGCGGCATCGACCTGGCCGGGGTGCAGGACCCACTTGCCGTCGAAGCCCAGTGCGGCGGCGCGGCCCGCGACCTCGCGGTAGGCGTCCACGTCGCGGATCTGGAGGAAGGGGCCGTCGATCGCCTGGAGGTTGTGCATGCGGGCCGCCATCAGGATCCGCATCAGGATGTAGTGGTACGCGTCCGCCGGGTAGCCGGGCGGCTGCATGCCCACGACCAGGGACTTCATGTTGATCGACGCCATGAAGTCGGCCGGGCCGAAGATGATCGTCTCCAGCCGCGGGGAGGCGGCGGCGATCTCGTCGACGTTGACCAGGCCCTTGGCGTTCTCGATCTGCGCCTCGATGCCGATCTTGCCGACCTCGAAGCCCATGGTCTTCTCGATCTGCGTCAGCAGCAGGTCCAGGGCGACGACCTGCTGGGCGTCCTGCACCTTCGGCAGCATGATGCAGTCGAGGTTCTGGCCCGCGCCCTCGACGACCGTGACGACGTCGCGGTAGGTCCAGTGGGTGGTCCAGTCGTTGACGCGCACGACCCGCGTCTTGCCGGTCCAGTCGCCGTTGTTCAGCGCGTCCACGATCGTGTGGCGCGCGCCCTCCTTGGCCAGCGGCGCGCAGGCGTCCTCGAGGTCCAGGAAGACCTGGTCGGCCGGCAGACCCTGGGCCTTCTCCAGGAAGCGCGGGTTCGAACCCGGCACCGCGAGGCAGGAGCGACGCGGGCGAAGGCGGTTCACCGGGTGGACTGGCGTGGTCATGCGGGGACCTCCGTGCTGATCAGGGGGCTGAGCTTGTTGGCCTTGCGGATCTCGTCGACGATACGTCCGATGATCTCGGTGATGCCGAAGTCCTTCGGCGTGAAGACGGCGGCGACTCCGGCCGCCTTGAGCGTCACGGCGTCGGCGTTCGGAATGATGCCTCCGACGATGACGGGGATGTCAACCGCCCCCGCCTTGCGGAGGCGTTCGAGGACATCCGGGACGAGCGCGCAGTGCGAGCCGGACAGGATGGACAGTCCCACGCAGTGCACGTCCTCGGCCAGCGCCGCAGAGGAGATCTCCTCCGGCGTCAGCCGGATGCCCTGGTAGACCACCTCGAAGCCCGCGTCGCGGGCCCGGACGGCGATCTGCTCGGCACCGTTGGAGTGGCCGTCCAGGCCGGGCTTGCCGACCAGCAGGCGCAGCCGGCCCGAGCCGAGCTCGTCGGCCGTGCGCGCCACCTTCTCGCGGACGAGCGCCATCGGCGTGCCCGCCTCGGCGGTGACCGCCACCGGGGCCGAGGAGACCCCGGTGGGGGCCCGGAACTCCCCGAAGACCTCGCGCAGCGCACCGGCCCACTCGCCCGTGGTGACGCCCGCCCTGGCGCACTCCAGGGTGGCCTCCATCAGGTTCTCGTCGCCGGCCGCGGCGTCCTTCAGGCGCTCGAGCGCCTGCCGGGTGGTCGGGAAGACGAACGGATCGCCGTTGCCCTGCCGGTCCGAGGACTCCTCGCGCTCGGCCCGCCAGCGGCCGATCCGCTCCACGATCGTGGCCTCCACCGCCCCGTCCACCGTCATGATCGCGGTGTCCAGGTCGGCGGTGAGCGGGTTCTCCTCGGTCTGCTGGAAGCAGTTCACGCCGACGATCTTGTCCTCGCCGGCCTCGATCCGGGCGCGCCGCTCGGCGTGCGAGGAGACGAGCTGGGACTTCAGGTAGCCGGACTCGACGGCGGCCATGGCGCCGCCCATCTCCTGGATCCGGTCGATCTCGGCCAGGCAGTCGGCGACCAGGGAGTCGACTTTGGCCTCGATGACGTGGGATCCGGCGAAGATGTCCTCGTACTCCAGCAGGTCGCTCTCGTGGGCGAGGACCTGCTGGATGCGCAGAGACCACTGCTGGTCCCAGGGCCGGGGCAGGCCCAGGGCCTCGTTCCAGGCGGGCAGCTGCACGGCGCGGGCGCGGGCGTCCTTGGAGAGGGTCACCGCGAGCATCTCCAGCACGATGCGCTGGACGTTGTTCTCCGGCTGCGCCTCGGTCAGGCCCAGGGAGTTGACCTGGACGCCGTAACGGAAGCGGCGCTGCTTCGCGTCCTCGATGCCGTAGCGCTCCTTGGTGACCTTTTCCCAGATGCGGCCGAAGGCGCGCATCTTGCACATCTCCTCGATGAAGCGGACGCCCGCGTTCACGAAGAACGAGATGCGGGCGACGACCTCCCCGAAGCGCTCGGCGGGGACCTGGCCCGAGTCGCGGACCGAGTCCAGCACGGCGATCGCCGTGGACATCGCGTACGAGATCTCCTGGACCGGCGTGGCGCCCGCCTCCTGCAGGTGGTAGCTGCAGATGTTGATCGGGTTCCACTTCGGGATGTGGTTGACCGTGTACGCGATCATGTCCGTCGTCAGGCGCAGGCTCGGCCCGGGCGGGAAGACGTGCGTCCCGCGGGAGAGGTACTCCTTGACGATGTCGTTCTGGGTGGTGCCCTGGAGCTTGGAGATGTCCGCGCCCTGCTCCTCGGCGGCAACCTGGTAGAGCGCCAGCAGCCACATGGCGGTGGCGTTGATCGTCATCGAGGTGTTCATCTGTTCCAGGGGGATGTCCTGGAACAGCCGCCGCATGTCGCCCAGATGGGAGACCGGGACCCCGACCCGGCCGACCTCGCCGCGGGCGAGGATGTGGTCGGGGTCGTACCCGGTCTGCGTGGGCAGGTCGAACGCCACCGACAGGCCCGTCTGGCCCTTGGCGAGGTTGCGGCGGTACAGCTCGTTGGACGCCTCGGCCGTGGAGTGGCCGGCGTACGTCCGCATGAGCCACGGACGGTCCTTCTGGCGCTCTGTCATCTCAGGCTGTCCCTTTGGCCCTTGAACGGTCTCAGATGTTGCGGAAGCGGTTGATCGCGTCGAGGTGCGTCGCGCGCATCTCGTGGTCGCGCACGCCGAGGCCCTCCTCGGGCGCCAGCGCGAGCACGCCGACCTTGCCCTGGTGGAGGTTGCGGTGGACGTCGTACGCGGCCTGGCCGGTCTCCTCCAGGGAGTAGACCTTCGACAGGGTGGGGTGGATCTTGCCCTTGGCGATCAGGCGGTTGGCCTCCCAGGCCTCGCGGTAGTTCGCGAAGTGCGAGCCGACGATCCGCTTGAGCGACATCCACAGGTAGCGGTTGTCGTACTCGTGCATGTAGCCCGAGGTCGAGGCGCAGGTCGTGATGGTGCCGCCCTTGCGGGTGACGTAGACGCTCGCACCGAAGGTCTCGCGGCCGGGGTGCTCGAAGACGATGTCGATGTCCTCGCCGCCGGTCAGCTCGCGGATGCGCTTGCCGAAGCGCTTCCACTCCTTCGGGTCCTGGGTGTGCTCGTCCTTCCAGAACTTGTACCCCTCGGCGTTGCGGTCGATGACCGCCTCCGCGCCCATCGAGCGGCAGATGGCCGCCTTCTCGGGGCTGGAGACCACGCAGATCGGGTTGGCTCCGCCGGCCAGCGCGAACTGGGTGGCGTACGAGCCGAGGCCGCCGCTGGCGCCCCAGATCAGGACGTTGTCGCCCTGCTTCATGCCGGCGCCGTTGCGGGAGACCAGCTGGCGGTAGGCGGTGGAGTTGACCAGGCCGGGGGAGGCGGCCTCCTCCCAGCTGAGGTGGTCCGGCTTCGGCATCAGCTGGTTGGACTTGACGAGCGCGATCTCCGCCAGGCCGCCGAAGTTGGTCTCGAAGCCCCAGATGCGCTGCTCGGGGTCGAGCATCGTGTCGTTGTGGCCGTCCGAGGACTCCAGCTCGACGGAGAGGCAGTGCGCGACGACCTCGTCGCCCGGCCTCCAGGCGTTGACGCCGGGGCCGGTGCGCAGGACCACGCCCGCGAGGTCGGAGCCGATGACGTGGTACGGCAGGTCGTGGCGCTTGGAGAGCTCCGACAGGCGCCCGTAGCGCTCCAGGAAGTTGAAGGTGGACACCGGCTCGAAGATCGAGGTCCACACGGAGTTGTAGTTGACCGACGAGGCCATCACGGCCACCAGGGCCTCGCCCGGGCCCAGTTCGGGCAGCGGGACCTGGTCGAGGTGCAGCGACTTGCGCGGGTCCTTCTCGCGGGTGGTGAGCCCGGCGAACATCTCCGCCTCGTCCTTGTGCACGGTGATCGCGCGGTACGAGTCGGGGAGCGGCAGGGCTGCGAAGTCTTCGGCCGTGGCGGCCTGCGACTGGATCGCGTCCAGGATGTCCTTCACGGTGGTGCCTCCGGCGGTGAGCGTCGAGGGAAACGCTGGGGAGAGTGCTGAGGGAGCGTCTGCGGGTGGTGCGGGGCGGGGCAGGTGCAGCTGTGCCGTCGGTCCGGCGGTGCGGTGGTGCGGGAGTGGTGCAGGCAGGCGCTGTGATGGGCGCGCGTGCGGCCTGGTGACGCAGGCCGTCCGGGGCGCGTTCCGCTGCGTGGTGACAGGGACCGCGGGGACATCCGGACGACTTCAACGTATGGCACCCCGTGTCACTCGGCAAGGCACTGCGTGCCAAAACTTTCTCTCATTTGCCGATTGACCTGCGCAGATGAGCGATGATCGATCAGAGTTACCCGCGAGTAGGGGCAAGCTGGACAAACGCCAGTGGCCGCTCCCCGAACGGGAGCGGCCACTGTGACGTACGTTGCTTTCTGCGGTTGTGCGCTCTTCCTGCGGTGCGCCTACCGGTTCTTGAGCGCCTGCTCGATGGTCCGCATGACCTCGTCCAGCGGGGCGTCCGTACGGGCCACCGCCACCAGCACCTCGCCCTCGGTCCGCACGGCCGCGGGCCCGGGCTCGCCGGCGGACGCGGCGCCCGCGCCCTGCGTGCGGCCCGCCCCGATCCCCGAGCCGAAGGTCTTGCGCACGATCCCGAACGCGTGGTCGAGCTGCGATTCCACGTCTCCCTGGCCGCCCGCCCGCAGCCAGCGCCGCAGTACGTGGTTGTGGGCCGTCACGACCGCCGACGCGGCCACCTCGGCCAGCAGCGGGTCGTCGTTGCCGTCGTGGTGGTCGTGCTCGTCGAAGTGGGCCAGCAGATAGCGCGTGAACAGCCGCTCGTAGCGGGCCACCGACGCGATCTCCCGCTCGCGCAGCGTCGGCACCTCGCGGGTGAGCCGGTACCGCTCCACGGACACCGCGGGCGACGCGGCGTACATCTTCATGACTTCCTTGATCCCGCGGCACACGGTGTCGAGCGGGTGCTCGTGCGCCGGAGCGGCGTCGAGCACGGCCTCGGCGCGGGTCAGGGTGTCGTCGTGGTCCGGGAAGATCGCCTCTTCCTTGGAGCGGAAGTGGCGGAAGAAGGTCCGGCGGGCCACACCGGCGGCCGCGGCGATCTCGTCCACCGTCGTCGCCTCGTACCCCTTCGTCGCGAACAGCTCCATGGCGGCAGCTGCGAGCTCGCGGCGCATCTTGAGCCGCTGGGCGGCGGCACGGGTACCCGCGGCGGTTTCCGGGGCGTCGGGCGCACCGGCACGGGAGATCTTGGCGGACTGGGACATAAGGCGAACGTACTGCATGGGAGCAGGGGGGTGCGCCTGCGGGGGTGGATGCGGGGGAGGGCCCGCACTGGGCTCGGGAGGGTTTCCCCGCCGTGAGGGTCCGGCGGAGCCGAGCAGCCCTCCCCACGCATCCAGCTCGTGGGCGCCGGGATCAGCGCCGGGCGTACTCACGGAATCCGCGGCCGGTCTTCCGGCCCAGGCAGCCCGCCGCCACCAGGTGCTCCAGCAGTGCGGAGGGGGCCAGCCCCGGGTCGCGGAACTCCTTGTGGAGCACCTTCTCGATGGCCAGCGAGACATCGAGGCCGACCACGTCGAGCAGTTCGAACGGGCCCATCGGGTAGCCGCCGCCCAGCTTCATCGCCGCGTCGATCTCGTCGAGGCTCGCGTAGTGCTCCTCGACCATCTTGATGGCGTTGTTCAGGTACGGGAACAGCAGCGCGTTCACGATGAAGCCAGCGCGGTCCCCGCAGTCCACCGGGTGCTTGCGGACCTTCGTGCACACCTCGCGGACCGTGGCGTGGACGTCGTCGGCCGTCAGGACCGTACGGACCACCTCGACCAGCTTCATCGCCGGCGCCGGGTTGAAGAAGTGCATGCCGATCACGTCCTGCGGCCGCGACGTGGCGCGGGCGCAGGCGATCACGGGCAGCGAGGAGGTGGTCGTCGCGAGCACCGCACCCGGCTTGCAGATCTTGTCGAGGGCCGCGAACAGCTCCTGCTTGACGGCCAGGTCCTCGGCCACGGCCTCCACGGCCAGGTCCACGTCGGCGAAGGCCTCCAGGGAACCGGCCGGGCTGATCCGGGCCAGGGTCTCCTCGCGCGCCTCGGCCGTCAGCCGGCCGCGGTCGACCTGGCGGGCCAGCGACTTGCCGATCACGGCCTTGGCCGCGTCCGCCTTCTCCTGGCTGCGGGCGGCCAGCACGACCTGGTAACCGGCCTGGGCGAAGACCTGCGCGATGCCGCCGGCCATGGTGCCGGAGCCCGCCACGCCGACCGAGGACACCGTGCGGCCCGCACCGGCACCCGTGTCGCCGAGGGGGGTCTGCGCGTCGCGCACCACCGTGGCGCCGCCCGGGGCGTCGTACGTGTAGAACCCGCGGCCCGACTTGCGGCCTGTCAGCCCCGCCTCGGCGAGGTGGCCCAGGATCGGCGCGGGAGCGTGCAGGCGGTCCCCGGAGGCGGTGTACATGGCCTCCAGGACCGTGCGCGCGGTGTCCACGCCGATCAGGTCGAGCAGGGCCAGCGGGCCCATCGGCAGGCCGCAGCCCAGCCGCATGGCCGCGTCGATGTCCTCGCGCGAGGCGTACTTCGACTCGAACATCGCGGCGGCCTGGTTGAGGTAGCCGAAGAGCAGGCCGTCCGCGACGAAACCGGGGCGGTCGCCCGCCGCGACGGGCTCCTTGCCCAGGTCGCGGGCGAGCCCGGTGACGGCCTCCACGACCGGCGGGGCCGTGAGCACCGAGGAGACGATCTCGACCAGCTTCATCGCCGGGGCCGGGTTGAAGAAGTGCACGCCGACCACGCGCTCGGGCCGCTGCGACTCGGCGGCCAGCCGGGTCACGGACAGGGCGTTGGTGCCGGTGGCCAGGATGGTGTCCGGCCGCACGATGGCGTCCAGCGCGGCGAAGACCTGCTGCTTGAGCGCGTAGTCCTCCGGGACCACCTCGATCACGAGGTCGGCGTGGGCCGCGGCCTGGAGGTCGGTGAAGGTGCGGAAGCGGGAGAGCACGTCCTGCCGCTCCTGCTCCGTGAGGCGCTCGCGGGTCACCGACCGGGCGGTGGCGGCCTCCAGGGCCGAGACGGCGCGGCGGGCGGCGGCCTCGCTGACGTCGATGCCGATGACCTCGCGGCCGGCCCGGGCGAGGACCTCGGCGATGCCGGCGCCCATGGTGCCGAGGCCGACGACGGCGATGGTGGTGAGCGGACTGGGCGGAGTGGACTGACGGTCCATCGCGGGACTCCAGTGGAAGATGAGGGTGACGGCTGAGGGGCGCACGAAGGCACGAAGGCACGAAGGCACAGAGGCGTACGAGGGCACAGGGGCCCGGTACGGCACGGAGGAGCACGGAGGTGCGAAGGCACGCAGTGCGAGGTACACGGGCGCACGGGCAGCGGGGCTCAGGCGCACGGACACGCGATGCGTGCGACACGTACGGCACGCACGGCAGGTGAAAGATGCCGCAATGCAGAGAGAAGGCGTTGTGGCATGGACGACTGGCTCTGTCCCGGAGCCGCGTCGTACGGACAATGCCGAACCGAACGTCACTCGCGGCGGCTGCGTCACCAGGCCGCCTCAAGTACCCGGTCCCCGGCCACGGGTAGTGGCCGCGAGGACTCGATGAGGCGAGATTAACCCGGCAGTAACCAGAGCGCCAGGGGGCCGGCCCGCCCGATCCGTGTGATCTGCGCCGCGCCCCCGCCGCCCGCACCTACCCTGGCCGCGTGGACGAGCGAGACGAGCAACCGGCAGCCCTGCACGGGCGGGTACGGGCCGAGGCCGCCCGTGAGGGGCAGGCGGCGGCCGCACGCTGCGCCCGCCTGCTGGACGGGGCGGACGCGGACGAACTGGCCGGGGCCCTCACCGAGGCCGGGCAGCCGCTGTGGGCCCGCGAGGCGGCGGCGTTCCGGCTCGGGTGTGCCGGGGACGTCCGGGCCTTCGAGGCGCTCGTCCTGCTGCTGAACCACCGGGACCCGCCCCGGTGCGCCGCCGCCGCGTACGCCCTGGCCCGGCTCGGCGACCCGCGCACCGCCCGCGCCGCGGCCGCACTCGCGACGAACGGCCTGCGCACCGCGTACGCCCTCCAGCCCGTCCGGCTGCTGGCGCACCTGCGCGCCCCCGAGTCGGCGCCCGCCCTGATCGCGACCCTCCGGCGGCTGCTGTCCCCGCACGAGCCGTACTGGCGGGTGGCCCTGGCCTGCGTGGAGGGCCTGGGCGACCTGGCCGACCCGCGCGCCCGCGACGTCCTCACCGCCGCCCAGGCCCACCCCCGCCTCGCCGAAGCGGCCACGGCCTCCCTGCGCCGCCTGCCCTGAGGGGGCGGCGCGAGCCGGACAGGGGGCTCAGGCCCGCGTCAATGCGAACGCCTCGATCTCGATCAGGAGCTCCGGGCGGACCAGCGCCGAGACCTGGACCGCCGAGGAGGCCGGCAGCCGGGCGGGGGTCAGGAAGGCGTCCCGGGCCTCCCGGACCGCCGGGAGGTACGCCATGTCCGTCACGAAGTACGTCAGCTTCACGACGTCGTCGAAGGTCGCCCCCGCAGCCTCCAGGCAGCGCCGCAGGTTCTCGAACACCTGCCGTGCCTGCGCCCCCGGGTCCCCGGCACCGACGACCTCGCCCTCCTCGTCGAAGGCGCACTGCCCCGAGACGGCGACGAACCGGCCCGTTCCCCAGACGACGTGGCTGTACTGGGGAGACGGGCTGACGCCCGCGGGCGCGGGCACGTGGGTGAGGTGATCCGTAGTCATGCGGACATCCTCACCCACCGCCCGCGCCGCGCCGCGCCCCGTCAGGGACGGAAGCCCAGCAGACCGTGCAGCGCCGCGCCGCCCGCCGAGGGAGCGGCCGCGCGGGTCGCCGGTACCGGCTTCGGCTCCGGCGGCGCCGCACACACCGCGGTGCCCTCCTTCGGCAGCGTGCCCGAGGCCAGATAGTCCGTCACATGGCGGTCCAGGCAGGTGTTGCCGCTCAGCGAGATGCCGTGGTTGCCGCCGCCCTCCTCCACCACCAGCGCCGAACCCGCCAGCTTCTCCCGCATCGTCACGGCGCCCTCGAACGGCGTCGCCGCATCGTCCGTCGCCTGGAGCAGCAGCGCCGGCGGCAGCTGGTCGTTCGCCACGTCCGGCGTCTCCAGCGGACCGGTCTTCCAGAACGCGCACGGAGCGTTGTACCAGGCGTTGTTCCAGGTCATGAAGGGCGCCTTCGCGTGCGTCGCCCACATGTCCCGGCGCCACACGTTCCAGTCCCGCGGCCACGCCGAGTCCCGGCACTGGACCGCGCTGTACACGCTGTAGCTGTTGCCCGCCGCCGGGTCCACCGCGCCGAACCGCTCGAACGCGGCCACCAGCGGCTTCGGGTCCCGCTTGACGGCGTACGCCGCGAAGGCCTCCGCCAGCTGCGGCCAGTAGCCGTTGTAGTAGCCGCCGGGCAGGTACGTGTCCTCCAGCTCGGCCGGGCCGACCTTGCCGCCCGCCGGCTCCTGCCGCAGTTCCCCCCGCATCCCGTACCAGGCGTCCTCGATCCGCGCCGGATCGGTGCCCAGCCCGTACGTCGCGTCGTGGCGCGCCACCCAGGCCAGGAAGGCCTTGTGGCGGGCGTCGAACGCCTGGTCCTGGGCGAGGTTGTCCCCGTACCAGACCCCCGAGGGGTCCACCACGGAGTCCAGCACCAGCCGCCGCACGTGCTGCGGGAACAGCTTCGCGTACACCGCGCCCAGATAGGTCCCGTACGAGTAGCCGAAGTAGTTGATCCGGGGTGCGCCGAGCGCCCGGCGGATCAGGTCGAGGTCGCGCGCCGTGCTGACCGTGTCGACGTACGGCAGGACGTCCCCGTGCAGCCGCGCGCACTCCTCGGCGAAGCCGCGGACCCGTTCGAGGTTCGCCTGCTCGTCCGCCCAGTCCGCCGGCACCGGGTCCGGCCGTACCGGCGCGAAGTGGCCCTTCCCGCAGTTGAGCGCCGGCTCGCTCTTGCCCACGCCGCGGGGGTCGAAGCCGATCACGTCGTACTGCTCCGCCACCTTCTTCGGCAGCGAAGAGGCCACGAACCCGGCGAGGCTGCGGCCGCTGCCCCCGGGGCCGCCGGGGTTGACCAGCAGCGGGCCCTGGGACGTCTTCCCGGTGTGCGGGACCCGCGACAGCGCCAGCGAGATCCGGCGGCCGCCCGGCTGCGCGTGGTCCAGCGGCACGCTCAGCGAGGCGCACTGGAGCGTCGGGTACCGGGTGGTCGCGCAGTTCTTCCACGCGAGCGCCACCGCCGGTCTGGCGGGGCCGGCGCCGGCCGCCCCTGCCGCACCTGCCGCACCGGCCGGCGCGGACGTGACCGTCCCCGCCAGCACCGTGGCGATCGACAACAGAACTGCTGCGCGCTTCTTCATCAGGCCTCCCAGCCGCTGGGTCTGGCCGGAATCGTCCCGGAAATGATCCGCAGAAGGGGGGAATTGTGGGGACCATTGGCCCGATTTGATGATGCTTCAGTACTCCGGAGCGCCCTGCGGCCCCTGCGGGTCCGCCCGCTCGCGCAGCCGCGTACCGGCCCCCGGATTTGGGACCCCGTGCCGGAGATGGTTGGCTTGCCGCCGACCCCCGAAGTCGAGCGTTCACAAGTGCTGGAGGAACAGGTATGGCGCAGGTCGAGGCCACCACTGAGCGGATCATCGCGGCCGACGCGGAGACCGTCTTCGACGCGCTCGCGGACTACAGCGGCACCCGCTCCAAGGTGCTCCCCGAGCACTTCAGCGAGTACGAGGTGCGCGAGGGCGGCGACGGCGAGGGCACCCTGGTCCACTGGAAGCTCCAGGCCACCAGCAAGCGCATCCGGGACTGCCTGCTCGAGGTCACCGAGCCCACCGACGGTCAGCTCGTCGAGAAGGACCGCAACTCCTCGATGGTGACCACCTGGACGGTCACCCCGGCCGGCGAGGGCCGCTCCCGCGCCGTGGTCTCCACCGTCTGGAACGGCGCCGGCGGCATCGGCGGCTTCTTCGAGAAGACCTTCGCCCCCAAGGGACTCGGGCGCATCTACGACGCCCTGCTGGCCAATCTGGCCGCCGAACTGGAGAAGTGATCCTTCACCGGATCGAGTGGATTGTGCGGCCCGCCCGGGCCGCCGGGGCCCGCGGGCCGTCCGGCGCCCGGGCGGGCCGCGGCACGTGACGCAACCGCCCGCCGGTCCGCCCGGTCCGCCGGGGGCGCACGCCCCCGCGCCCTGCGCCCGCATTGCCCCCGGCGACGCGCCCGCAATGCCCCTCCCCGCGGCAGGTCACCGCCTAGGGTGAGGGAGCTGCCGCTGCGGCGGGCAGCTCGTCCGCGCACCGAACGGGGGCCCGATGAAGATCCTCATCTCCGCCGACATGGAGGGCGCCACGGGGGTGACCTGGCCCGCCGACGTGCTCCCGGGCACGGCGCAGTGGGAGCGCTGCCGGTCGATGTTCACCTCCGACGTCAACGCCGCCGCCCTCGGCTTCTTCGACGGCGGTGCCGACGAGGTGCTGGTCAACGAAGCCCACTGGACCATGCGCAACCTGCTGCTGGAGCGCCTCGACGAGCGCGTCGAGATGCTCACCGGCCGCCACAAGTCCCTCTCCATGGTCGAGGGCGTCCAGCACGGCGACGTCGACGGCATCGCCTTCGTCGGCTACCACACCGGGGCCGGCACCGAGGGCGTGCTCGCCCACACCTACCTCGCGAACTCCATCACCGGCGTCTGGGTCAACGGCACCCGCGCAAGCGAGGGCCTGCTCAACTCCCATGTCGTCGCCGAGTACGGCGTCCCGGTGGTCCTCGTCACCGGAGACGACCTGACCTGCGCCGACGCCCGCGGATACGCGCCGCACGCCCGCACGGTCGCCGTCAAGGACCACGTGTCCCGCTACGCCGCGGTGTGCCGCCCGCCCGCCCGTACCGCCACCGAGATCCGTGCCGCCGCCAAGGAGGCCGCGGGCCTCGCCGTCCGTCACGAGCCGGTGCACGGGGGCCCGTTCAGCGTCGTACTCGAATTCGACGCCGAGCACCTGTCCGCCGCGGCCACGGTCGTTCCCGGGGTCGAGCGCACCGGGGAGCGGCGGGTCGCGTACACCAGCGGGACGATGTACGAGGGGATTCGCACCTTCAAGGCGGTCACGACGATCGTCTCCGCGGCCGTGGAGGAGCAGTATGGCTGACATGTACCCCCCAGAGCAGGAGCTGCCGGACGCCGTGGACGCGACGGCCCTCGACGAGGTCGTGGAGTTCACCTCCGGCCTGATCCGGATCGACACGACCAACCGCGGCGGCGGCGACTGCCGGGAACGCCCCGCCGCCGAGTACGTCGCCGAGCGCCTCGCGCAGGCAGGGCTGGAACCCGTCCTGCTGGAGCGCACCCAGGGCCGCACCAACGTCGTCGCCCGGATCGGGGGCACCGACCCCTCGGCCGACGCGCTGCTCGTGCACGGGCACCTCGACGTGGTCCCCGCCGAGCCCTCCGAGTGGAGCGTGCACCCCTTCTCCGGCGAGGTCCGCGACGGCGTGGTCTGGGGCCGCGGCGCGGTGGACATGAAGAACATGGACGCGATGGTCCTGTCCGTCGTACGCGCCTGGGCCCGGGCCGGGGTCCGGCCGCGCCGGGACATCGTGATCGCGTACACCGCCGACGAGGAGGACAGCGCCGTCGACGGTTCGGACTTCCTGGCCGAGCGGCACCCGGGCCTCTTCGAGGGCTGTACGGAAGGCCTGAGCGAATCGGGGGCCTTCACCGTCCACCCCGCCCCCGGGATGGCGCTCTACCCGATCGCGGCGGGCGAGCGCGGCACCGCCTGGCTCAAACTGACCGCGCACGGCACGGCGGGCCACGGCTCCAAGCCGAACCGGGCCAACGCCGTCGGCAGGCTCGCGCACGCCGTGGCCCGCATCGGGGACCACCGGTGGCCGGTGCGGCTGACGCCCACCGTCCGCGCCGCGCTCTCCGCGCTCGGCGCGGTGCACGGGATCCCGGCCGACCCGGCGGACCCGGACTTCGACCTCGACGCGTTCCTGAAGAAGCTGGGACCGGCCGCCGCCCTGGTCGAGGCGACCATCCGCAACAGCGCCAACCCGACCGTGATCGAAGCCGGGTACAAGATCAACGTCATCCCGGGGCGGGCCACGGCCTACGTCGACGGGCGGGTCCTGCCCGGCGGCGAGGAGGAGTTCCGCACCACCCTCGACGAGCTCACCGGCCCGGACGTCGACTGGGAGTTCCACCACCGCGAGGTGGCGCTGGAGGCCCCGGTCGACTCGCGGACGTACGGGATCCTGCGCGCGGCCGTGGAGCGCTTCGACCCGTACGGGCACGTGGTGCCGTTCTGCATGGCCGGCGGTACCGACGCCAAGCAGTTCTCCCGCCTCGGCATCACCGGCTACGGCTTCTCCCCGCTCAAGCTGCCGCCCGGGTTCGACTACTGGTCGCTGTTCCACGGGGTCGACGAGCGCGTTCCCGTCGACGCCCTGCACTTCGGCGTGCGGGTGCTCGACCACGCCCTGCGCACGCTGTAGGAGCCCGCGCGGGCCGGAAGGACCGGCAGGACCGGCAGGACCGGAAGAAGGGGACGTGACGATGGCGCCCACGGGGCCGTACGGCAGCTGGCCGTCGCCGATCGACGCCGCGCTCGCGGCCGGGTACGACGGCCGGCCCGAATACCTGGGGACGGTCGGCGAGGAGGTCTGGTGGACCGAGCCCCGGCCGGCCGAGGGCGGCCGCCGGGCCCTGGTCCGCAGACGGCCGGACGGCCGTGAGGAAACGGTGCTGCCGGCGCCGTGGAGCGTACGCAGCCGGGTGGTCGAGTACGGCGGCCGGCCCTGGGCCGGGTACCTGGCCGGGGACGCCGGTCCGGTGGTGCTCTTCACGGACTTCGCCGACCAGCGGCTGTACGCGTACGAACCCGATTCCGCCGCTGCCGCCGGGGCCGCGGCGCGGGAGCCGCGGCCGCTCACCCCCCTCTCGGCGGTCGGCGGGGGGCTGCGCTGGGCCGACCCGGTGCCGCGGCCCGAACTCGGCGAGGTGTGGTGCGTCCTGGAGGAGTTCACCGGGCCCGGGCCGACCGCGGTGCGCCGGGTGCTGGCGGCCGTACCGCTGGACGGCTCGGCGGCGGACGACCGCGGCGCGGTGCGGGAGCTCACGGACGACCGGCACCGCTTCACGACCGGGCCGGCGCTCTCGCCGGACGGGCGGCGGGCGGCCTGGGTGGTGTGGGACCACCCGCGGATGCCGTGGGACGGCAGTGAGCTGAAGGTGGCGGAGGTGACGCCCGAAGGTGCGCTGGCGGGGGTGCGGACCGTCATGGGCGGGCCCGGGGAGTCGGTGGCGCAGGCGGGCTGGGCGACGGACGGCACCCTGCTGGCGGTGAGCGACCGCAGCGGCTGGTGGAACCTCCACCGGGTCGACCCGGACACCGGGGAGGCGGTGGGACTGTGCCCGCGCGAGGAGGAGTTCGGCGGGGCGCTGTGGAAGACGGGACTGCGCTGGTTCGCGCCGCTGGACGGCGGGCTGGTCGCGGTCCTGCACGGGCGCGGCGCGTCCGTGCTGGGGGTGCTCGACGCGGCGACCGGCGACCTGGTGGACGCGGCGGGCCCGTGGACCTCGTGGCAGCCGGCCCTCGCGGCCTACGGCACCCGGGTGGCCGGGGTCGCGGCCAGCCCGCGCAGTGCGTACGAGGTGGTGGAGCTGGACACGGCGACCGGGCGGACCCGGGTGATCGGCGCCCGCGGGGTGGATCCGGTCGATCCGGCGTACTACCCGGAACCGCAGAGCCGCACCTTCACCGGGCCCGACGACCGGGAGATCCACGCGCTGGTGTACCCGCCGCACCACCCGGTGCTGGCCGCGCCCGCCGACGAGCTGCCGCCGTACGTGGTGTGGGCGCACGGCGGCCCCACGGCGCACGTGGAGCCGGTGCTCGACCTGCACATCGCGTACTTCACCTCGCGGGGCATCGGGGTGGCGGAGGTCAACTACGGCGGGTCCACCGGGTACGGGCGGGCCTACCGGGAGCGGCTGCGCGAGCAGTGGGGGGTGGTCGACGTCGAGGACTGCGCGGCCGTGGCCCGCGCGCTGGCCGCCGAGGGGACGGCCGACCCGGCGCGGCTGGCGATCCGCGGCGGCAGCGCGGGGGGCTGGACCACGGCGGCCTCGCTCGCCGCGACGGACCTCTACGCCTGCGGGACGATCATCTACCCGGTGCTGGACGTCGCCGGGATCGCGCAGGAGACGCACGACCTGGAATCGCGGTACCTGCCGGACATGGCGGCCCGGCGCGGCGAGCGCTCGCCCGTGGCGCGGGCGGACCAGATCAAGGTGCCCTTCCTGCTGCTCCAGGGGCTGGACGACGCCGTGTGCCCGCCGGCGCAGGCGGAACGCTTCCTGGAGCGGATGGCGGGCCGCGGGGTCCCGCACGCGTACGTCGCCTTCGAGGGCGAGGGGCACGGCTTCCGGCGGGCGGACACCATGGTGCGGGCACTGGAGGCGGAGCTGTCGCTGTACGTGCAGACCTTCGGGCTCGACCGGACGGACATCCCGGGGCTGGAGCTGGGGATGTGAGCGGGTGCTGCGGGTGCCGTTGCGGCGGGAGGCGGCGCGGGTTGACGTGTGACGGTGCACGATGACATGTGCCACTGCACGGGGCGGCGGGTGTGCCTGCTCGACCGCGAACGCCGCGCTCTCCCGGGTGTGGTCCTCCCTGACGAGCGCCCCGCTCCCGCGCGCGTACGACTTCCGCATGCGTCCCCCGTCCCCCTGACCCCCGTCCCCCTGACCCCCGTCCCCCTGACCCCCTGACCCCCTGCCCCCTGACCCGCTGACCCTGCCCCCCGGGTCAGGCGCGGCAGAGGATCTCGCCGTGCAGCACCGAGAACCAGCCGTCCTCCGCGGCGCCCCACGTGCGCCACCCCGCCGCGATGCGGTCCAGGCCGTCCGCTGTCGCGTGGCCGCCCGCCATCGCGGTGGAGGCGTACGACGAGCCGGTCGTACGGTCCGCCCACAGCCCGCTCCACCACGTCCGCTCCTCCGGCGTGGCGAAGCACCACGCGCCGGCCGAGGAGGCGACGGACGCGAAGCCCGCCTCCAGGGCCCATGCGCGCAGCCGGCGTCCGGCGTCGGGCTCGCCGCCGTTCGCGCGGGCCACCCGCTCGTACAGGTCCAGCCACTCGTCCAGCACGGGCGTCCGCGGGTACCACGTCATGGCCGCGTAGTCCGCGTCGCGCGCCGCCACGATGCCGCCGGGCCTGCACACCCGGCGCATCTCGCGCAGCGCCTGCACCGGGTCGCCCACGTGCTGGAGCACCTGGTGGGCGTGGACGACGTCGAAGGAGTCGTCCGGGAAGTCCAGCGCGTGGACGTCCGCGACGCCGAACTCGATGTCCGTCAGCCCGCGCTCCCGGGCGTGGGCCTGCGCCTGCCCGACCACGTCCGGCGCGTGGTCCACTGCGGTGACGCGTCCCGGTGCGACCCGTTCGGCCAGGTCGGCCGTGATGGTGCCGGGGCCGCAGCCGACGTCCAGGACGGACATGCCCGGACGGAGCTCGCCGATCAGGTAGCCGGCGGAGTTGGCCGCCGTACGCCACCGGTGCGAGCGGAGCACCGACTCGTGGTGTCCGTGGGTGTAGACGGCGGTCTCCCGGTGTGCGGCGGTGCTCATGGCGGCGGCTCCCTCTCGTCGTGACCCCGGAGGTCGGGTGTGGTCCCACGGTAGAGGCTCATGTCGCAATCTGAGATGTGCGTTTTGACATGTGGACACCAGTGTTGCCCTGCAAGGGGATTGGGGTCGCCGGTGGCGAGGAAAACCGGGTGCGAGGACAGTGGGACGAGAGGGGTTCGGCGCGGGGGAAGAGGATGGTGGGACCCGTGGGAGACGCACTGCTGGACCGGCACTCCGAAGCGCTCGCGCTGTTCGGCGGCCTCGTGCACGCCGTGGCCGACGATCAGTGGGACCGCCCGACCCCGTGCACCGAGTGGACCGTGCGGGACCTGGTCAACCACGTCACGGGCGAGCAGCGCTGGATACCGCCGCTGGTCACCGAGGGCCGTACGGTCGCCGAGGTCGGCGACGCGCTGGAGGGCGACCTGCTGGGCGACGACCCCGCCGGCGCCTGGGACCGGGCCGCGGCCGGCGCCTCGGCCGCCTTCGCGGCGCCCGGCGCACTGGACCGCACGGTCAAGCTCAGCTACGGCCCGGCGCTCGGCTCGGCGTACTGCTCGGAACTCACCGCGGACGCGGTCGTGCACGCCTGGGACCTCGCGCGCGGGATCGGCGCCGACGACCGGCTGCCTCCCGGGCTCGTCGAGTTCTCGATCAAGGAGGTCATGCCGTACGCGGACGGGCTCGCGGCGAGCGGGATGTACGCAGCCCCGCTGGACGTGCCGCCGGGCGCCGACGCCCAGACCCGGCTGCTGGCCCTGGTCGGACGGAAGGGGTGACCCGGCGCGACCTGACGGCGCGAAACAGGCGCGAAACATAGTATTTATCCGTATAAAGGGGCAATAGAGAGTGGCGGAGCTGCGGAGCACGCGCAACGGGCGCAACGGCCGCAACGGGTGAATCGGGCGGTGGGGATCATGCGGCGGACGGCACCGGAAGGCCGTGGCCCGGTCCGCTACACACCGCCCGCCCCCGGGCCGGGCCTGCCCGTCCTGCCCGAGCTGACCGCCGTCCTGGCCGCCGCGGCCGACCGGGACCGCCCCGAACCGCCCGGCGGAGGGAGCGCCGTACGCGAGGCCGCGGCCGGATTCTGGGAGCGCCGCGGCCTGCACACGCCTCCCGAGCGGGTGGCCGCCGCGCCCGGCGCCCCGGCCCTGCTGCTCGCCCTCCTCGCCGCCCACGGCGGCGACGTCCTGCTGCCCCGGCCTTGTCCCGCCTGGTGGACCCCGCAGATCCGGCTGCTGGGGCAGCGGGCGTACCACGTGCCGACGCCGGCCGAGTGCGGCGGCGTCCCCGACCCGTACGCGCTGCTGGAGACGGTGGCACGGGTCCGCGCCGAGGGCGGCGACCCGCGCGTGCTGCTGCTGAGCGTGGCCGACGACCCCACCGCCACGGTCGCCCCGCCGGAACTGCTGCGGGAGGCCTGCGAGGCCGCCGTGTTCGAGGGGATGGCCGTGGTCAGCGACGAGACCTGGCGCGACACCCTGCACCGGCCCCACGAGACCGTGCTGGTCAGCCCCGCCGAGATGTGCCCGGACGAGGTGACCGTGCTCGTCGACCTGTCCGGCGGCCTGCTGCCCGGCGGCTGGCCCGCCGCGGTCGCGCGGTTCCCGGCCACCGCGCGCGGCGACGGGCTGCGGGCACGGACCCTGGACGTGCTCACCGCGAGCGGCGCGGCGCTGGCCGGTCCGGTGGCCGCGGTCGCCGCGCACGCCCTGGGCGAGCCGGAGGCGGTGGCCGCGCGCGGCCGGGACGCCGCGCGCCTGCACGGCCGGATCGCCGACGCCGTACACCGCGCGCTGCTGCGGGCCGGGGCGCTCGCCCTGCCGCCGCGCGCCGGGCGCCATTTGTACGCCGACCTCGCCCCGCTGCGGGCCGGCCTCGCGCGGCGCGGGGTCGGCGACGCCCTCGAGCTGGAGGACTACCTCAGCGAGCGGCTCGGCCGACCGGTCGCCGGCGCACAGCGGTTCGCGGACGAACCGGTCGCGCTGCGGGTGCGGCTGGCCACCGGCCCGCTGCTGGGCGACGCGCGGCACGACCGGCTGGCCGCGCTCACCGCCGCGGACCCCCTCGAATTGCCGCACGTCGCACGATCCCTGAGCGGTCTGGGATCGGTCTTCGGCGAACTGTCCTGATCCCCAGCCGGTACGCGAACCCGCCCGCGAATGGAGTCGCCCGCGATGACGGAACAGACGGAGCAGAGGGAACAGCCGGACAGGACGGGGCAGAGGGACCAGCCGCCGCAGCAGTCGCCGCAGTCAGACCGGCCGGGACCGCCGGGCCGGCCGCCGTCCGTACGGCCTGAGCGCCCGGAGCCGGCTGTCCGCGCCATCCCCGCAGCCCGGCCCCTCGGAGAGATCCGCACCTGGCCCCGGTCCTTCGCCGACCGCCTCACCGCCCCGCTGCCCGGCGTGCGGGCCTTCGCCCGGCTGGCCAGGGAAGGCGCCTTCCGCCCCGGCCCCGCCGGGCTGCTCGGCATCCCGGACCTCCCCTACGCGCCGGAACCGATGCCGCCGCTCGCCGTCGGCCAGGTCGGCGTCACCTGGGCGGGCCACGCCAGCTGGGTGATCCGCATCGGCGGGCTCACCGTGCTCACCGACCCGGTGTGGTCCCGGCGGATCCTCGGCACACCGGCGCGGATGACGCCCGTCGGGGTCCGCTGGGAGGACCTGCCGCCCGTCGACGCCGTCGTCGTCAGCCACAACCACTACGACCACCTCGACGCGCCCACCCTGCGGCGGCTGCCGCGCGAAACGCCGCTGTTCGTCCCTGCGGGCCTGGCCCGCTGGTGCCGTCGCCGCGGCTTCACCCGGGTCACCGAGCTCGACTGGTGGGAGGCGGCGGAACTGGACGGCGTACGGCTCGAGTTCGTGCCCGCGCACCACTGGTCGAAGCGCTCGCTCCTCGACACCTGCCGGAGCCTGTGGGGCGGCTGGGTGCTGTCGGACGGGCCGGGCCACCGCGTCTACTTCGCCGGGGACACGGGGTACGGCCACTGGTTCGGGGAGATCGGCAGCCGCCACCCGGGCATCGACCTCGCACTGCTCCCCATCGGGGCGTACGCCCCGCGGTGGTGGCTGCGCGAGGTGCACGCCGACCCGGAGGAGGCGGTACGGGCCTGCCAGGACCTGGGCGCACGGCGGATGGCGCCGATGCACTGGGCGACGTTCGTCCTGTCCGCCGAACCGGTGCTCGAGCCGCTGACCCGCGTCCGCGCGGCCTGGGCCCGCGCGGGGCTGCCGCGCGAGTCCCTCTGGGACCTGCCGATCGGCGCCTCCCGCACCCTGGGCTGACCCGCAGTCCGCAGTCCGCAGCAGGCCGGCCGCGCGCCGCGCTCGGGCCGGGGATCCGGCGGCGCGGACCGCAAGCCGGCCGCGGGGCGGGCCGTGGGGCCGGCAGCCGGGCCGGCCTACGCGCGGATGCGCCGCCAGGCGGCCGGGGCCGCGCTCACCAGGAGGGCCAGGCCCACCGCGAGGGCGACGCCCTTCCACGGTTCGGAGAACAGCGACCCGCCCAGGATCCCGATCAGCTGGTACGTCGCCGCCCACGCCAGGCAGGCCGGCGCATCACCCCGTGCGAACACCCGCATCGGCATCCGCGCGAGCAGGCAGGCCACCATCACCGGGATCCGCCCCGCCGGGATCAGCCGGGACAGCACCAGCACCATGACCCCGTGCTCCTCCAGCCGGGCCTGCGCCGTGGCCAGGTGCTCGGGGGAGACCCGGCTGCGCAGGCTCTCCAGCCGGCGCGAGCCGTTGTGCGAGCGCAGCCCGCGCTGCCCCAGCCAGTACAGGGCGAGGTCCCCGGTGAAGGCGGCCAGCGCCGCCACTGCGAACACCAGCAGCAGCCCCAGCGGCAGCGTCTGGTGGTGGAAGGCCACCACCGCCGCCGAACTCACCAGCGCCCCGGTCGGAATGACCGGCACCAGCGCGCCCAGCGCCACCAGGACGAACAGCGCCGGGTACCCCACCGCCTGCTGCGTCGACTCCGGCGGGACCTCGGTCGCCGGCCCCGCGGCCCCGCCCGACACGCGGACCGCGACCCGCACCGCCAGTTCCCGCAGCATCAGCCGGCCACCACGCTCTCCCCGTGCGCCAGCCGGTGCACCGCGACCTCCGGCGCGAGCCGCCCGGCCTGCCGCACGAACTCCTCTCCCGGCGCGTGGAATTCGTGCGGCCGCACCGCGTCCATGCCGATCGGCCAGTAGGTCCCGTAGTGCACCGGCACCGCCGTCCCCGGGCCCAGCTCGGCCAGTGCCCGCGCCGCCGTCCGGGCGTCCAGGTGCCCCGGCCCCAGGTACGGGCCCCAGCCGCCGACCGGCAGCAGCGCCACGTCCACCGGCCCGGTCTCCTGCGCCATCGAGTCGAACAGGCCGGTGTCGCCGGCGAAGTACGTACGCGCCTCCCCCTCGACGACGTACCCGAGCGCGGGGGAGCGGTGCGGTCCGAACGGCAGCCGCCGCCCGTCGTGCCGCGCGCTGACGACCCGTACGCACACGTCCCCGACCGGGACCGCGTCCCCGGGCCCCACCTCGGTGATCCGCAGGCCAGGCAGCCGCCGCAGCCCCGGTACGGCCCGCCGCGCGCC
The DNA here is from genome assembly GCF_055602345.1 of Streptomyces sp. NPDC037401. Lineage (NCBI taxonomy): Bacteria > Bacillati > Actinomycetota > Actinomycetes > Kitasatosporales > Streptomycetaceae > Streptomyces > Streptomyces sp. NPDC037401. Next base: position 25,176 of record NZ_JBVJWO010000001.1, read on the forward strand.
CCGCGGCACCAGCAGCCGGGTCCCCGGCGCCAGCCGAGCCAGCGACGGCAGGTGCAGGTGGTCGGCGTGCAGGTGCGAGACCAGTACGGCGTCGGCCACGGCCGCCGCGGGCGGCGGCACCGCACCGCTGCGGCGCCGCAGATGGGCCAGGCGCCGGGCGAACAGCGGGTCCGTCAGCAGCCGGACCCCCGAGTCCTCGACCGTACAGGTGGCATGACCCCACCAGGTGATCCCCACCGGCACGCGCCACCCCTTCCGCCGACCGCCCCGCGACCCGCCGCGCCCGCCCCGGGACCCTTCCCCCGGGCGGCCGCCGCTCCCCCGAGCTTAGGGGGATACGAGAAGACCCGCTTCCCCCTCCTCCCGCGCGCCCGACCGGAGTAGGGTCGGGCGGCATGAATGAGGTGCGCGTGGCCGCGATCGCCAGCCTGGCCCCGCTCGAAGAACTCGACAGCGACCCCTTCGCGGTCGACACCCGCAGCCAGCACGCCATGTGTTCCCGGTGGGCCGCCGACCAGGGGTACGTCGTGACGCGGCAACTGCTCGTCTACGGGCTGCGCGCCGACCACTGCGGGCTCTGGGCGGACGTGGACGCGGGGCAGGTCGACCTCTTCGTCGCGCCCAGCCGCCGGGTGCTCGCCCGGGCGCTGAGCTCGGTCGAGGAGTTCAGCGCCGAGTGCGCCCGGCGCGGCGTCCGACTGGAAACCGTCGGCCAGGACGAACCGGCCTACACCTCGGCGATGAAGGCCGAGGTCCACCGGCGCCTGTCCATGCCCACCGCCGGCTACGACGGCACCTGACCTGCCGCCGGCCCTGTCGCCGCCCCGGCCGCAGAACCGGACCCGCTCCCCGGCCTCCCCTCCTGCCTCCCCCGGACGGCGGCCCGTTCGTGCGAGGCTGGGAAGGGGGCCCGCCGGCCGTGGTGCGGGCCGGGACGTGAGGTGGGACGGCGTGCACGACGGGCGATGGCGGAAGGCCGGAAGCACCCTGTTCCGGGTGGTCACCGTGTGGGCGGTCTCCACGCTGACGATGCTCGTCCTGGCCGGAATCCTCCCGGACTTCCAGCTCCAGTCGGACGACGGGGACAGCATCACCCGCATCGCGCTCACCGCCGCGTGGGGCGCAGGGGCGTTCGGTCTGCTGAACGCACTGGTGTGGCCGGTTCTCGTACGTGCCCTCCTGCTGGTCCCCGCGCTGGTCCTCGGCCTGCTCGTGTTCTTCCTCAACGGCTCGCTGCTGCTCATCGCCCTCGGCCTGATCCCCGACGGCCGCGGCGAGGCCGATCCGCAGACCGCCGTCGTGGTCGCCGCGGTCATGTCGGCGGTCGCCTCCGCCACGTCCACCGCCCTCGCCGTGCGCGACGACGACGCGTACCGCCGCCGGCTGTCCCGGCTCGCCGACCGCAAGCGCCGCCGCCAGCACCGCGTCCATGCCGCCGCGGCCTCCGAAGTCCGGCCCGGCACGGTCTTCCTGCAACTGGACGGCGTCGGGTACGAAGTCCTGCGGCACGCGGTCGGCACCGGCCTGATGCCCGCCACCGCGCGCCTGCTCGACACCACCCACCGGCTGATGCCGTGGCACACGGACTGGTCGAGCCAGACCGGCGCGAGCCAGCTCGGCATCCTGCACGGCTCGAACTTCGACGTGCCGGCCTTCCGCTGGTACGAGAAGGACACCGGCGAGGTCGTGGTCTGCAACCGGCCCACCAGCGCCGCCTCGCTCCAGCGGCGGGCGGTCCGGCGCACCGGCGACGCCGGGCTGCTCAGCCTCGACGGGGCCAGCCGCGGCAACCTGTTCAGCGGCGGGGCCGACCAGCTCGCGCTGGTCCTGTCGGTGTCCGCGCGGCGGGGCCGGGACAACCGCTCGCGCGCCGGCTACTTCGCGTACTTCTCCGACCCGGCCAACGCCGTCCGTACCGCGCTCTCCCTGGTGGCCGAGGTCTTCCGGGAGATCGGCCAGTCGCTGCGGGCCAGGCTGCGCGGGGACCGGCCGAGGGTCGCGCGCGGCGGCCTGTACCCGTTCATCCGGGCGTTCGCGACGGTGGTGGAGCGGGACGTCGTCGTGGCCGCCGTCATCGGCGACATGCTCGCCGGCCGCGCCTCCGTCTACGCCGACCTGGTCGCCTACGACGAGGTGGCCCACCACTCGGGGCCGCGCAGCCGGGACGCCGAGCAGGTGCTGCGGCGGCTGGACCGAAGCGTGGAGCTGATCGGGAAGGTGGCCGCCCACGCGCCGCGGGACTACCGGATCGTGCTGCTGTCCGACCACGGCCAGAGCCCGGGGGAGACCTTCCTCGGCCGCTTCGGGCTCACCCTGCGGGACCTGGTGCGGGCGGGCTGCGGGCTCCCGGTGCCGCGCCGGGCCGGGCGCACCCCCAGCGGCGCGGAGGCGCGGGCCGCGGTGCTGGCCGCCCTGCACCGGCCGGTCGAGGAGGGCGAGCAGGCGCACCCGGGGCGCGGCTCGGACCCGGTGGTGCTGGCGTCGGGGAACCTCGGCCTGGTCTCCTTCCCCGGCGTCCCGCGGCGCCTCACCCTCGAGGAGATCGACCGGCGCCACCCGGCGCTGCTGGCCACGCTCGCCAACCACCCGGGCGTCGGCTTCCTGCTCGTCGACGGCGTGGTCCTGGGGCGGGACGGAGCCCGGGCGCGGCTGGGGGTACCCGGCGAGGCGGAGGAGCTGCTCGCGGCTTTCGGTCCGGGCGCGGCCGCGGCCGTGCGGCGCACCGACTCCTTCCCGCACGTCGCGGACATCATGGTGAATTCGGCGTACGACCCGGACAGCGGCGAGGTGCACGCCTTCGAGGAGCAGATCGGCTCCCACGGCGGGCTCGGCGGGGAGCAGGGCCATCCGTTCCTGATGTGGCCGACGGTGCTCTCGGAGCCGCCCGCGTCCCTGTCGGGGGCGGAGCAGGTGCACGTGCTGCTGCGGTGCTGGCTGGGGGAGGCTGCCGACGGCCCGCAGGTGCCGATCGGGCCGTTCGCCGTTCCGGACGCGCTGGAAGATCCACGCCGTGGAGCCCCTCCGACCGGAACCCTTCCGTCCGCCCAGCCCGCCGTACGGGACAAAAAACAGTGATTTGGTGCGGCCTCCGGCATCCCCGACGATATTCGGGTTTGTCCACCATATGAAACAGAGGCGCCACCCCCATGGCCACAGAACAAGCTGAAGGCCGGCACTCCCGGCGGTTCGGGCTCCCCGTCGCAACCGCCCTGGTCATGGGCAACATCATCGGAGGCGGCATCTTCCTGCTGCCCGCGTCCGTGGCCCCCTTCGGCACCATCAGCCTGGTCGCCTTCGGCGTGCTGACCCTGGGCGCGATATGCCTGGCCCTCGTGTTCGGGCGGCTCGCCGACCGCCACCCGCAGACCGGCGGCCCGTACGTCTACGCCCGCGCGGCCTTCGGGGACTTCGCCGGCTTCCTCGCCGCGTGGAGCTACTGGATCACCACCTGGGTCTCGAACGCCGCACTGGCCGTGGCCTCCGTGGGCTACGTCGCCGTGCTCTTCCCGGCGGTCGGCGAGCACGCGTGGTCGATGTGCCTGGCCGCCCTCTGCGTCCAGTGGCTGCCGGCCCTCGCGAACCTCGCCGGCACGCGGTACGTCGGCGCCGTGCAGCTCGTCGCGACGGTGCTGAAGTTCGCGCCGCTGCTGCTGGTGGCCGTCGGCGGCCTCTTCTTCTTCGACCCCGCGAACCTGGGCCCCTTCCGCGCGGACGACGGCTCCTCCGCCCTCGGCGCGGTCTCCGCCTCCGCCGCGATCCTGCTGTTCAGCTACCTCGGCGTGGAGTCGGCCGCGGTCAGCGCGGGCGAGGTCCGCGACCCCCGGCGCAACGTCGGCCGCGCCACGGTCCTCGGCACGCTGGGCGCCGCCGTGGTCTACCTGCTGGGCACGCTCGCCGTGTTCGGCCTGGTCGCGCACGACGAGCTGACCCGCTCGCAGGCCCCGTTCTCCGCGGCGGTCGACGCCATGTTCGGCGGGGGCTGGGGCGGCACCGCCGTCGCCTGCGCGGCCGTGGTGTCCATGGTCGGCGCGCTCAACGGCTGGACCCTGCTCAGCGCCCAGACGCCGTACGCAGCCGCCCGTGACGGGCTCTTCCCCGAGGTCTTCGCGCGCAAGCGCCGCGGGGTCCCCGTGGCCGGCGTGCTCGTCACCGTGGTCCTGGCCTCGGCCCTGACCGTCTACAACTACACGGCCGGCCCGGCGGGCGTCTTCGAGGTCCTGGTCCTGGTCACGACCTTCACCGCGACCGTCCCCTACCTGCTGGCGACCGCGGCCCAGATCTACTTCCTGCTCTCCGGGCAGCGCGAGCGCGTCGACCGCGCCCGGCTGGTCCGCGACGGAGTCCTCGCGGGCGCCGCCTTCGCCTTCTCCGTGTGGCTGGTCGCAGGCTCCGGTTACGCCGCGGTCTACCAGGGCGTGCTGTTCCTCTTCGCCGGCGTACTCGTCTACGCCGTGATGGCGGCGCGCCGCGGGCGGCGCGAGGCCGTACCGGCCGCGTGATCCCCGTGGCGGCACCACACGCCAAGTGGGACGATTTGTGTGAAAAGCCGAATATCTAAGCAAGGGGAAGTGAAGGGGGCGCAATGTCCGCGATCAAGGAGAGCATCGACATCTCCCGCAGCCCCGCCGAGGTCTTTGCCTACGTGACCGATCCGACGCACCTGCCCGAGTGGCAGGAGAGCGCGGTGACGGCCACCCCGATGGGGGACCTGCCCCTGACGGTCGGCTCCCGGGTCGCCGTCACCCGCCAGATGGGCAAGCGGCGGTTCCCCACCACCATGGAAGTCACCGAGATGGACCCGCCGCGCAGCTGGCACCTGCACGGGGTCGACGGGCCGGTGCGCGGTGACGTCCAGGGCACCATCGAGCCGATCGACAACGGCGCCCGGTCCCGGCTGACCCTCACCCTCGACTTCGAGGGGCACGGTGTCGGCAGGGCCCTGGTCCCGCTGGTCGTGCGTCCGTACGCCCGCAAGGAGATGCCTCGGAACGAGGAAAAGCTGAAGAACCTGCTCGAGCACTCAGGCCGCTGAGACGGCCGCCGAGCAGGCCCTGAGACGGCCGTCGGCCGACACGGGAGCGGGGGGGGGGGGGGGGGGGGGGGGGGGGGGGGGGGGGGGGGGGGGGGGGGGGGGGGGGGGGGGGGGGGGGGGGGGGGGGGGGGGGGGGGGCG
>NZ_JBVJWO010000001.1:30354-313216 GCF_055602345.1 Streptomyces sp. NPDC037401
GCCCCCCCCCCCCCCACCCCACCCCCCCCCCCCCCACCTCCCCCACCCCCCCCCCCCCCCCCCACGCCCCCCCCCCCCCCCCCCCCCCCCCCCCCCCCGCTCCGTCGTGCGGGTGCGCGGACGGGCCGCGGACCGGGTGCGACTAGTCGAGGTAGTCGCGCAGGACCTGGGAGCGCGACGGGTGCCGCAGCTTCGACATCGTCTTCGACTCGATCTGGCGGATCCGCTCGCGCGTGACGCCGTAGACCCGGCCGATCTCGTCGAGGGTCTTCGGCTGGCCGTCGTTCAGGCCGTACCGCATGGACACGACGCCCGCCTCGCGCTCCGAGAGCGTGCCCAGGATCGACTGGAGCTGCTCCTGGAGGAAGGTGAAGGACACCGCGTCCGCCGGGACCACGGCCTCGGAGTCCTCGATGAGGTCACCGAACTCGCTGTCGCCCTCCTCGCCCAGCGGGGTGTGCAGGGAGATCGGCTCGCGGCCGTACTTCTGGACCTCGATGACCTTCTCAGGGGTCATGTCGAGCTCCTTGCCCAGCTCCTCCGGAGTGGGCTCGCGGCCGAGGTCCTGCAGCATCTGGCGCTGCACACGGGCGAGCTTGTTGATGATCTCGACCATGTGCACCGGGATGCGGATGGTGCGGGACTGGTCCGCCATGGCGCGGGTGATCGCCTGGCGGATCCACCACGTGGCGTACGTGGAGAACTTGAAGCCCTTGGTGTAGTCGAACTTCTCCACCGCGCGGATCAGGCCGACGTTGCCCTCCTGGATCAGGTCCAGGAAGAGCATGCCGCGGCCGGTGTAGCGCTTGGCCAGCGAGACCACGAGACGGAGGTTGGCCTCCAGCAGGTGGTTCTTGGCCCGGCGGCCGTCCTCGACGAGGATCTCCAGCTCGCGCTTGAACGCGGGCTTGTGGTCCTCCTCCTCTTCGAGCTTGTACTCGGAGAAGAGACCCGCCTCGATGCGCTTGGCGAGCTCGACCTCCTGCTCGGCGTTGAGCAGCGGCACCTTGCCGATCAGCTTCAGGTAGTCCTTGACCGGGTCGGCGGTGGCGCCGGCGACCATGACCGTCTGGGCCGGGGCGTCGTCGTCGTCCTCGTCGGACAGCACGAAGCCCTGGCCGGCGGCACCGGCCTTGGGCGCCTCCTCCTCGACGTCGTCGGCGAGGTCCTCGGCCCAGTCCTCGCCCTCGACGACCTCGGCGTTCTCCGGGTCCGCGTCCTTGGCGCCGGTCTTCTTCGCCGCCGTCTTCTTGACGGCGGTCTTCTTCGCAGCGGTCTTCTTGACCGTGCGCTTCTTCGGCTCTGCGGCGGCCTCGGCCGTGGCCGGGTCCGCCTCCGCCGCGGGCTGAGCGGATATCGCCGCCGCGGCGGCCGGGGCGGCTGCGGTCTTGCGCGCGCCGATGGGCCGCGGAGCGGCGGCCGCCTTCTTGACGGCCGTGCGGGCGGGGGCCGCCGCGGCCTTGCGGGGCTTCTTCGCGGCGGTCTTGGCAGCGGGAGCCGCGCTGACGTGCAGCGCGACGCCCTCCTCGTCCAGCACCTGGTTCAGGCTGCGCAGGACCCGCTTCCACTGGTCCACCGGGATGCGGCCGGCCTCGAAGGCCTGGCGCACATCGTCACCGTTGATGTGACCCTGCTCGCGGCCGCGCTCGACGAGCGCGACGAGGGCCTCCGATTCGGCGATCTCCGGAGGGAACGTACGGGACGGGCTGAGCGACACAAGGAGCCTCTCGTTGCGAACAGACAAAGGACGGGCGGGACATCTTCGCGCGACGGCAGGTACCCGGACCGGTCGGGGTCGGGAGACCGGGCCGCGCGAGGACACCTGTCGGTTCATCGCATGCCCGAGTCGATTCGTTACGCACGGAATTGAGTGACCTGCGCCACGCCGTCTACGAGCCGCCGTCACGCTGCCAACGCTCCGCGGCCCGGGATCATTCCGGTTTGCGGGCCTCGATCAGGAATCGTGCCGTATGCGCGACGAACGGACCGTTCCGCCCGATCTGTTCGTGCAGCTCGCGCAGCCGGTCCCGGTAGTGGCCGACCGTGAAGCCGGGCACCATCCAGATCACCTTCCGGAGAAAGTAGATCACGGCGCCGATGTCGTTGAACTCCGTCCGCAGCCGTTCGGAGCGCAGATCGACGACCTCCAGCCCGGCGGCCCGCGCGTCGGCCACCGCGTCGTCGGGGTGCCGCCCGCGCCGGACCTCGTCCGGCTGCGGGCCGAGGAAGTACTCGACGAGCTCGAAGACGCTCGCCGGTCCGACCTGCTGCGAGAAGTACGTACCGCCCGGGCGCAGCACCCGCGCGACCTCCTCCCACCAGATCGTCACGGGGTGCCGGCTCGCCACCAGGTCGAAGGCGCCGTCGGCGAACGGCAGCGGCGGCTCGTCCGGGTCCGCGACGACCACCGCGCCGAGGGGGTGCAGCAGCCGGGTGGCCTTGGCGACGTTCGGCGGCCAGGACTCGGTGGCGACCGTCAGCCTGGGCAGCGGGCCCGCTCCGGCCAGCACCTCGCCGCCGCCGGTCTGGATGTCCAGCACCGCCTCGGCGCGGGCGAGGCGCTCGCGCAGCATCCGCTGGTACCCCCAGGACGGGCGCTGCTCGCTGGCGCGCCCGTCGAGCCAGGAGAAGTCCCAGCCTTCGACGGAGACCGACTCCGCCTCCGCGACCAATGCGTCGAAAGTTGGCGTCATGTCTTGATCATCCCAGTTGAGGTGCCCTTTCGGCCACCGGTTTGGCATTGGGTACGCTTGGTGGCGGGCCGTGACTGGCGCTTGGGTGGATCACCACCGGGGAGCGGCCCGGCGTACGCCGTACGCCGATGCCGCGCGCCTGGGCGAACCGCGATCCGCAGCGACGTTCAGGAGACCCCGTGACGACTGCCCAGACTGCCCGCCTGATGGACGGCACCGCCGTCGCCCGCCGCATCACCGAGGCCACCGCCGCCCGTGCCGCGCAGATCACCGAGCGCACCGGCAAGGCGCCCTGTCTCGCCACCGTGCTCGTCGGCGAGGACCCCGCTTCCGTCACCTACGTGAAGATGAAGCAGAACCGCTGCGCCAAGGCCGGGATCACCTCCCGCCACGTGGAGCTGCCGGCGGAGACCACCACCGAGGAGCTGGTCGCCGCCATCACCGAGCTGTCCGAGGACCCCGAGGTCAGCGGCATCCTGCTGCAGCACCCGGTGCCGCACCACATCGACGAGCGCGCGGCCTTCGAGGCGATCGCACCGGGCAAGGACGTCGACGGCGTCACCATGCACTCGTTCGCGGCCATGGGCTTCGGCCTGCCGGGCTTCGTGTCCTGCACGCCCGGCGGCATCATGCGGCTGCTGGCGGAGTACGACGTCGACCTCACCGGCAAGCACGCCGTGGTCGTCGGCCGCAGCGCGATCCTGGGCAAGCCCGCGGGCATGCTCCTGCTCGGCCGGAACGCCACCGTCACGTACTGCCACTCCCGGACCGAGGACCTGCCCTCGATCGTCCGCCAGGCGGACGTCCTGGTGGCGGCGGTGGGCAAGGCGGAGTTCATCCGCGGCGAGGACATCAAGCCGGGCGCCGTCGTCCTGGACGCCGGGTACAACGAGGGCAACGTCGGCGACGTCCACTTCGAGTCCGCCGCGGCCCGCGCCTCCCTGATCACCCCGGTGCCGGGCGGCGTCGGCCCGATGACGATCGCCGTCCTCCTGGAACAGACGGTCCAGGCAGCCGCCACCCAGTCGGGCCTCGACCTGACCTGACCCCCACCGCCCCACCCCACCCGCCCCGACGCCCCGTGCCCCCGGCCCGGGGCGTCGTGCTGTCCCCTCCGGGCCGCCGGGGCCCCATTACCCGGGAGGTAATCGACCTCCGGGGGGCGGGGCGGGAGGGTGGGGGGTGTTCGGGTCCGGGGTGGCGCACTCTGCTCCGGGCCCGGGCTTCGGCCAGTGGTGTTCTGTTTGACGGAGGGTGATTCTGATGTCCGCAACCCTGTTCGCCGGGCTTGCCCGGGCCGGTGGGCCGCAGACCGTGCTGCGGCGGTTCCTCGCGCTCGACTCCGTGGTCACCACCGGGAACGGCCTCGCCTACGTCGCCTTCTCCGCCCCGCTCGGGCGGCTGCTCGGGGTCGGGCAGGGGCTGCTCCTGGAGCTCGGGGTCCTGCTCGTGGCGTACGGCGCGGCGGTCGGGTGGCTGGCGTCGCGGCGGCGGCCGCCGGCGCTCGCCGTGAAGGCCGTCGTCGAGACCAACTACGCCTGGGCCGCGCTGAGTCTGGTCGCGCTGGTGGTGTGGTTCTCGCCGACCGCCGCCGGGACCGCGTGGATCCCGGCGCAGGCCCTCACCGTCGCGGCGTTCGGTGTGCTCCAGCAGCTCGCGCTCCGCTCAACCCTCAAGTGAGCGGAGGTACTTCACCGTCGCCGGGTCGGCCGGGAGCATCGTCTCGATGGCCAGCTCGGCGACGGTCACGTCCATCGGCGTGTTGAAGGTCGAGATGGACGACACGAAGGACAGCACGTGCCCGTCGTGCTCGATGACCAGCGGCAGCGCGAAGTACGGCACGGGCTCGCCGGGTTCGGCGTCACCCGGGCGGTCGGCGACGGGGTAGGCCGCCACCTCCTCGTACAGGGCGCGCAGCGGCTCGGAGCGGGCGAGGGCGATCTGCCGTTCCATCTGGGCCAGCAGGTGCCCGCGCCACTCCTTCAGGTTGCGGATCCGCGGCGCGAGGCCCTCGGGGTGCAGGGTGATCCGCATGGCGTTCAGCGGCGGCGTGAGCAGGTGCCCGGGCAGGCCGTCCAGCAGCATCGCGATGCCCCGGTTGGCGGCGACCACGTGGTACGTGCTGTCGACGACGAGCGCCGGGTACGGCTCGTATCCGGTCAGCAGCCGCTCCAGGCCCTCGCGCAGCAGGCCCATCGAGGGATCGCTGAGCGGGGTCTCGGCGTACCGGGGAGCGTAACCGGCCGCCAGGAGCAGTGCGTTGCGCTCGCGGACCGGTACGTCGAGCCGGTCCGCGAGCCTGAGCAGCAGCTCCTCGCTCGGCCGGGACCGGCCCGTCTCGACGAAGCTGATGTGCCGGGACGAGGAGTCGGCGCGGCCGGCCAGCTCCAGCTGGCTGATCCCGCGCCGCTCCCGCCAGGTGCGCAGCAGGGCGCCCACGCCCGCCCGGTCCGGAAGAGTCGTCATGGACGCGACACTAGCCGAGCGCGGTCATCCCAGGTCGAAGAGGTTCCGCAGCCCCAGCCGGTAGCGCAGCCGGTCGTGGCGCCGGACGGGCTCCAGCTCCGGCGGCCGGTACATCGGCACGACCGTGCACCGGTCGGCCGCCGAACCCGCCCGGTCCAGAAGGGCGTTGACCGCCGCGCGGGCCGAGGCGTTCGCCCCCTCCATGGTGGCGAGGTCGATGTCGACGGCGACGTAGTCACCGCACAGGAAGAAGTTCGGGATCCGGGTGCCCGCGCTCGGCCGGTCGTACAGGGTGCCCACCGGGTGGATGAGCAGCTCGTCGTCGTTCGCCGGGTGCGGGGTGCCCAGGCCGTCCACGCCCGGGTCCAGGAACCACGAGTGCAGCGCGCCGTCGCGCAGCACCGTGCGCCCCGAGTCGTTGAGCGAGGCCTTCAGCTGCGCCCAGACCTCCCGGGCCACCTCGTCGCGGGTGCACTGCTTGGCCGTCTTCCCGTACAGGATCCCCGGCTTGTCCCACTCCGAGATGTCGATGGAGAGGCAGTCCACGGCGACCCCGTCGCCGTAGTCGGCCGGGAAGTCGCGGTCCGCCCAGTGCTCCGCCTGCTGAATCGCCGTCAGGGACCAGGCGGAGTCGATGCAGTTGAGGTGCCCGTGCACCAGCGGCGCCCGCTCCGTCAGATAGAACTGGATGCCCGTCATCCAGTCCGTCTTCAGGCGGTCGCAGCGCGCCAGCATCGGGTCCGCCGCGCGCAGCCCGGCCCCCCAGGTGCGCCGGGCGTGCTCCACCGGCATGGCGCTGACGTAGTGGTCGGCCGTCACGGTCTGCCGGGCCCCGCCGGGGCCCTCGACGGCCACGCCGCTCACCCGCCCGTCCGCGTACAGCACTTCCCGTACGCTCCACCCGATCCTGAACTCCACGCCCAGGGAGCGCAGATGGGTCTCCCACGGGTCGATCCAGGCTTCGTTCGTGGGCAGGTTGAGGATCCGGTCCGGCGGGCCGTCGGCGCCGCGCCCGAGGGCGTTGAAGACGAACGCCTCGCCGAGGGTTCCGACCGTACGGGTCGAGGCCTCCTCGGCCTTCGTCGCGACGATGTTGCGGGTGATGCCGACCGCCAGGATGCGCTGGTACTCCGGCGACATCTGCCCGGCCCGTACGAAGTCCCACCAGGGCGTGCGCTCCCACACCTCCGCGCGCCGCTCGTCGCAGCTCGTCACGAACACCAGAGCCCGGTCGACGAAGTAGGCCGTCTCGTGCAGCGGGAGCCGGACGAAGGTCTGCAGCAGGCCGGTCAGGGCACGGCGCAGCTCGTCGGGGCTCAGGGAGGCGGGCCGGTGGCCTGGCCAGGGGATCGGCGCGCGCAGGTCCTCGCGGCCCGCGGCCCGCGCGAACATCATCTCGGGCGGTGCGATCAGGTTGTCCCACACGCCGTTGGGGTTCCCGGGGAAGGGGATCCGCCGCATCGTGTCGGGCAGGTTGTGGTAGATCCCGGGGATGAACCGGAAGCCGTGCTCGGCGGGGAGCGCCCGCCGTCCGCCGCGCGCGCTGCCCGGCACGTCCATGCTGCGCGCCTTGCCGCCCAGGGCCCGGCGCTCGTACACGGTCACGGCGTAGCCGCGCTCGGCGAGTTCGTGCGCGGCGGTCAGGCCGGCGACCCCGCCTCCCAGGACGGCCACCCGGCGGCCGTCCGCCGCCTCCGGGGACCGTAACGACCCCGCCGGGCCGGCCGCACCCGCCGGGCCGGTCGCCGCCGCCGTCCCCGCGCTCCCCGCCGTCCCCGCGCTCCCCGCCGTGCCCGCCGTCGCGGCCGCCGCCGCGCCCGCCATGAACGTACGCCTCGAAGTCATGCACCCACCCCTACTACCGCCGGTAACAGTCGCGTCCGGCGCAGGAGCATAGGAGCGGCGACCCCGTCACGGAAGGGACGGAAGGCCACGGCCGTGACGCGGCGCGCACTATGGCGCGAAAGCCTCCCCCGGGTGTCGCCTGTGGGAGGCTGGGGCTTCCGTTCACCGACCACGGAGGAGCCACGCATGGCCATGGAGCCGCTGTCGCAGAAGGAGATCGAGGAACGGCTGCGGGAGCTGCCCGGCTGGGCGGTGGAGGACGGCCGGCTCGTGTGCACCTACCGCCTCGCCGCGCACTTCGCCGCCGCCGCCCTGGTGATGGGCATCGCGGCCGTACAGGACGAGCTCGACCACCATGCGGACCTGACCCTCGGCTACAACACCGTCCGCCTCGCCGTGAACACCCACGCCGCGGGCGGCGCCCTCACCGAGCGGGACTTCGCCCTCGCCGACCGCGTGGCCGCCATGGCCCCCGTGCACGGGGCCGGCTGACGGTGCGTACGCTCCTCGACTACGACGAGGAGGCCGCGGCCTACGACCGGACCCGGGGCGGGGTCCCGCGCGCCGAGGCCGCGGCGGCCGCCGTCCGCGCCCTCCTGCCGCCGCACGCGCGCACCCTCCTCGACCTCGGCTGCGGCACCGGCATCGTCACCGCCCGGCTGGCCCGCCCGGGACTGCGCGTGCTCGGCGCGGACGCCTCCCCCGGGATGGCCCGTATGGCCCTCTCGCGCGGCGTCCCGGTCGTGCTCGCCTCCGGGACCCGGCTGCCGTTCGCGTCCGCGTCCCTCGACGCGGTGAGCGCGGTGTGGCTGCTGCACCTGCTGCGCGCCTCCGGGACCGTGGCGGCGGTGACCGCCGAGGTCGCGCGGGTGCTGCGGCCCGGCGGGGTGTTCGTCACCACCGTCGACAAGGACGCCGCGCACGACGTGGGCTGCGACATCGATGCCGTCCTCGCGCCCCACCTGACGTCCGCGCCCTCCGATGCGTACGGGGCGGTCGCCGGGTACGCCGCCGGGCACGGGCTCGTGGTGGCGGGGGAGGGGGCCTTCACCGGCCTCGGGCAGGGCCGCTCCCCGCGCGGCGCGGCGGAGGCCCTGCGCAAGGGCCGCTACGTCTCCCCGGTGGCCCCCCGCACCTCGGCCGAGGAGGTGGCCGCGGAGCTGGAACGGCTGCCGGACCCGGACCGGCCGAGGGACGACCCGCGCTACCGGCTGCTCTGCCTGGCCCGGCCCGCGCACCGCTGACCGGGCCCGCGCACCGCTCGCCGGGCCCCGCGCACCGCTCGCGGAGCCCGCCGATCGGCCTCCCGGGGTACGCCGGCCCCGGACCGTCCGCCCGCCGCGGCTCCGGCGCCTCAGGACCAGGCGCCGGCCGCCGCGGCCGCCCGCGCGTACTCGGCGAAGCTGCGCGGGTCGCGTCCGAGGACCCGCTTCACCCCGTCCGTCACCGGGGTGTTGTGCCCGTCCAGGAGCCGGGTGAACAGCCCGGCGAGGAAGCCCGCCTCCTCGGCCGGAAGCCCGAACCGCTCCAGCAGGACGGCGTATTCGGCCTCCGAGACCGGCGCGTACCGGATCTCTCGGCCCAGCGCCCGGCCGATCTCCGCCACCGCCTCGCCGAAGGTCAGCGCGTCCGGGCCGGTGACCTCGTGGACCACCCCGCCGTGCGCGTCCTGCGTCAGCGCGGCCACCAGCACGTCCGCCAGGTCGTCCGCGAGGACGAACGGCTCGGCCGTCTCCCCGGCGGGGAAGGGCAGTTCGCCCCCGAGGATGCCCTCGATGAACAGCCCCTCGCTGAAGTTCTCCGCGAAGAACGAGGCCCGTACGACCGTCACTTCGGCCCCCGCCTCGCGCAGTGCGTCCTCGGCCGCCACCGCCTCCGGCTCGCCGCGCCCCGAGAGCAGGACGAGCCGCCGCACCCCCTTCGCGACCGCCAGGTGGCCGAACGCCCGCAGCGCGGGCACCGCCGTCGGCGCGGCCAGGTCGGGTACGTACGCCAGGTACGCGCGGTCCGCACCTGCCAGGGCCGGGCCCCAGGTGGACTCGTCCGCCCAGTCGAACCGGACCTCGCCGGTGCGGGAGCCCGCCCGGACCGTGTGCCCCTGTGCCGCCAGCCGCTCCGCCACCCGGCGGCCAGTCTTGCCCGTCGCCGCCGTCACCAGGACCGTCATCGTCTCGTGCTCCGTGTCGCTCGCCGTGTTCGCCGTGTTCGCCGTGCTCGCCGTGCTCGCCGTGTTCGTCATGGCTTCAGCTTGGCGGCTCGGGCGTGGACGATCCATGCTCCAAAGGCTCGTTCAGATGTCCAGGCGTCTACATCTGCCGGCGGTACTGGTTACGCTGGACGGCATGGACGCGTTGACGGGACTCCTGAACGGGCCGCGTGCCCAGGGCGCCTTCCTCCTCAGGATGGTGATGCAGGCGCCCTGGTCGGTGCGGATCGAGGACCGCGCGCCGCTGACCCTGATGTGCGTACGGCGCGGCGAGGCATGGATCGAGCCCGAGGAGGGCGAACCGGTACGGCTGCGCGTGGGCGACGTGGCGGTGGCGCGCGGGCCCGCCCCGTACACCGTCTCCGACCGGCCCGGCATCGCACCCCGCGTCATCGTCGGCGCCGACGGCGAGTGCCGGACCCCCGCGGGGGAGCCGCTCGGCTCGGTGATGCAACTGGGCGTGCGGACCTGGGGCGACAGCACCGAAGGCGACACCGCCCTGCTCGTCGGCACCTACCGGATGGAGGGCGAGATCGGCGGACGGCTGCTCGCCGCCCTCCCGCCGCTGCTCTCGCTGCCCGCCGGGCTGGACGCATGCCCCTTCGGGCCGCTCCTCGACGAGGAGGTGGCCAAGGACCGCCCGGGGCAGGAGGTCGTGCTCGACCGGCTGCTCGACCTGATGCTGATCGACGTGCTGCGCACCTGGTTCAACCGGCCCGAGGGCGAACCACCCGGCTGGTACCGGGCGCTGGGGGACCCGGTGATCGGGCCCGCGCTGCGGATGCTCCAGGACCAGCCCGCCCGGCCGTGGACGGTGGCCCTGCTGGCGGGTGCGGTCGGGGTGTCCCGGGCGGCCTTCGCACGCCGCTTCGCCGAGCTGGTGGGAGAGCCGCCGATGGCCTATCTGACCGGCTGGCGGCTCTCCCTGGCGGCGGACCTGCTCCGCGACACCGACGAAACGGTCGAGGCGGTGGCCCGCAAGGTCGGCTACAGCGGTTCCTTCGCGCTGAGTTCGGCCTTCAAGCGGGTCCGCGGCATCAGCCCGAGCCGGCACCGCGAACTAGCCTGACGGCCGGTGTACGCGCCGGAGCAGCCGCCCGGCCGCCCGGCGCGCCCGTGTCCTTCAATTCCAGTCGAAGCCGTCCGGGTCCGGCCCGATCCGCCGGCCGGCGTCCAGGGCGTTCAGCGCGGCCATGTCGTCCGCGTCCAGCTCGAAGCCGAACACGTCCAGGTTCTCGCGGATGCGCGACGGGGTGACGGACTTCGGGATGGCGATGTTGCCGAGCTGGAGGTGCCAGCGGAGCACGACCTGCGCCGCGCTGCGCCCGTGCTTGCCGGCGGCGGCCAGCACGGCCGGGTCCGTCAGCAGCTCCTTGCCCTGGCCCAGCGGGGACCAGGCCTCGGTGGCGATCCCGTGCTCGGCGTGCACCGCGCGCAGCCCGGGCTGGGCGAGGAAGGGGTGCAGCTCGACCTGGTTGACCGCCGGGACCAGCCCGCTCTCGGCGCGCAGCCGCTCCAGGTGGGCGGGCTTGAAGTTGGACACGCCGACGGCCTTGGCGCGGCCGCTCGCCGCGATCTCCTCGAAGGCCTTCCAGATGGCCGGGTAGCTGCCGTGCATCGGGCGCGGCCAGTGGATCAGGTACAGGTCCACGTAGTCGAGGCCCAGCCGCTCCAGGGAGGCGTCGAACTCGCGCAGCACGCCGTCGCGGTTCCAGGTCTCCTTGCCGCTGTTCCACAGCTTGGTGGTGACGAACAGCTCCTCGCGCGGCAGGCCCGAGGCGGCGAGGGCGCGCCCGGTGCCCGTTTCGTTCTCGTAGACCGAGGCGGTGTCGATGCTGCGGTAGCCGGCCTCCAGGGCGGTGCCGACCGCCGTCGCCGCCTCGTCGTCCGGCACCTGCCAGACGCCGAAGCCGAGCTGCGGCATCAGGGTGCCGTTGTTCAGCTTGATGGCGGGCACCTGGTTCACGGCCTGGTTCGCGTCCTGGTTCACGTCGCGTCGTTCCCTCGCGTTGTCGTCCGCGTACACGTCGTCGTCTCGTGTACGACCATGGGCAACCGGCCGGCGGAGGGTGCTATTCCCGCCACTGGCCGGTTCCCGTCCCCGGGGCCGCGGCCAGGGCGCGCGTACGGTCAGGAGGCCCGGCCCAGGTACGCCTCCCGGACCGCGGGGTCCGCCCGCACCTCGGCCGCCGTGCCCTCCGCGAGCACCCGGCCCAGGTCGAGCACGACCACCCGCGCGCAGAGCTCCATCACGAAGGCCACGTTGTGCTCGACGAGCAGTACGGCGCAGCCCTCCTCCCCGGCGAGCCGCCGGACCACCGCGGCCAGCCGCTCCCGCTCCGGCGCGGACATCCCCGAAGCGGGCTCGTCCAGCAGCAGCACCCGCGGCGGGTCGGCCAGCGCGCGGGCCAGCTCCACCATCCGGGCCCGGCCCACCGGCAGCCCGCCCGCACAGGTGTCCGCGAGGGAGCTCAGCCCGCACTCCGCCAGCACGGCGGCGGCCCGCTCCCGCCGCAGCCGCCCTGCTGCGGCCCGCC
This sequence comes from Streptomyces sp. NPDC037401, assembly GCF_055602345.1. Taxonomy (NCBI): domain Bacteria; kingdom Bacillati; phylum Actinomycetota; class Actinomycetes; order Kitasatosporales; family Streptomycetaceae; genus Streptomyces; species Streptomyces sp. NPDC037401. Next base: position 42,102 of record NZ_JBVJWO010000001.1, read on the forward strand.
GACGACCGGCGCCGCCGCGCCACTCCTGTGCCACGAGCAGGTTGTCGGCGACCGTGAGCTGCCCGAAGAGCTGCTGGCGCTGGAACGTGCGCCGCATCCCGTGCCGCGCCCGCCACACCGGCGAACGCCGCGTCACGTCCGTGCCGTCCAGGAGCACGCGGCCCTCGTCGGGCCGCCGGATCCCCGACACGACGTCGAAGAGGGTCGTCTTCCCGGCGCCGTTGGGCCCGATCAGCCCGCACACCTCGCCGGGCCGCAGCCCGACCGAGACCTCCGCCAGGGCGCGGACCCCGCCGAACCGGACCCCGACCCCCCGCACCTCCATCACATGGTTCATCGGGCGATCCCCAGGTAGGCGTCGGTGAGCCGGTCCGTCTCGACCGCGGCCCGGGGGCCGCACCAGGAGACCCGGCCCTGGGACAGGTAGGCGACGGTGTCCGCGACCCCGAGGATCTCGGCGGCCTTCTCCTCGACGAGGAGCAGTGCGGTCCCCGCCGCGCGCAGCTCGGCGAGCAGCGCGTACACCTCGTCCACGACCCGGGGGGCGAGGCCGAGCGACGGCTCGTCGGCGATCAGGACCCGGGGCGGGCGCTGGAGCAGCGGGGCGAGCGCGAGCATCTGCTGCTCGCCGCCGGAGAGGGCTCCGGCGGGTACGGCACGCCGGTCGGCGAGCCGGGGGAAGCGCGCGTACACGGCGTCCCGGTCGTCCGCCCGCCCGAGCTGGAGGGCGAGGTTCTCGGCGATGGTCAGGCCGGGGAAGATCCCGCGGCCCTCGGGCGCGAGCAGGACGCCCGCGCGGGCCCGGCGCACCGGCCCCTCGCCGGTCCGCTCCCGCCCGTCGACGTGCACACCGCCGCGCGCCGCCGGCAGGGCGCCGGCGGCGACCCGGCAGGCCGTGGTCTTCCCGGCACCGTTGGGCCCCAGCAGGGCGAGGATCTCCCCGGGCCGTACGCGCAGGTCGACTCCGCGCAGCACCGCGCCGCCGTCGTACCCGGCCCACACCCCGCGCAGCTCCAGCGCCGCACCGGGGTCCGCCGCCGGGACGGGCCCGGCGGAGGGCGCCGCCGACGACCGGCCGTCCGGCCCGCCCGGTCGCGGTGCGACCCGCCCCGCGCCGCCGCTGCCGCCCGTACCGCCGGCGCCGCGGGCGGTCGCCCCGTACGCCGCCGTGCCGTCCGCGCCCCCGGCCGCGTCCGCACCCCCGGCCGGGGGCGCCGTACCCTCCGCCTCCGCCCCGGCGTCGAGCTGCCCCGGGACGCCGGGAGTGCCGGCCGTCCCCGCCCCCGCGTCGAGCCCCGCCCTCCGCCGCGCCAAGCGCATCGGGAGGGCCGCGCAGTAGCCGTCCGGGTCGTTGGCCAGGGCCAGGCCCGCGAGGCCGAACAGCAGGACCGGCAGGTGCGCCGACTCGGTGACGTAGTCCGTCATCAGCGGGGGCGCCACGGCGAACACCAGGCCCGCCACCACCGCGTACTGCGGCCGCCGCACGCCCGCAGCCACCACCACGGCCAGCCACACCAGTCCGGTCAGCGCCGTGAAGTCCGTGGCCGTGATCCGGGTGTTGAAGGACGCGTACATGACCCCGCCGAAGCCCGCGAGCCCGGCGGACAGCGTGAAGAGCAGCAGCTTCGTACGGACGACGGACACGCCCGAGGCCATCGCGGCGGCCGGAGCCGAGCGTACGGCCAGCATGGCGCGCCCCGCGGGAGAGGACCGCAGCGCGCTCAGGGCCGCCGCGGCCAGGGCGACCAGGACCAGCAGGGCCACCCCGAAGGCCCGGTCGTCGGACAGGTCCAGCGGTCCGATCACCGGCCGCGGCACCGACCACCCCTGGTCGCCGTTGCGCAGCCAGCGCAGCTGGAAGAGCACCTGGTCGGCCAGGAACGCCAGCGCGAGCGTGGCCAGCGCCAGCGAGCGGCCGCCCAGCCGCAGCGCGGGCAGGGCCACCAGCGCGCCCAGCAGCGCCGCCGCGCAGGTCCCCACCAGCGCCGCCGCCAGGAAGGGCCAGCCGCGGCTCATCAGCAGCCCCGCGACCAGCGCCGCGCCCGTCACGAACGTCGCCTGGGCCAGGGAGACCATCGCGCCGAGGCCAGTCACCACCGTGAAGGACATGAAGACCAGCGCGATGGCCAGCCCCTGCGCCAGCGCGCCGCTCCAGAACGGCGTGGTCACGGTGTAGAAGGCCGCGGCCAGCAGCGCGGCCGCCACGGCCCACGGCCCCCAGCGGCGCCCCCACGGCCGTCCGGCCAGGTGGTCCACCGGCGGCGCGTCGGCGGCCGCCGTCCCCGCCGTCCGCTGCCGCCGGGTCAGCACCAGCAGGCCCGCGAAGAGGATCAGGAAGGGGACGGCCGTACGGAATCCCGTGATCCGCTCGGCGAAGGACGCGTAGCCGGCGACCAGGTTCTGCAGGACGCCCAGTCCCAGCCCGCCCGCGAAGGCCAGCGGCACCGATGCGAAGCGCCCCAGCACCGCGGCCGTCGCGGAGACGAAGAGGAACAGCGTGAAGTCGTGGGCCGACAGGCCCAGCAGGGGAGTGGCGAGCACACCCGCCAGGCCCGCGAGCCCCGACGCCAGCATCCACGCCACCGACGACAGCCGGTCCGCACTGATCCCGCGCAGCTCGGTCAGCGAGCGGTTGTCGACGGCCGCCCGCAGCCGTAGCCCCAGCCGGGTGTGCCGCAGCAGCACCCACAGCGCGACCGCCACCAGGGCCGTCGTCACCCACGTGATCAGCTGGTCGGAGTCGACGCCCACCCCGTCCATCAGCTGCCAGGACACGGCCGGGCTCGGTCCGGCGCCGGGCAGCCCGAACTGGTTCTCCGCGGGCACCACCGGCGCCCCGGCGGCGGCCAGCAGCTCGACCACCCACAGTCCGGCGGCGGGCAGCGCGACCAGCAGGCCGATCGTGGCGACGATCTGTGCGGTCTCGCCGACGCGCGCCAGCTTGCGGAACATCAGCCGGTCCAGCGCCCAGCCGAGCCCCGGCGCCACGGCGCACACGACGAACACCGCCGCCGGGACCGCCGGCCACCCGAACCCCGACCGCAGTTCGTGGAAGGTGAGCGCGCACAGGTAGGCCGTGGCCCCGTGCGCGAAGTTGAACAGACCGGAGGCGGAGTACGACAGCACCAGGCCGGTGGCGAGGAGGGCGTACAGCGCGCCGGAGACCAGACCGCTCAGCACGAAGGCCAGCAGATCACCCATGCCCGGACCCCCGCGCCGCTACTTGAAGGGGATGGGCTCGTAGCACTTGAACGGTACGGAGACCTCGTACTTGCCCCCCTTCAGCCGGACCAGCGCCCCGCAGCCGAAGCTCTCCTTCTGCCCCTTGGGCTCGCTGCGGTCGCCGACCAGCGTGCCGGTGTCGGAGAAGGCGGCCGCGGCTGTCTGGAACGACTCCGGGGTGAGGTCCTTGCCGGCCTTCTGCGCGATGGCGAGGAAGAGGTCGGCCGACATGTACCCGGTCATCATGTGCATGTTGAGGGGGACTTCCTTGCCGCCCGCGGCCTTCCTGATGTCCTCCTTGAACCGGGCCATCTGCGGGTCGTCCGACTCGAAGGGCTGGAACTGCAGCAGGACGTGCACCCCGTCGAGCGCCTTGCGGGTCGTCTCCTGGGCCAGCAGCCCGGGGTCGTAGTCCGTCGGGTCGGAGAGCAGACCGGTGTAGCCGCTGCGCTTGAGGGCCGTGAACAGGCCGATGTTGTTCGGGGTCTGCATGACCGAGACCACCGCGTCGGGCGCCCTGCCGCCGTTGCTGCGCAGGATCTCCTTGGTGTACGCGGACCAGTCGCTCGGCACCGCCGTCGCGGGCACGGACGGCTTGGCGTACGTGACCTTGAACCCGGCGGTCGCGAAGCCCTGGCTGAAGGTGCGGATGCCGAACTTGCCCGCGTCGCTGTCGTTGGCGATGATCGCGACCGACTTGCCCTTGCCGCCGCCCAGGACGGACAGCAGGCCCTCGGGCCAGGTCTGGTTGAGGGTGCCGCCGGGCATCGGCACGAGGCAGCCGTTGAAGCCGTAGATGTACTTGGGGCCGCAGAAGGACGGCAGGGTGCCCCAGCCGAAGGTGGGCACCTTCGACTGCTCCAGGAAGTCGGCGCCGGAGAAGGTGACCGAGCTCATCGGGGCCACCGCGAACACCTTGTCCTGCTGGACGAGTTTGCGGGCCGCGGCCATGTTGCGGCCCGGGTCCTGGCCGTCGTCCTCGGCGCCCAGGTATTCGATCTTCCGGCCGTTCACCCCGCCCTCGGCGTTGGCCCTGAGGTAGCGGGCGCGGGCTCCGAGGTCGGTGTCCTTCTTGCTGTAGCCGCTCGCGGTGGTCATGGAGACGATGCCCCCGACCTTGATCGAGTCGGCGGTGACCCCGCGCACGGCCGCACCGGGCTTGCCGGCGCCGTCCTTCCCCCCGTCCTCGCCGCCGGAGGCCGAGTTGCAGGCGGAGACGAGGGCGAGAGCCGCGGCCGCGGCGGCGAGGGTGCGGATCGGTCGCAACATGAAGTCAGGTCCCTCCGGTCGGAATTCCCGCATTCTGGGCGCGACCTGATGAGCCGTCAATAATCATGGCAAGAGCAATTGACGAATCGTCAGATTCCGCTTGCCGGCGCCCCCGGGCGGCGGTTCGCCGCGGACCGGGGCCGGGTCACTGCCGGTAGAGCGCGGCCACCTCGGACGCGTACGCCCGCTCGATCGCCCGCCGCTTGAGCTTGAGCGACGGGGTCAGCAGCCCCAGCTCCTCCGTGAACGGCTCGGCGAGCACCCGGAACGTGCGGATCGACTCGGCCTGCGAGACCAGGGTGTTGGCCGCGACCACCGCCCGCCGCACCTCGGCCGTCAGCTCCTCGTCCCGGACCAGCCGCTCCGGGGGCAGCTGCGGCCGGCCCCGCATCGACAGCCAGTGGGCCACCCCCTCCCGGTCGAGGGTGAGCAGGGCGGCGACGTACGGGCGGTCGTTGCCGAGCACGATGCACTGCGCCACCAGCGGGTGCGAGCGCACCCGCTCCTCCAGGGCGGCGGGCGAGACGCTCTTGCCGTTGGAGGTCACGAGGATCTCCTTCTTCCGGCCGGTGAGCGTGAGGTACCCGTCCCCGTCCAGCCGCCCGAGATCGCCGGTGGCCAGCCACCCTTCGCGCAGTACGGCCTCCGTCGCGTGCGGGTCGTTGAGGTATCCGGCGAAGACGTGCGCGCCTCGCAGCCACACCTCCCCGTCCTCGGCGATGTGCACGGTGCCGCCCGGGATGGGCCGCCCGACCGTGCCGTACTTGACCGCCCCCGGCGGGTTGGCGGTCGCCGCCGCGCACGACTCCGTCAGCCCGTACCCCTCGAAGACGGTGATCCCGGCGCCCTCGAAGAACAGCCCGAGCCGCCGGGACATCGCCGAGCCGCCCGACATCGCGTGCCGGACCCGGCCGCCCAGGGCCTCGCGCACCTTCGCGTAGACCAGCTTCTCGAACAGCCTGTGCTGCATCCGTACCGCCGCCGAAGGTCCCGGCCCGCTCCCGAAGTTCTTGTGCTCCTTCGCCTCGGCGTAGCGCACGGCAGCGTCCACCGCGCGCTCGAAGGGCCCGGTCCGGCCCTCGCTCTCCGCCGTGCGCCGAGCCGCGGCGAACACCTTCTCGAACACGTACGGCACGGCCAGGACGAACGTCGGCCGGAACGCCGCGAGATCGGGCATCAGCTCCTCGGCGGCAAGCACCGGCTGGTGCCCCAGCTTCACCCGCGCACGGACGGCCGCCACCTCCACCATCCGCCCGAACACGTGGGCCAGCGGCAGGAAGAGCAGCGTGCACGGCTCGTCGTCCGGCCGCGAGCGGAACACCGGCTCCCAGCCGCTGACCATCGTGTCCGTCTCGAACATGAAGTTGGCGTGCGTCAGGACACAGCCCTTGGGGCGGCCGGTGGTTCCGGACGTGTAGATGACCGTCGCCACCGAATCGGGCGTCACCGCCCGCCGGTGCCGGTGCACGACGCCCTCGGCAACGGCCGTACCGGCAGCGGTCAGTTCGTCGAGCGCGCCCGCGTCCAGCTGCCACAGGCGGGCCAGCCGGGGCAGTCGGCCGACGACGGAGCCGACCGTCATGGCCTGGTCCTCGTCCTCCACCACGCACGCGGTGACCCCGGCGTCGTGGAGCATCCACCACACCTGCTCGGCGGACGAGGTCGGGTACACCGGCACCGACTGTGCCCCGATCGACCACAGGGCGAAGTCGAACAGCGTCCACTCGTACCGCGTCCGCGCCATGATGGCGACCCGGTCGCCGAACCGCACGCCCTGGGCCAGCAACCCCTTGGCCAGGGAGAGGACTTCGTCCCGGAAGACGGCGGAGGTCACGTCACTCCAGACCCCGTCGGCCTTGCGGCCGAACACCACCCGCTCCGGGTCGTCGAGCGCGTGGGCGAAGACGGCGTCGGCCAGCCCGCCGACCGGCGCCGCCGCCACCGGTGGCACGGTGAACTCGCGCAAGGGACCGCTCCTTCCGACCGCTCCTCTCCGCACAGCGCCGTGACGGTACCCCACGGCGGGCCGCTGCGGGAGGCAGTAGGAAGATCCGTTGCGAAGCCATCACCACTGGTCAGACCGGAGATGACGGCCCGCTGCGAATCTCCACGGCTTCTTCCCGGCCCGCACACCGCCCCCGGACCGCCTCCGGGGCCGCCCTCGGACCGCCTTCCGGGCCCCGCCGCGCGCCGTGCCGGGTCCCGCACGAGGCCGCCCGCCGCGCGCTAGCGCAGCGGAGGGCCGGGCCGGCCGAGCCGGTCGCCGCCCGAGAGGATGGCCGCCGCCAGGGCCTGCGCCGCGTCCGCCGCAGCGGTCGGCCGCGGGCCCTCCAGCAGGACGAACTCCACTTCGCCCAGATCCGGCAGCCCCGCCCGCTCCGGCACCCGGACCAGGCCCGGCGGGATCAGGCCGCGGGTGTGCGCCATCACGCCCAGCCCGGCGCGCGCCGCCGCGATCAGACCGCTCAGGCTGCCGCTCGTACATGCGATCCGCCAGGGCCTGCCGTCCCGCTCCAGCACCTCCAGGGCGCGCGCCCGGGTGATCCCCGGCGGCGGGAAGACGATCAGCGGGACCGGCCGGTCCGGATCCACCCGCAGCCCCTCGGCGCCGATCCACACCATCCGGTCCCGCCAGACCAGCCGCCCCCGCCGGTCCTGCGCACTGCGCCGCTTCGCCAGCACGAGATCGAGCCGCCCCTCCGCCAGCCGCTCGTGCAGGGTGCCGGACAGCTCGACGGACAGCTCCAGGTCCACCTCGGGATGGTCGTGCCGGAAGGCCTCCAGGATCTCCGGCAGCCGGGTCAGCACGAAGTCCTCCGACGCCCCGAAGCGCAGCCGCCCCCGCAGCCGGGTCCCCGAGAAGAAGGCGGCGGCCCGCTCGTGCGCCGCCAGGATCGTCCCCGCGAAGCCGAGCATCGCCTCGCCGTCCTCGGTCAGCTCCACGCTGTGCGTGTCCCGGGTGAACAGCCGGCATCCCGCGGCCTCCTCCAGTCGCCGCACGTGCTGGCTGACGGTCGACTGCCGCAGCCCCAGCCTGTTCGCCGCCTGCGTGAAGCTCAGCGTCTGGGCCACGGCGAGGAAGGTGCGCAGCTGCGCGGGCTCGTACACACACCGGAGAATACGCCGGTCATCGCCGTCCGTGATGGCAGTGAGTGCGGTGTACGGGATTCCCGATCACGGTGATCGGGAGGAGTATGGACGAGCGGCGCTCCCGCCCGCCGTCCGCCCGCCGTCCCCGGCACGCCCGCCGCACGCCCGCCGTCGAGAGCAAGTGAGCAGATGTCCCGCCCCCGCCCCCGTCTCCGCATACCCGCCCGGCTGCCGGTGGACGCGTTCGTCCTGGCGCTGCTCGCCACCGTCGGCATCGCCGCCCTCCTGCCCGCCCGGGGCCCGGCCGCCGCCGTCGCGGACGGCGCCGCCACCGGAGCGGTCGCCCTCCTCTTCTTCCTCTACGGAGCCCGCCTGTCCACCCGGGAGGCCCTCGACGGGCTGCGCCACTGGCGGCTCCACCTCACCGTCCTGGCCTGCACCTTCGTCGCCTTCCCGGTCCTCGGACTGGCCGCCCGCGGCCTGGTGCCCGCCGTGCTCACGGACCCGCTCCACCAGGGACTCCTCTTCCTCTGCCTGGTCCCCTCCACCGTGCAGTCCTCGATCGCCTTCACCTCCATCGCCCGCGGCAACGTCCCCGCGGCGATCTGCGCGGGCTCCTTCTCCAGCCTGGCCGGGATCGTGCTGACCCCGCTGCTCGCCGCGCTGCTGCTCGGTTCCGGCACCGGCGGCTTCTCCCTCGACTCCGTGCTGAAGATCGTCGTACAGCTCTTGCTGCCCTTCCTCGCCGGTCAGCTGCTGCGGCGCTGGGTGGGCGGCTTCATCGCCCGCCACAAGAAGACGCTCGGCCGCGTCGACCGCGGCTCGATCCTCCTCGTCGTCTACAGCGCCTTCAGCGCGGGCGTGGCCGCCGGGATCTGGCACCGGGTCAGCCTGCCCCGGCTGGGCGCCCTGTTCCTCGTCGAGGCCGCGATCCTCGCCGTGATGCTCTTCCTGACCTGGTACGGAGCCAAGCGGCTCGGCTTCGGCCGGGCCGAGCGGATCGCGATCCAGTTCGCGGGGTCGAAGAAGAGCCTGGCCGCCGGACTGCCGATGGCCAGCGTGCTGTTCGGGGCGCAGGCCGGTCTGGCCGTGCTGCCGCTGATGCTCTTCCACCAGATGCAGCTGATGGTGTGCACGGTGATCGCCCGCCGCCGGGCCCGGGACACCGGGGCCGGTGCGGCCGCCTGCGAAAACGGTGTGGCGCAGCTCTCGGTCCCCGCCCGGCAGGGCTGACCGCCTGGGCCGATAGCGTTCCGTGGTGACCTGGATACGACCCACCACGGCAACCCGCCCCTGCACCCTCGTCGTGTGCCGGGGCTGCTGCTGCGGCAGCGCCCGCAAGAACCCCGGTACCGACCACGCCTGGCAGCTGGACCGGCTCCGGGTGGCCGCGCAGGAGTCCGGCGGGCGGCTGGCCGTCCGTACCAGCGACTGCCTCGGGCCGTGCGCCCAGGCCAATGTGATCGTGGTTCAGCCGTCTTCCGAGGGCCGCCGCCGCGGCGGCCGCGCAATGTGGATCGGCTGGGCTCTCGACGACGCGAGCACCGACGAGATCGTGGCGTGGGCCGAGGCCGGCGGCCCCGGGATCGTCCCGCCCCCGCCCGCCCTCGAACTCCAGCGCATCGAGCCGCCCGTCGAGACCCGCACCCCGCGGCGCCGGCGCCGCTGAACCGGGCTCGCGCATCGGGCTCAGGCCTGCTGCGGCAGCGCCCCGGCGGTGTCCAGTACGCGGTGCTCGCCCGCGTACACGTTCATCGAGGAGCCGCGCAGGAAGCCGACCAGCGTCATCCCGGACTCCACGGCCAGGTCCACCGCCAGCGACGACGGTGCGGAGACCGCCGCGAGCACCGGGATGCCCGCCATCACGGCCTTCTGCACCAGCTCGAAGGACGCGCGCCCCGAGACCATGAGCACCGAGCCGCGCAGCGGCAGCCGGTCCTCCCGCAGGGCCCGCCCCACGATCTTGTCGACGGCGTTGTGCCGGCCCACGTCCTCGCGTACGTCGATCAGCTCGCCCGTGCCGTCGAACAGCGCCGCCGCGTGCAGGCCTCCCGTACGGTCGAACACCTGCTGGCGCTCGCGCAGCCGGTCCGGCAGCGCGGCGAGCAGCTCCGGGCCGATCCGCACCGGGTCGCCGGCCGCCCCCGGGAAGCGGGCCGCCGTCCGCACCGCGTCCAGGCTCGCCTTCCCGCACAGCCCGCAGGAGGACGTCGTGTACACGTTGCGCTCGAGGGTGATGTCCGGCACCGGGACGCCCGGGGCCAGCCGGACGTCGACGACGTTGTAGGTGTTCGAGCCGTCCTCTGTGGCGCCCGCGCAGTAGACGATCGACTGGACCTCGTCGGCCCGCGCCAGGACCCCTTCGCTCACCAGGAACCCGGCCGCGAGCGCGAAGTCGTCGCCGGGCGTGCGCATGGTGATGGCGAGCGGCTTGCCGTTCAGCCGGATCTCCAGCGGCTCCTCGGCGACCAGCGTGTCCGGCCGGCGGCTGACCTGCCCGTCGCGGATCCGGACGACACGGCGGCGCTCGGTGACCCGTCCCATGCTGATCAGCCCACCCGTTCCCTCGGCACCGTGGCTCCCCTGGCCCCTGACGCACCCATTGTCCTGCACCTCCCGCGCCCGGCGGACAGGGGAGATCCTCGGGAAGCTCCAAAGAAGACCGGTTTAACCTGTCGGGTCACGCGCCCTTGTACCAGCGGGTAGCAGGCGAAGCTGAGGGGTCCTGACTGCCGCACGAGAGGGTAAACCGCCCATGACGGGTTCACGCGTGGTCGCACTGGGTCACTATCAGCCCGCCAAGGTCCTCACCAACGAGGACCTCGCGGTGCTTGTCGACACCAGCGACGAGTGGATCAGGTCCCGGGTGGGCATCAAGACCCGCCGGATGGCCGGCCCCGACGAACCGGTCGACGAACTGGCCGCGCAGGCCGCGGGCAAGGCCCTCGCCGGTGCCGGGCTCGACCCCATGGACATCGACCTGGTCCTGGTCGCCACCTCCACGGCCATCGACCGCTCCCCGAACATGGCCGCGCGCGTCGCGGCCAAGCTCGGCATGGGCTCGCCCGCGGTGATGGACATCAACGTCGTCTGCTCGGGCTTCACGCACGCCCTCGCGACCGCGGACCACGCCATCCGGGCAGGCTCGGCCCGCCGCGCGCTCGTCATCGGCGCCGACAAGATGACCGAGATCACCGACTGGACCGACCGTACGACCTGTGTGCTCACGGGTGACGGCGCGGGCGCCGCGGTCGTCGAGGCCTGCGAGGAGCCCGGCATCGGCCCCGTCCTGTGGGGCTCCGTCCCGGAGATGGGCCACGCGGTCCGCATCGAGGGCACCCCGCCGCGCTTCGCGCAGGAGGGCCAGTCCGTCTACCGCTGGACCACCAGCCAGCTCCCGCCGCTGGCCCGCAAGGTCTGCGAGCGCGCCGGCATCGCGCCCGAGGACCTCGCCGCCGTCGTCCTCCACCAGGCCAACCTGCGCATCATCGAGCCGCTCGCCCAGCGGATCGGCGCGGTCAACGCCGTCGTCGCCCGCGACGTCGTCGACTCCGGCAACACCTCCGCCGGGTCCATCCCGATGGCCCTGTCCAAGCTGGTCGAGCGCGGCGAGATCCCCACGGGCGCCCCGGTCCTCCTCTTCGGCTTCGGCGGCAACCTCTCGTACGCCGGGCAGGTCATCCGCTGCCCGTAGGCCGCGCCCGGCCCGATGCCCCCTGGGTCGTACCCGGATTGGTCCCGCGGACGGACGAATGTCCGCTCCGTGCCGCCGAGCATGGAAGGGACCTGAACGAGTACGCCCCGGGGAGCACCACCGCATGAACGCCAGGAAGATCGCCACGACCACCGCGGGGGTCGTCGTCGCCGCGGGCCTCGCCGCCGCCGTCGCCGTCCCCGCCGCGAAGGAGTGGTTCGACGGGCGGCACGACCAGTCCTCCTCCTACGCCGACGGCGCGGAGGCGAAGCGCGACCGCGCGTCCGTCCCGCACTGGCTCCCCGACGACGCGAAGTCGGTCGAGTACGCGATGAAGACGACCGGCGGCGACCGCCTCCTGAAGGCCACCCTCGCGGACGGCCGCCTCCCGGCCGGCTGCACCCCGTCGGCCGAGGGGGCGAAGGACCCCCGCATCAAGGCGGACTGGTTCCCCTCCGACGCCCGCAACCGCGCCACCGCCCGCTGCGGGATCTACTACGCGTACCTGGACGGCAACACCTTGTACGGCTGGCAGGACCACACCGACTGGGTCAACCAGAACAAGTCCGGCGCAGGCAGCTGACCACGGGAAATGTGGTTCTGACCCACCTCGAACGCCTGGTATTGTTGTCCATGTCGCCGCGGGAGACCGGGGCCGACCACCTAGTCCGGGTGGCGGAATGGCAGACGCGCTAGCTTGAGGTGCTAGTGCCCTTTATCGGGCGTGGGGGTTCAAGTCCCCCCTCGGACACATGAAGCAGGGGCCGTGACTCACAGAGTCGCGGCCCTTGCTGCTGTTCGCCTCCCGGTACGCGCCCGCCGCCCGGGTGACTGCCGGCGGGACGCCCCGCCGCCTCGGCCGTCCCGTGCCGCGGGTGGCATAGCGTCCGGTGCGTGACCGAAACCACCGGGCCCGGCGCCCTGCGCGTGCTCGTCCTGGCCGGATCCTCCCGCGCCGGCTCCGTGAACGCGCGGCTCGCCGCACTCGTCGCCGGCCAGGTCGAACGCTCCGGCGCCACGCCCGACCTGGCACAGCTGAGCGAGTTCGAGATGCGCACCTACGACGGTGACGCCGAGGCGGCAGAGGGGCCGCCGCCCGGAGCGGTCGCCCTGCGCGAACGGCTCCTCGGCGCCCAGGCGCTGGTCATCGCCTCTCCCGAGTACAACGCCTCGGTGCCCGGCGTGCTCAAGAACGCCGTGGACTGGGTCTCGCGGTTCCGCCCTCAGCCCTTCAAGGACAAGCAGACGCTGCTGGTCTCCGCGTCGCCGTCGATGGTCGGCGGCAACCGGGGCCTGTGGGCGCTGCGCGTCCCGCTCGAACACCTCGGGGCACGCGTCTACCCCGACATGTTCAGCCTGGCCATGGCGCACTCCGCCTTCGGCGACGACGGCGAGCTGACCGACGCGGGCCTGCGGGAGCGGCTCGCGGCGACCGTGGACTCCTTCCTCGCCCTCGCCGAGGCGGACACCCGCTACCTGTGCCTCCAGCGGCGCTGGTACGAGTTCCTCGGCGACGAGAGCAGCGCCCCCGTGACCCAGCGCGCCGAGGACTGACCGCCGCCGTCCCCGGCCGGGACCGGAGCGGGCCCGGCTCGGAGCGGGCGGGGCTCGGAGCGGGCGGGGCTCGGAGCGCCGCCGAACCTGCCTCCGCCGCCCTCCGGTTCGCCCGGGGCGGCCTCCGGCTCCGTGACCGTGCCGCTCATGCGGCGCCGCCGCCGCGGAAGGCCGGAGCATACCCGCGCACGGAGCCACACATCGGACCACGCGGGCTCCTGCCGTCCTGGCCGCTGCCCGGGGTCACGTATTCGGCGGGGCGCACGACCGTGCGGTGCCGGGGAGGCCGACCGGGTGGGGGCCGTGCGCCGTGCCTGATCCACTTCCGGGGCGCGCAGGCGTATCGAACCGGGTCGTTGATCGTTTCTCCTCGCGGGCGCACCACGCCGTGGTGCGGTGCTGCGACGGGAGGACATGCGGTGACGGCTTGGCCCTACTACCTGGCCGGAGCGGGCCTGGCGGCCGCGCTCTGCCCGCTGCCCGCCGCGGCGGCCGCGGCGGCGGCGCTTCCGCCCCCCGCCCCCGGGCGGTCCGTGGCCGTGGACGACGTCGTGGCCGGAGAGTTCGGGGAGCGCGGTGCGCTCGGTGCGTGCCTGGGCACGGCCGCAGCGCCCGGATCGCAGCCCGGATCGGGCGCGCTGCCCGGGCGGCCGCGGCTGAGGGCCTGGCTGGTGCCGGGGGGTCCCGGCGCTCCGGCGCGCATGGGCGCCGACCTGGTGTCCGGCGAGGGCGGGGGAGCGCGACGCCTGACCGCCTGGACGGGGCCCGCCGGGGATGCGGGGGTGACGGGTCCCGTTCCGCCGGGTGTCGTTCCACCAGGCGTCGTACCGCCGGGTTCGGCGGATCCGGCAGGTCCTGCGGGTCCCGGCCACGCGGGGGGCGGTCCTTCGGGCAGCCGGCCTGCGGGTGCTGCGCCGGGTGACGCGGCCGGGGGCGTGGCGCCGTGCGCGCCGCCCCGGGTGCCGGCCGCGCCGCCGGTACCGCGAGCCGCGCCGCCGCAGCCCGTACGCCCGCCCGTACGCCCGCCCGTGGCGCAGCCCGTACGACCTCCGGCGCCGGCGCCCGTACCGGAACCGGCGCCGACGGGTGAGCCGCCGGCCGTACTCCCGCCGCCCGCACCGCCGGGAGCGGCGCCCGCCGCGCCCGCGCCGCGTCCGGCTCCCGCGCCCGCCGTACCCGGGGCGCTCCCGGCCGCCGTGCCCGTACGGGCGGCGGCCCCGGCGCGGCTGCCCGCCGAGCCCGCGGAGTTCCGGGTGCGCCCCTACCGGTCCGCGGCGCTCCAGCGCCGCTCGGCGGGCGGGCTCTCCACGATGACGCTGATGCTCGTGGTCACGACCCCCGCCGTGCTCGCCGCCGCCACGCTGCGGCCCCGCGCCAGGGGACGCACCTCCTCCTGACACCGCCGCACCCCGCGCGCCGGCCCGTCCGCCGGCCGCGCTTCACCACCACACCCCACCGGGAGTCCCCTCGTGTCCGAATGGCTGGTCCTGGCCATCGCCATGGCGCTCGCCTGCGCCCTCGTCCTCGCCATCACCGCCCTGCGGCACCGCAGAGCCTCCGACGACGAGGACACCAGCGAAACCCCCGACGTCATCGAGTACATGACGATGATGGTCGGCGTGGTGTACGCGATCGTGCTCGGCCTCGCCATCGCGGGCGTCTGGGAGGCGCGCGGCGCGGCCGAGGACAACGTGCGCCGCGAGGCCCAGGCCCTGTACGAGATCACCCAGCGCGCCGACGTCTACCCCGCCGAGGTCCGCGACCGGATCCGCGACGAGGTCGACGCGTACGTGGCGCACACGGTCACCGTCGACTGGCCCCGCATGGTGCAGGACGAGCCGCTGTCCGCGAAGGGCGCCGAACTCCTCGGCACCGTACGCAGCGACCTCACCCACCGGGCGCCCACGACGGAACTCCAGGCGCAGGCCTACCAGCCGTTGCTGGACCACGTCGCGACCGCCGACGACGCCCGGCACGCCCGGACCCAGAGCTCGTCGACCACCCTGCCCGGGGTGGTGTGGTTCGGTCTGCTGACCGGTGCGCTCGTCACCGTCGGGCTGATCTTCACCCTGCAGATCCGCCGCTCGTCCCGCGAACTGCTGCTCGCGGGCCTGTTCAGTGCGCTGATCGCGTTCCTGCTGTTCCTGGTGTGGAGCTTCGACGCGCCGTTCGGCCGGGACGGAATCGATTCGGCAGCGCCGTTCGCGGACCTCTTCCCGGCCGTGGCCCAGGCCGCCGCGGCGCCCTGAGCCCGCCTACGCCTCGGCGTCCGTACGCTCCGTGAAGCGGAGTTCGGCCTCGGTCAGCGGCGGCCCCGCGAGCTGGGGCAGGCGCGGACCGCGCAGGGCGTGCCACAGCACGCGTGGCCGCACCAGGGTGGCCAGCGGCGCCGACAGGGTCATGACCTCGGTCAGGGCAGTCGCCACCAGGAAGTCTCCGGTCGCCGTCAGCACCAGCCGGTCGACGTAGCGGGCGAGCAGCCGGTCGGCGAGGGTCGGGCTCTTGCCGATCACCCCCGGGTAGAAGATGTCCTGCCCGGTGGCGAGGCCCCAGGCCACCGACACCGGGCCGGCCACGGCGCGCTGGATGCGCCGGGCCAGCCCGGGAGTCCGCAGGCCCTGGCCGTCCAGGGCGGCGAGGCCGTCGCGCAGCGCCCGGGCGGCCTGGGCGGCCACCGACATCCCGTGGCCGTACACGGGGTTGAAGGAGGCGACGGCGTCACCGGCCACGAGGAAGCCCTCGGGCCACACGCGGGACTTTTCGTAGTAGCGCCGGCGGTTGGCGGTGTTCGCGAACGTGGTCACGCCGGTCAGCGGCTCCGCGTACGCCAGCAGCTCGGCCACCACCGGGTGGCGCACCGACCGCGCGTACTCCTCGAAGGCCTCGTCGTCGCCGGTCGGCTGCGCGCCCCGGGTGCCGATCAGGGTCACCAGCCAGCGGCCGCCCTCGACCGGCAGCAGGGTCGCGGCCTTGCCGGGCACCTGGGCGGTGGCCACCGACTGCACGTTGACGACGGGGAACTCCTCGGTCCCGGCCGGGGCCTGGTACATGCGGCTGGCATAAACGAGGCCGGAGTCCACCAGCTCTTCGCGCACGGCCGGCACGCCGAGCTCCCCGAGCCACTCGGGCGCGCGTGTGGAGCGGCCGCCCGCCTCCACCACGAAGTCCGCCGGAAGGTCCTGGCCGGGGCCCTCGTGGGGGTGGATCCGCACGCCCGTGACGCGCTTGGCGTCGCCGAGGAGGCCGCGGACCCGGGTGCGTTCGAGCACGGTGACGTTCGGCAGCGCGGTCACCATGTCGCGCACCACCCAGTCGAGGAGCTGGCGCGTGCACGCGATGAGGGAGTGGGTGGGCCGCCAGCGGCGGTACCAGCCGCCGGGGGAGAAGGCCACCATGCCGGCCGTCAGCGGGACGCGCCGGGCGCCCGCCGCGAGCAGCCGGCCGGTGACCCCGGGCAGCAGGTCCTCCATGGCGTCGGCGCCGCCGCACCACAGCACGTGCGCGTGCGGGCCCTGCGGGAGGAACGCGCGCGGATCGGGCCCGGTGGGCAGCGTGTCCCGCTCGACGACGGTGACCTGCCCGGCGTACGGGGCCAGGGCCGCCGCCGAGAGCATGCCGGCCAGCCCGCCGCCGATCACGACGGCCCGGCCTGCCGCGGCCGGGCCGTCGTGATCGGCCGCGGCGGACGCCACCGGCTGCTGCGGTGTGCCGGGTTCCGGCAGGGGCGGGCTGTCCGGGCTGGGCGGTTCACTCATGGGTGGCTGCTTTCGTACTGACCGCCCTGCGGCGGGTCTCTTCGACGACGGGGGACCGCAGGGCGAGGGAGATCGCCTCGAGGTCGCGCTGTCCCTCGGTGTGCGCCGACGTGTAGACGTCCGCCGAGCCGATGACCTGCTCCTCCGGGTCGGCGGTTCGCGCCACGACCGCGGCGGCGACCATGGCGGCCTCGGCGGTGGCGGCGGCCTCCGCCCCGTCGGCGCCCGAGGCGAGCGCCGACTCCCGGATCCGGTCCCGCAGGTCGCGGTCGAAGTACGGGTCGAGGTGGAGGATGCCGTCGTGGATGTCGGCCACCCGCTGGATGACCCGCAGGTCGAGGGAGGACCACCAGGAGATCCGTACGAGTCGTGAACCGTGCGGGACGACGGGCCGCAGCTCGCGCCAGAGCGGACCGAGGCGGCGGTACGTGGCCCAGGTGCGCCAGCTCGCCGAGACGCGCTGGACCAGCAGCGGCAGGACGAAGCCGGTGCCGATCAGGAGGGCGGACAGCGAGGCGACGGGCGGCGCCACGCGGGTGCTGAGGAAGTCGAGGTCGTGGCCCAGCCAGCGGGCGACGACGGCGGTGACCTTGGCGGCGTCGAAGATGAGGTTCAGGACGAACCCGCACACCATCAGCATCAGTCCGTGCCGCAGCGAGCCCTCGACGTGCAGGGACCACCGGCGGCACAGGACGGTCATCACCACGGCCGCGACGGTGTGCGCGACCAGGTAGACCATGATCATTTCCCGGATGAACGGGGTGTTCGCGTAGTACGTGTCGAGGTCGACGAGCCGTTCCACCGGGGCCTCGCCCAGCGCGAACAGCACGATCAGCGCCAGGATCACCGAGGCGTAGGCGCCGAAGCACCAGCGGGAGGCCCGCCGGGTGCGGTCCTCGGGGCCGCCGCGCCAGTTGATCAGCAGGAGCAGGCAGGAGGCGCTGAACGCGGTCAGGATGCAGTACACCAGCGGGGCCGAGAAGTTCGGCACGCCGGTGATGCGGTTGACCTCCGAGATGGTCGGCGGTGCGGCGAAGAAGAAGACCGAGCTGGCCACCAGCAGGAGGACGCTGACGGCGCGCACGAGCGGATCGCGCCAGTCCCGCGCGAGACCGGGCAGCTTGCAGGCGAAGGCGACGACGAGCACGCCGGCCGGAATGTAGAAATCCAGACCTTTCAAAGGAGCACTCAGCCTCGTGGCCCTCGGTAGCCGAGCGAGGCCTCGATGCGCCCGGCGAGCTTATTGCGCTCGGTGGGTGCGGGGCCGGCCGAACCGGCCAGCCACGATCGGCACTTGCTGCCCAGCAGCAGGCCGAACGTTTCGGCCTCGGTCTCCTCCGAGACGTCCGCACGGGTGCGCGCGGCGACGCTGCGGACCGTCTCGCTGAGGTCGGCCTCGTCGGAGAGCAGCCGGGCGGCGACGGCGGCACCGTCGACGTGATGGCTGCAGTGGCCGGCCTTCATGTGCCACAGCTCGTGGCCCAGGATGACCAGCTGGTGGTCCGGAGCGGTGCGCTCCTCGATCACCACGAGATCGCGGTCCGCCATGTCGAGCCACAGACCACTGGCCGTCCCCGGGGGGAACGAGGCCATGCGGAACTGCACCGGCCGCCCGCGGTGGCGGCTCATGCCCTCGCACAGGGCGGCGTAGAGGTCTGCGGGTTCTGCGGGTGCGGGCAGGCGGATGCCCGCCACCAGCTCTCCGCACAGCCGCCGCTGCTCTTTGCCTATGCTCACCGTTCTCCCCGTCGGCGCGGATCCGGATGTGGAACTCTGCAACACTCTCTCGGACCCGGCATGGTGACCGGGTCAGGATTCAGTGGGTTTGACGCTCTCGAGAAGCATGTCCAGCCACTCCGTCACCTTGTCCCGGTGTTTGTCCGTGGGTAGTTGTGCTGCCCGCCAGGCGATGCCGCGTACCCCGTGGTCTTCCAGCAGCCGGGCCAGTGGGTCGTTTCCGGCCGGGTTCTCGGCCGGGGCGTTCTCCCGCTCGCGGCCGGCGAAGTCCTGGAGCAGCTGCTGCTCGGTGCGCTGGAGCGCATCGGTGAGCGCGTCCGCGTCATGGGCCGTCAGGAAGCCTGCGTGCACGCCGAAGAAGCGCTGGATCGCGTCGCAGTGCTCCATGGTGGGCCTGCGGTCGCCGTTGATGAGGGCGCCCGCCTGCTGGCGGGACATGCCCGCGCCGTCGGCGATCTCCTGCTGGGTGTAGCGGCGGCCGTTGGGTTTGACGCGGGTGCGCCGCAACAGGTCGAGGCGCTGGAGGAAGCGGGTCTGGAGGTCGGGTTCGCCGGCGGGCCGGCCGTCGAGGAGGGCGCGGACCACGTCGGCGGGGACGCCCGAGGCGTCCGAAAGTCGCCGTAGGTCGAAGACCTCGCTCTGGGCCCGTCCGAGCTTGCCCGCGAGTTCGGCGACGCGTGCGGCAGTGGCCGCCAGAGGTCCGGTGGCCACTGGGACGGTTGCCGGGAAGCCGTCTGTCACCAGTGGTTCTCCTAGATCACGCGAGGTCGGTACGGGCACGCGGTTGGCCCCTGGAGGCTAACGGCTTCCCCGTCATACGGCTAGAACTTGCCACAGCTGTGGCGTGAATGAGGTGCCATGAGGCTGGAATTGCCACAATAGTTGACACTGTCTTGTCGCGGGTAGCAGGATCGCCACACGGAAATGAAGATCGCAGACCGTGAGAAGGGGGAGCTCCCGGTGTCACATCTCGCAGCCGTGGGCCAATCCGGCATCCTCGCGCGGTCCGGCCAGGAGTCCCTGGCGGGCGAAGAGCCCGTACGCGGCGCCGTCCGGTCGGAGCGCCGCAAGGCACTCCTGCGGCAGCGCCGCGAGGAACTGGGCCTCAGTCAGGAGGACGTCGCCGCCCGCCTCGGCATCAGCGTGCGTGCCTACGGCAACTGGGAGCGCGGCCTCGTCAAGGAGTGGAACGACCGCAAGCTGCTCGCGCTCGCCCAGGCACTGGAGATGGACGACCGGCAGCTCTTCTGGCTCTTCCGGGTGCTCGTCGACCGGGACCCGCCGCAGTCGTGGCGCCCGGCCGAGGACAGCCGGCTGCCCGAAGACCCGGCGCAGCGCGACTACCTGCGCGACTACGCCGCGTTCATGGAGTCGGTGCCGTACCCGTCGTTCCTGGTGGACCGGCGTTGGGACGTGGCGCTCACGAACTCCGCCTTCGACCAGCTGTTCCAGACCGTGCGGCCGCATCCGACCGCACTGCCCGACGACAACTTCCTGCGCTTCGTGCTGTTCCACCCGGACGCCGCGGCCGTGCTGGAGGACCACGAGCCGGGCTGGTGCGTGCCGCTGCTGGCGCAGTTCGCCACCGCCCTGGCGGAGCAGCCGGAGGACGCCGGCCTCAAGAGCATCCGGCAGGACATCGCGCACGATCCGTTCATGGAGGCGGCCTACCGCTACGGCGTGCCGCACTGGCTCGCCACGTACGGCGCCGACGCCGCGCGCAGCGACGGCTCGGTGCTGGCCGTCCGGCACCCGGACCCGCGATGGGGCCGCACCCGTTGCCGGATCGTCGCGGAGTCGGGGCCGATGCTCGACGTCATGGGCTTCACGCGGCTCACGTTCGTGCTCTCCGCGCCGCAGGGCGGCCCGGCGGGCGTGCCCGTGAGCGGCCCGGGAACCGCACTCCAGCCGGCCGGACCGCGGCTGCGGGCGGTGCCCCCGCTGGGCGAGTAGCGCCGGGGCGCCGGGTGTTGGTGCCGGTGCGGGCCGCCGGGTGACACTGTTCCGTACACGGTGACACTGCACCGTGTACGGCAGAAGGGCGGGCGGTACGTGAAGCTCACGATCCTCGGCGGCGGCGGATTCCGGGTCCCGCTGGTCTACGGCGCGCTGCTCGGCGACCATGCCGAGGGCCGCATCGACCACGTGACCCTGTACGACGAGGACCCCGGCCGGCTCACCGCCATCGCGCGGGTGCTCGCGGAGCAGGCGGAGGGCGTCCCCGACGCCCCCGCGGTGAGCGCCACCGACGACCTCGACGAGGCCCTGCGGGGAGCCGACTTCGTCTTCTCCGCCATCCGCGTAGGCGGCCTCGAAGGACGTGCCGCCGACGAGCGGATCGCCCTGGCCGAGGGCGTGCTGGGCCAGGAGACGACCGGCGCGGGCGGGATCGCGTACGGCCTCCGCACGGTGCCCGTCGCCCGGGAACTGGCCCGCCGCATCGCCCTCCTCGCCCCGGACGCCTGGGTCATCAACTTCACCAACCCGGCCGGCCTGGTCACCGAGGCCATGGCCGTCCACCTGGGCGAACGGGTCATCGGCATCTGCGACTCGCCGGTCGGACTGGGCCGCCGGATCGCCCGCCTCCTCGGCGCGGACCCGGCCCGGGCGCGCATCGACTACGTCGGCCTCAACCACCTCGGCTGGGTGCGCGGGCTGCACGTGGACGGCCGGGACGAGCTGCCGCGGCTGCTCGCCGACCGCAGTCTGCTCGAGTCCTTCGAGGAGGGCAGGCTCTTCGGCGCGGACTGGCTCCAGTCCCTGGGCGCGATCCCGAACGAATACCTCCACTACTACTACTTCAACCGCGAGGCCGTCCGCGCCTACCAGGAGGCGGAGCAGACCCGCGGAGCGTTCCTGCGCGACCAGCAGGCGCGTTTCTACGCCGAGGCCGCGCGGCAGGACGGTTCCGCGCTGGCCGCCTGGGACCGTACCCGCGCCGAGCGCGAGGCCACGTACATGGCGGAGAACCGCGAGGCCGCGGGCGTCGGCGAACGCGAGGAGAGCGACCTGGAGTCCGGCGGCTACGAGCAGGTCGCCCTCGCGCTGATGCGGGCCATCGCGCGCGACGAGCGGACCACCCTGATCCTGAACGTGCCCAACCGGGGCACCCTCGCGGTCCTCGACGCGGACGCCGTGATCGAGGTCCCCTGCGAGGTCGACGCCAAGGGTCCGCGCCCGCAGCACACGGACCCGCTGCCGTACCACGCCGCCGGGCTGGTGACCTCGGTGAAGGCCGTGGAGCGCGAGGTCCTGGCCGCCGCCGCGAGCGGCTCGCGGCACGCCGCCGTCAAGGCCTTCGCGCTCCACCCGCTGGTCGACTCGGTGACCGTCGCCCGGCGGCTCCTCGACCGGTACGCGGCCGAGCACCCGGGCCTCGCCTACCTGCGCTGACTGCGCGGCGGCGGCCCGGGAGAGGGGAGCCCGTACGGCGCAATGTCACATGCGGCACTCGCATGGCGGTGTGAGAGTGCGACATGTGACCACTGCCCGCGAGTCCGGCCCCGCAGCGTCCCCCGCGCCGCCTCCCGTCATGGACCGGCGGCGGCGCAACGTCGTCTTCGGGACGATCATGCTCGGGGTGCTGCTCGCGGCACTCGACCAGACGATCGTGGGCACGGCCCTGCCAACGATCGTGGCAGATCTGGGCGGCGGCGAGCACATGTCCTGGGTCGTCACCTCCTACCTGCTCGCGGAGACCGTCGCCACGGTCCTCGTCGGCAAGTTCGGCGACCTGTTCGGCCGCAAGGTGGTCTTCCAGATCTCCGCCGTCGTCTTCATCACCGGGTCGTTCTTGTGCGGGCTCGCGAGCAACATGACCCTGCTCATCGTGTGGCGCGGCCTCCAGGGCATCGGCGCCGGCGGCCTCATGGTCACGTCCATGGCGCTGATCGCGGACGTGGTGCCGCTGCGCGAACGCGGGAAGTACCAGGGAGCCGTCGGAGCCGTCTTCGGCGTCGCGACCGTCATCGGGCCCCTCCTCGGCGGACTGTTCACCGACCACCTCACCTGGCGCTGGGCCTTCTACGTCAACGTCCCCCTCGCGATCCTGGTCGTGGCAGCCGCCACGCGCACGATCCCCTCCGTGCGCTCCGCCGCCCGGCCGGTCATCGACTACCTGGGGATCGCCCTGGTCGCCGTCGGCTCCAGCGCGCTGATCCTGGCCACCAGCTGGGGCGGCAACGAATACGCCTGGGGCTCCGGCGTCATCATCGGTCTGTTCGCGGGCGGATTCCTGGCCCTCGCGCTGTTCTGCCTGGCCGAGACCCGGGCCGCCGAACCGATGCTGCCGATGCGGCTGTTCCGCAACCCCGTCTTCAGCGTCTGCTCGGTGCTCAGCTTCGTGGTCGGCTTCGCGATGCTCGGCGCGATGACCTTCCTGCCCACCTACCTCCAGTACGTCGACGGGGATTCGGCCACCGTCTCCGGCGTGCGCACCCTGCCGCTGGTGATCGGACTGCTCATCGCCTCGGTCTTCAGCGGCAACGTGACCAGCAAGACGGGCCGCTACCGGATCTTCCCGATCGTCGGCTGCCTGGTGATGGGAGCCGGGCTGTTCCTGCTCTCCCTGATGGGCCCCGGTACGAGCGCCTGGGCGGCCTCGCTGTACATGTTCGTCCTCGGCACCGGCATCGGCCTGTGCATGCAGGTGCTGACCATCGTGGTGCAGAACACCGTCGACTACGCCGACCTCGGCACTGCAACGTCGGGTGTGACATTTTTCCGTACGCTCGGCAGCTCCTTCGGCACCGCCGTCTTCGGCACCATCTACACCAACACGCTCACCCCGAAGCTCGCCGACGCCGTCGCCGAGTCGGCCCGTGCCACCGGCACCGATCCGGCCGTCCTCAGCAAGGCTGCCACCAGCCCCGAGGGCGTGCACGGCCTCTCCGCCGCCGAGGCGGGCCCGATCGTCCAGGCGTACGCCGACACCCTCCAGACCGTGTTCCTGTGGACCGTGCCCGTGGCAGGCGTGGGCTTCGTCGTCGCCCTCTTCCTCAAGCAGGTCAAGCTGCGCGACAGCGCCCGCGCCGGCTCCGCCGACATGGGCGAGGGCTTCGCCTCCCCGGCCGGCACCGGCAACTCCGCCAAGCTCCTCGAACTCGCCGTCGGCAAACTCGTCCGCACCATGGGACCCGAGACCGCCCGGGCCATCGTCGAACGCTCCGACACCCGCCTCGACATGGCCGGCGCCTGGGCGGTGATGCAGGTCGAGCTGATGACCCGCACCGTCGGCCACGCCGGTCTCGGACTGATCGCCGCCCGGCGCTCGCTGCCCCCCGAGGTACTGCTCCCCGTCTTCGACCGGATGGTCGAAGAGGGCTTCCTCACCCGCCAGAACGGCTACTTCTCGCTCTCCAAGGGCGGCGAGCGCGAAGCCGCGGTGATCTCGGCGGCCTGGGGCGACTGGCTCGCCGCCGAGCTGGAAAAGGACCGCGGCCGCCCGAGCAGCACCGAGCTGAGGGCCGCGGCCGACGCCATCGCCAAGCGGCTCCTCGCCGAGGACCTCGGCAACGGCGGCTTCGCCCCGCGGCCCGCCGGTTCAGGCCTGCGGCGCTGACGCCCCGCCGTCCGCCAGCCGGTACGCGTACGAGGCCACCTGGGGCAGCTCCAGCTCCGGCCGCCACGCCCGCAGCACCGTCCCCGACGGCCCGAACAGCTCCGCCGGGACCTCCGCCGGCGCGAACCACTCCCAGCACACGATCTTGTCCGGCTCCGTGACCCGGGGCGTGCCCTCCGCCGACTCCGTCACCGCGGCCGCCGTCAGCCGGGTCACCCCCGACTTGGTCCCGAGCAGCACCGCGAGCACCCGGACGCCCGCCGGGTCGGCCCGAAGCGAGGTCTCCTCCGCCAGCTCCCGCGCGGCGGCCTCGGCGAAGCCCTCGCCCGGGTCGACCTTGCCGCCGGGCAGCTCCCAGCGCCCGTCGTGCGCCCGGCCGAGCAGCACCCGGCCGTCCGGTCCCACCACGACGACGCCGACGCCGACCACGGCATTGGTGGCCGGACGCGCGCGTTCCGGCCGCTCGGCCCCGAACGGGCCGGAGAGTTCGGACATGGGTTTCCTCCCGTCGGGCAGTCTCATGGGCGATGTGATCGTCGCACGGCAGGGCCGAGGGGGAGGCAATGGCGCATCTCGTGGTCATCGGTGCGGGCGTCGGGGGGCTGGCGACAGCACTGCTGGCCGCCCGGCACGGACACACCGCCGACCTGTTCGAACGGGACAGCCGGTCGCCCGGCACCGCCGTCGACCGGGACTTCTTCGGCTGGCACCGGCCCGGCGTCCCGCAGTCCAGACAGCCGCACGCCCTGCTCGGCGCCGCCCGCGCCGTGCTGCGCACGGAACTCCCGGACGTGTACGAGGAGATGCTGCGGCTCGGCGCCCGCGAGCGCCACGAGCTGGACTGGTTCGACCAGCGGCCCGCCGCCCTGCCGGGGGACGAGGACATCGTGATGGTGCAGGCCCGGAGGGTGCTGCTGGAGAGCGCCCTGAGCAGCGCTCTGCGCGCCGAACCGGGCGTCGTCACCCGCCACGGCGAGCCCGTCGACGGCCTGACCGCCGAGCCCGGAACGGCGGGCGGGCCGCCCCGGGTGACCGGGGTCCGCACCGCGGCCGGCCGGTACCCGGCGGACCTGGTCGTGGACGCGGGCGGGCGCCGCAGCGGGAGCGGGGCCCGGCTGGCAGCGATCGACTGCCGCCAGCCCGTGGTGGAACGCCACCCGGCCGGACTCGCGTACTTCTGCCGCTGGTACCGCCTGCCCGACCGTACGGAGGGCCCGCGCCGGCCCTGGGCGGTGAGCGGGGGACCCTTCGCGGGCTGTGCGGTATTCCCCGCCGACAACGGCGTGTTCGGTGTGACATTGTTCGTTCACACGTCGGACCCCACGCGCGCGGCCCTGCGCGATCCGGCGGTGTTCGAGGCAGCCGCGCGGGCCTTCCCGCCCGGCGCGGCCTGGCTGGGGCTCGGGGCGAGCCCGCTCTCGGAGGTGTTCGCCGCCGCGAGCCTCGACAACCGCTGGAGCACGCTCTGCGACGACGAGGGGCCGGTCGTCAGCGGCCTGGTGCCGGTGGGCGACGCCATCACGCACACGAACCCCACCCTCGGCCAGGGCATGTCCCTGGCTCTGTGGGCCGCGCGCCGGGTCGCCGTCACGGCCCACGACGACCCGCCCTCCGTACGGTTCGCCGCAGCGCACCACGCGTGGGCCGTGCGCACCCTCAAGCCGTGGTTCGACCTCCAGGTGGTGGCCGACCAGGCCATCGGGGCGCGCTTCGCCGACGGAACGGGCCGGACCGGCACCCCGCGCGAGGTCGCCGCGCTGTTCGAATGCGCCCTGGAGGACCCGGTGGTGATGCGGGCCCGTGCCCGGGTCCGCCATCTGGCCGAACTCCCGGAACGGGCCTACGCCGAGCCGGCCGTACGCGAGAGGGTCACGCGCTGGCTCGACGCCCGACCCGGCTTCGCGCCGAACGCCTCCGGGCCGTCGCGCGAGGAGTGGGAGAAGATCACCGGGCGGTGAGAGCGCCGCCGCGGGGCGCTGCGGCGCGGTGCGGCGGGTGTCAGCCGCCGCCGAGCACCTCGGCGAGGTCGTAGCGCACGACCTCCTCCAGCTGGGCGTACGTACAGCTCTCCGGCGCACGGTCGGGCCGCGCTCGCCGGAACTGTGCCGTGTGCCGGAACCGGTCGCCCTCCATGTGGTCGTACGCCACCTCGATCACCAGCTCCGGGCGCAGCGGCACCCACGACAGGTCCTTCTTGCCCGACCAGCGGCTCGGCGCGCCCGGCAGCCGGGCACCCTCGTGGGCCGACTCCTCGGTCCACGCGCCCCACGGATGGCCTGCGGCGTCCGGCATTCTCAGCGGCTCGAGCTCCTCGACCAGCTCGGCCCGCCGCTTCATCGGGAACGCGGCGCACACGCCGACGTGCTGGAGCGCCCCCCGGTCGTCGTACAGGCCGAGCAGCAGCGAGCCGACCACCGGCCCGCTCTTGTGGAAGCGGTAGCCGGCCACGACCACGTCGGCCGTCCGCTCGTGCTTGATCTTGTACATGAGCCGGGCGTCGGGCCGGTACGGGAGGTCGAGCGGCTTGGCGACCACCCCGTCGAGCCCGGCGCCCTCGTAGGCGGAGAACCACTCCTGGGCGAGGGCCGCGTCGGTGGTCGCCGGGGCGAGGTGGACCGGGGGCCGGGCGCCGCGCAGCGCCTCGGTGAGCGCGGCGCGCCGTTCGGCCATCGGGGTGTCGAGGAGCGCTTCGTCGCCGAGGGCGAGCAGGTCGAAGGCGATGAAGCGGGCGGGCGTGCGCTCGGAAAGCAATGTCACACGTGACGCTGCAGGGTGAATGCGTTCGGTGAGCCGGTCGAAGTCGAGCCGCCCCTCGTGCACGATCACGATCTCGCCGTCCACGACGCAGCGCTCGGGCAGGTTCTCCCGCAGCGCCGTCACCAGCTCGGGAAAATACCTGGTCAACGGCTTCCCGGTACGGCTGCCGACCACCACCTCGTCCCCGTCGCGGTGCACGACGGCACGGAACCCGTCCCACTTCGCCTCGTACTGCATGCCCGGCGGGATCCGGGCCACGGACTTGGCGAGCATCGGCTTCACGGGCGGCATCACCGGCAGGTCCATACGTCGATTCTGCGAGGCAGCGGGGCGTTGCGCCCGGTGTGCGGGGTGGACGGGGCACGCCTACCGTGGCGCACATGGGTACTGCGCGTACTGCGGTGGAACTGGACGCCGGCGGCCGACCGGTGCGGCTGTCCAGCCCGGAGAAGGTCTACTTCCCGGAGCGTGGACTGACCAAGCTGGACGTGGCGAACTACTACCTGGCCGTGGCCGACGGCATCACCCGCGCCCTGCGGAACCGGCCGACGACGCTGGAGCGCTACCCCGACGGAGTGACGGGCGAGTCGTTCTTCCAGAAGCGCGCCCCGAAGAACCTGCCGGACTGGATCCCCACCGCCCACATCGCCTTCCCCAGCGGACGGACCGCCGACGAGATCTGTCCCACCGAGCCGGCCGCCGTCCTGTGGGCCGCCAACCTCGGCTGCCTGACCTTCCACCCCTGGCCGGTGCGGCGTGAGGACACCGACCACCCCGACGAACTGCGCATCGACCTCGACCCGCAGCCCGGCACGGACTACCACCACGCGGTGGCCACCGCCCACGAACTGCGCGCCCTGCTGGACGAACTGGGCCTGCGCGGCTGGCCGAAGACCTCCGGCGGCCGGGGCCTGCACGTTTTCGTGCCGATCGAACCGCGCTGGACCTTCACCGAGGTACGCCGATGTGCGATCGCACTCGGGCGGGAGCTGGAGCGCCGGATGCCCGGCAAGGTCACCACGGCCTGGTGGAAGGAGGAGCGCGGCGAGCGGATCTTCGTCGACTACAACCAGACCGCCCGTGACCGCACCATCGCCTCCGCGTACTCCGTCCGCCCGCGCCCCCACGCTCCCGTTTCGGCGCCGCTGCGCTGGGACGAGGTCGACCAGGCCGAACCGCGGGACTTCGACATCGTGACCATGCCGGCCCGCTACGCCGAACTGGGCGACGTCCACGCGGACATGGACGACCACGCGTTCTCGCTGGACTCCGTGCTGGATCTGGCCGCCCGTGACGAACACGACCGCGGGCTCGGCGACATGCCGTACCCGCCCGACTACCCGAAGATGCCGGGCGAGCCCAAGCGCGTTCAGCCCAGCCGCGCCAAGCACGAGGACTAGCTCCGGCCCCCGAATGGCGTCGGGAGGCGCTGCCGTCGGCAGCGGTGATGTGTGATGAGCCGAAAACAACACGAACGATCGTGCTAATGTCTTCTCATCCTGCCATCCTGAGGAGATCCGGAGAACCGGAAATGCATCCCATGGCTTCACTGCTGAGCGTCACGCTCAACGTCACCTCTCACATTGCACCGAAGCTCGCCGGGCGCGCCGCGTTCGCGCTGTTCATCCGCCCGCTCGGGCGCCCCCGGCTGCGTCCCGACGAGGCGGATGCGATGGCCGGGGCGCGCATCGGGCGGCTGGCCGTCGACGGCGTGGCCGTCACCACGTACCAATGGGGGGAGGGGCCGCGGCCGGTGCTGGTCGTGCACGGCTGGTCCTCGCGCGCCTCGCGCTTCGCGGCCCTCGTCGCGGTGCTGCGCGCCCAGGGTCACAGCGTCGTCTCGTTCGACGCCCCGGGGCACGGAGAGTCCGGCGGCCGCGCCGCCAACGTCCGGCAACTGCGCGAGATCATCCGCCAACTCCACTCCCTGCACGGGGACTTCAGTGCGGTCGTGGCGCACTCCCTCGGCGTACTGGCGTCGTTCTTCACGCTCAGGGAGGGGATCCGCGCCGACCGGATCGTGGCCATCGGCGGGGTCGCCGAATTCGACTACCTCCTCGCGCAGTTCCGCATGCGCATGCGCCTGGGCCGGCGAGCGGTGACGGTGCTGGCCGCCCACATCGAGCGCAGGGTCTTCCGCGGGGAGCCCGACATCTGGCGCCGCCTCGACGCGGGCTTCCGTCCCGAGGACATCGGAGCGGCCGCCGTGCTGCTCGTGCACGACGCGGACGACGACGTGGCGGAGCCCGGCCAGGCCCGGGTCATGGCCACCGCGTACGGCGACCGGGCCCGGCTGGTCGAGACCCGTGGGCTGGGCCACCGCCGCATCCTCGCCGACCCCGAAGTCATCGCGCTGGCAGCGGAGTTCCTGGCGCCGTCCGTGCCCGGGCCCGCGCGGGCCGTCGCGCCCGTACCGGTACCGGCCCCCGCGACCGCCTCCGCCCCCGCGACCGCCTCCGCCCCCGCGACCGCCTCCGCATCCGCGACCGACGGCCGGGCGGCCGCCCGGTGACCGAGACCGCCGACGCCCCGGACCGTACAACCGCCCCGGCTCGCACAACCGCCTCGGCCGGCTCCGCCGCTCCGGCCCGCATCCTGCTCCTCGCCTGCGCGGTCACCTTCCTCGCCTTCCTCGACTCCACGGTCGTCAACGTCGCCTTCCCGGACCTGCGCGCCGCCTTCCCCGACGTCCCGCTGGCCCGGCTGACCTGGGTGGTCAGCGCTTACGTGGTGTTTTTCGCGGCCCTCCTCGCCGCGGCCGGCCGGCTCGCCGACACCTTCGGCCGGCGCACCCTCTTCCTCGGGTCGTCCCTCGCCTTCACCGTGACGTCCCTCGCCGCGAGCGCCGCCCCCACCGCCGAACTCCTCATCGCGGCACGGGCCTTGCAGGGCGCCGCGGCCGCCGGCCTGATCCCCGCCGCCCTCGGGCTGGTCCTCGGCCACACCCCGCCCGAGCGGCGCGCCGCGGCCCTCGGCGCCTGGAGCGCGGCCGGCGGCCTCGCCGCCGCGATCGGCCCCACCCTGGGCGGCCTGCTCGTCGAAGCGTGGGACTGGCGGGCCGTCTTCCTGATCAACGTCCCGCTGGGCGTCCTGCTCTGGTACGCGGCCGTACGGGCGATCCCCGCGGACCGCCCCGCCGGACGGGGCCTGCCCGACCCCCTCGGCACCGCCGCGCTCACCCTCGGGATCGGGGGAGTCGTGGCCGGCCTCACCCAGGGCGAGGAGTGGGGCTGGGCCGACCCCGCGGTCCTCGGACTGCTCGGCGCCGGAGCCCTGTTCACGGCCACGGCACTCGTGCGCTCCCGCAGTCACCCGGCGCCCGCCGTCGAGCGCGACCTGTGGCGGGACCGCGTCTTCGCCGGAGCGAGCATCGGCTCCGCGCTCTTCGGTGCGGGCATGTACGGCTGGCTGCTGGCCGGCCCCGTCTTCCTCACCGCCCACTGGGACTGGTCCGTACTGCAAGCGGGTCTCGGCGTCACGCCCGGCGCGTTCACGGCCATGGCCGGCGCCCTGGCCGTCGGCCGCTGGATCCCGCCCGCCCGCCAGTGGGCCGCGGTGGCGGCCGGCGCGCTGCTCTTCGCGGTCAACGGTGCCGTGCTGTGGCTGTGGGCCGAGTCCTCGTCCTCGTACGCGCAGGTCTTCCTGCCCGCAGGCCTGATCGGAGGCCTCGGCGTCGGCATGGCCCTCACGGGCCTGTCGACCGCCGCCTCGGCGGCCCTCGCCCCGCAGCGCTTCGCGGCCGGCACCGGACTGCTGATGACGGCGCGTCAGTTCGGCGGCGCGCTCGGCATCGCGGCCACCGCCGCCCTGCTCGGTTCCGGCGCGTCCGGTTACCCGCTCGTGTGCCTGTTCTGCGCCGTGGCGACCCTCGCCGCGGCCGGTTCGGCGGTGCTCATGCGCCCTGCCGGCGCGGCGGTGCTCAGCCGGAGTCCGCAGCGCCTGAGGTGAATGCGGCCATCGCAGGCGGCCGTTCCGGGAGCTGCTCCGGGGCGGTCGCCGCCATGCGCAGCCGGGCGAGGATCCCCTTCGCCGCCTTCCCGTAGGCCAGGGGGTCGCCGAGCAGGACCGACTGGGCGTTCGCCATCTCCATCAACGCCTTTATCTCGAAGGCGAGTTGGGGGACATCAAGGTCTGCCGGGAAGCTGCCGGCCAGCCGCGCCTCGTCCAGCACCCGCTCGATGAAGCGCGTCCAGTCCCGCTGGGTCTTGGCGATCTCGTCGCGCACCGGTCCGGGGCGGGAGTCGAACTCCGCCGAGACCGAGTAGAAGAAGCAGCCGCCGGGGAACACCCGGAGCCCCGAGTACTCCAGCCACAGCTCGCACAGCCGCCACGCCTTCCCCGCCCCGGCGGGCTCCGGGGCCAGTGGACGGACGACGCGGGCGACGAAGACCTCCACCGCGGCGCGTACGGTCTCGACCTGGAGGGACTCCTTCGAGCCGAAGAGCGCGAAGATGCCGCTCTTGCTGAGCCCGAGGTCGGCCGAGATCTTCCCCAGGGACAGCCCTTCCAGCCCGTCGACCGAGGCGATCCCCATGGTGTGGTCGAGGACCAGCCTGCGGGTCTGGTTGCCGCGCTCGATGCGCCCGTCAGTCATGTGCCCATCTTACTGAACGTACGGTCGTGCGGCATGTGTGCAAGGCGCCGGGCTGTCGGCGCGTACGGGCGGTACGGGCGCGGTACCAGCCCGGTTCAGGCCCGGGTGGCGTCCCACCGGGCGGACCGTCCGTGCCCGGTGCCAGACTCGAAGAGCGGGATCCGGACGACGCCCCGCCCGTACCCGTCCGTACCCGAGGAGGAGCGGGCCATGCTGACGACGGACTACGCCGACGGCGCCCCGAACTGGGTCGACATCGGCACCCCTGACATCGACGGCGCCAGCGGCTTCTACACGGAGCTGTTCGGCTGGGACTTCGAAGCGGGAGGAGAGGAGGTCGGCGGCTACGGCATGTTCCGGCTCGACGGCAAGACCGTCGCGGGCGGCATGAACGTCACCGCCGAGCAGGGCCTGCCCGGCTGGACGGTCTACTTCCAGAGCGCGGACGCGGACGCCACGGCGGCGGGGGTGCGCGCCGCGGGCGGAGCGGTGCTGTACGAGCCCTCGGACGTGCTGGACGCCGGGCGCATGGCGCTCTTCGCCGACCCGGCCGGGGTCGCGTTCGCGACCTGGCAGCCGCACGGGAACACCGGCCTCGACCTGGTGACGGCCGTGGGCTCGCTGTGCTGGACGGAGCTGTACACGCGCGAGCCGGATGCGGCGGCGGAGTTCTACCGGAGGGTGTTCGGGTGGGAGATCGTCCGGACGGAGTTCGCCGGGGGCACGTACACGATGGCCACGCCGGCGGGCGCGGACGACGACGCGGCGTTCGCCGGCCTGGTCCCGATCGGGTCCGACCCGATCGAGGACTCCGCGATGCCGTACTGGACACCGTACTTCGAGGTCGCGGACTGCGACGTGACGGCGGCGCGGGCGGAGGAGCTGGGCGGCAAGGTCCGGCTGACGCCGGTGTCGATGGAGGGTGTGGGACGGTTCGCGAAGCTGGCGGACCCGTACGGCGCGCGGTTCGCGGTGATCGCGAGCGCGCCGCAGGAGGGGGCCGCGTGAGGCGGCGGCGTGAGGGGAGACGGGGGCCGTTGACCGGGCGTTGATCAGACGTATATCGCCGGTCGGCATGCTCCCTCCATGCTGATGAACAAGACCGCGACGGATGTCACCTGGCAGGCGGACGCGCTGTGCGCGCAGACGGGACCGGAGTTCTTCTTCCCGGAGCCGGGGACGTCGGTCCGCGAGGCGAAGCGGTTGTGCGCGGCGTGCACGGGGCGGGCGGCGTGTCTGGAGTACGCCCTGACCCACGATGAGCGCTTCGGGGTCTGGGGCGGGATGTCCGAACAGGAGCGGCTGCGGCTGCGCCGCTCCTGATCAGGTCTGCGTCCCCACCCCGTCTCCCTTCACCAGCCCCACCCGCCGCGCCAGCCCCTCGTCTCCACCGGCCCCACGAACCTCCCCGTGCGGCACGACCCGCACGGGGTAATGCCCCCCGACGGGCGACACCACCCCGCCGTAGCGGGGGTCACCGGCAAACCAGATCCGGTCGGGGTGGTCGTTCTCCTTGGTGGCTAGCGCCATGATCGGCGGCAGCAGCTGGTAGGCCGGAGTGCAGTCGTCCATGTGCAGGACGATGGGCACGGAACTCGTCGTGGCATGCGGCGGGTAGGAGCAGCCGTACTCCCTCCACGGGTAGGCCTGCAGGATGGCCTGCAGACGGTGTCGGCGGACGAAGAGTGCGACGGCGGCGCACACCCCCGACCCGCATAGGACGCTCAGGAGCAGCAAGACGCTGATTTTGTTATCCGCCGCCAGGAAGGCGAGAGGCGCAGTGATCACGGTCGCGGAGACCGTGCCAACCAGCCACGTGAGCCTGCGCCGTGCCAGGCGCCGGAAGCCGTCCACGGTCGGCGGGTGCTCCCAGGCCGTCTTCGCGAGGGGCAGCGGAATTGTCGTCATGTGAGCACGTCCAGAATGCGTGAGTGTGCGGCGCGGGGCGTGGTCGGCGGTGGGGGAGTGGGATCGGTGAAGGAGACCGTGCAGCCGATTCCTTCCAGGATGTCGGCGTAGGCCTGCGCGTGCTGTGTCGCGTTGCTTGTCAGGTTCGCGACCACGACATGGGACCCTGCGGGGTGTGCGACGGCGAGCCGTGCCTGGCAGACGTCGACGGTTCCGTCGGCCCAGGGGACCGGCAGGATGCCGGTGACCATCACGGCGGGCGAGCCACACGGCAAGTCCAGGAAGCGCGCGGTGCGAGCGCTCCACAACGGTGATTCCAGCAGGCTCAGGGACGTGCGTGCGATCGCCGCATTCGGGTTGCCCACGTGTGTGGGACGTACGGCCAGCGAGAACATGGACAGTGCGATGCCCTCGTCATCAAGGTGCAGGCCTACGGCGCATTGCGCGCCGACGGTCCCCTGCAGTCGGTCGACTAGGTCCATGAATCGGCTGGCGTCCGAGAGCGCGGCGGGAGCGACCGCAGGACCCACCCACTCGGCCAGGAGTAATTCGAGTTCGTCGCGGTGGCTGGGCTCGACGTCCCAGAATCCGGGCGGCAAACGGAACCACACCGGCGGCGTGGTGTGAACGTCGCTCGCCCCGTGCCCGTTCATCGTGCCACCGCCGACCAGACGTGTGCGGTCTTCGCTGCCACGGTGGGGGCGTCGTCCAGTACGGCCCGGGACCCATCTACCGCCGTGGAAGTCTGGTCGACGACGGGCTCGTCGTCCACACCAGCGATGCCGGCCGTACCCGTTACTGCGCCCGTTGCCGGGACGCCGTATTTCACCAAGCGCTGTGCGCCTGGTCCTGTGCTACGGAGCGCCCATTGCGTGAGCGGGTTCTCGACGTTCTGCATCGAGCCCGTCGTGGCCCAGGTCGTGCGAGCGCCCTCGCGGACGCCAGCGCCGAGGTTCGCGAGCGCGGCCCCCTCGGGCACGGCTGCCGCGGCCCGGAACGCCGCGGACCCCGCCTTGGCGCCGTGTGCCACGGCGGAAACACCGGGCACTGCGCCCAGGGCATCACCCAGAACGGTGACGCTGCTCTTCCAGAAGTCCGCGTCGAATTGGCCCTTGGTGACGCCGTCCGCGATGGGCTTGCGCACCTTGGGGTCCGACATATGGAGCGTGAGTGCAGCCAGGCTCAGCCCGCCCGCCACGAGCACCAGGCCGATCGCGACGGGGGGACACCAGGTGGCGAAGAGGACGCCCGCGAACCCCAGGACCGCAGCCCAGTCCGAGAACGCGTCCCCTCCGTCCTCCGACAGCCAGTCGGTGAAGCGGCGCAGTACCCCCGGCTCGCGGGGAGCCAGTTTTTCCGCGGCCGTGTCGAGGGCCGCGGCCACTTTGCGGGCGTCCGCAGCGTGTTGTTCCGTCAGCTCGCGGGCCAGGCGGCGGACGGAGGCGAGGGCCTCGGTGTCGTCGGGCGGGACGGCGGCCGCGCGGGACTCGTACGTGCGGGCCAGGGCCTGGTGGGAGGTCAGGGTGTCGTGCCACGACGAGAGGCGGGTCGCGGCGCGGGAGAGGGAGTCCTGGGCGCGGCGTAAGTAGCGGGGGAGCTCGTCCGAGAGGGAGTCGCGGAACGCGGCCGCCGCCTCGCCCTGCCACGGGGCGCTCATGCCGAGCAGCCGGTCCAGTACCCCCGAGGCCTCGCCCAGTGCAGCCGCGGAGGACTTCAGCTTCGACGACAGGGCCAGGACCGCGGCCGGTGATCCCGGAGCCGGGTCCCATCCCAGGGCCGGGAACGCGCGGGGTTCAGTCACCGTCGGCCGCCGCTCCGCGGAAGGCCGCGCGCAGGGCATCCTCCAGGCGCCCGTACTCCGCGGCGCTCAGCCGGACGCCCTCGCGGATCTCGCCGATCCGCTCGGACAGCTCGCCGGCCCCGTAGGCCCATCTGTCCTGGAAGGCCTCGCAGGCCTCGTCGAGGTCCGCCGTGCCCAGCTGGTCCGCGCGGATCCGGGACAGGGCGCGGCGGGCCTCCGCGAGGGAGGTCACGCACGTGTCCAGGGACTGCCACAACCGGTTCAGCCGGTCGATGTCCACCCGAAGAGAGGTCATGGACGGACACCCTGGCAGAACCGCCGCCCGCCAGGGCAAACGCCATCACCCGGGAGGGTTACTTCCCGCGGGCCGCGATCCGGGCCGCGCGCGCCGCGAGGCGCTCGTCGAGCTTCTTGGCCTCCGCGTCGAGGTCGGCCATGTACAGGCCCAGCTCCTCCTGCGCCTGGTGCCCCTCGGGGCCGAGGCCGTCGATCTCCATGACCTTCAGGAAGCGCAGCACCGGAGAGATCACGTCGTCGTGGTGGATCCGCAGGTTGTAGATCCCGCCGATCGCCATCTGGGCCGCGGACCGCTCGAAGCCGGGCATGCCGTGTCCGGGCATCCGGAAGTTGACGACGACGTCGCGCACGGCCTGCATGGTCAGGTCCGGGGCCAGCTCGAAGGCCGCGCCGAGGAGGTTGCGGTAGAAGACCATGTGCAGGTTCTCGTCCTGCGCGATGCGTGCGAGCATCCGGTCGCAGACCGGGTCGCCGGACTGGTGTCCGGTGTTCCGGTGCGAGATGCGCGTCGCCAGCTCCTGGAAGGCGACGTACGCGACCGAGTGCAGCATCGAGTGGCGGTTGTCGGACTCGAAGCCCTCCGACATGTGCTGCATCCGGAACTGCTCCAGCTTGTCCGGGTCGACCGCACGGGACGCGAGCAGGTAGTCGCGCATCACGATGCCGTGGCGGCCCTCCTCGGCGGTCCAGCGGTGCACCCAGGTGCCCCAGGCGCCGTCGCGGCCGAAGAGCGACGCGATCTCGTGGTGGTAGCTGGGCAGGTTGTCCTCGGTGAGGAGGTTGACGACCAGCGCGATCTTGCCGATGTCGGTGACCTTGGACTGCTGCGGGTCCCAGGCCTCGCCGTCCTCGAAGAAGCCGGGGAAGTTGCGGGCGTCGCTCCAGGGCACGTACTCGTGCGGCATCCAGTCCTTGGTGACCTTCAGGTGGCGGTTGAGCTCCTTCTCGACCACCTCTTCCAGCGCGAACAGCAGCTTGGCGTCCGTCCACGCCTCCGAGCTGCCGAGGTGGGGAGAGGTGATGGTCACGGGTACTCCAGGGGGGCGGGCTGAATACTTACGGCTTCGTAGGTTACGAAACCGTAGGTTAAGCCCGGCGTCAGGACCAGCCAAGTCCCGATGGCGGAACGGACGGATACGTTCCGTTATGTGGCGAGGTCGCGGACGTGCGCGGCGGGACAAATCGCTCACACTTCGAGCTCCGGAAATCGCCGATTTCACCGACACTGACGACTACCGGCCGGTAACCACATGGGTGGCGAGTCCCCCCCCGTGCCGACGACGCGACCTAGCGCACGAGATGGTCGGCCGCGCCCGCCTTGACCGCGTCGATCAGGGCCCGCAGGGCGTCGATGGAGTCGCTGACGAACACCGGGGACTGGGTGGTGCCTATGTACGCCCTGCCCTCGTCGTCCCGTCCGAAGCGGAAGCAGTTGGCTCCCTCGCTGCAGAAGGCCTCGTCCCAGGCGATGTGGCTGGTGCGCGTGCTCATGTCGTCTCTCCTCGGGCTTCCCGTCACGGTCGTGGGTGCGCTCGGCTGCGCGGTGGCGTACGCGGTGTGTGCGTACGGGGTCACAGGTCCTGCGCCACGCGGTGGACGAACTCGCGCGAGTCGCGGTCCGGCAGCGCCAGCCGGCGCAGCCGCTCCAGCAGTCCCCGGTAGCGCCTCAGCTTCATGTCGGAATCCAGCAGCATCGACCCGTGCGAGGTGTCCAGCTGTACGGTGTCGAGCTGGGATATGGCGGCGGCCGCGTACGTGAACGACTGGCCCGCGCCCGGGAACCCGCCTGCGGTGAACGGGATGACCCGCACCGTGAGGTGGCCCCGCTCCGACTGCTCCAGGATGTGCTCCAGCTGGGCCCGGGCCACCTTCGGCCCGCCGAACTGCATGCGCAGCGCCGCCTCGTGGATCACCGCTTCGTACTGCGGCGGGCACTCCCGGTCGAAGATCCGCCGCCGGGTCATCCGCAGGGCGAGCCGCGCCTGCAGGTCGGGTGCGGGCAGCGGAGGGTCGGCGGTGTCGAAGACCGCGCGGGCGTGCTCCTCCGTCTGCAGCAGCCCCGGTATGTGCGTGGTCACCGCGGTGTGCAACTCCACCGCGTGGTGTTCCAGTTCGGCGATGTCCAGGAGTCCGGGCGGCAGCATCCCGCGGTGCTGCTCCCACCAGCCCTTGCCGCGCTCCTGCGCCATCGAGGCGAGCCGGTCCACCAGAGCCGTGTCGGGGCAGTCGTAGTTGAAGGCGAGGGTGCGGACGCGCTCGGCCGTGATGCCGATCCGGCCGGATTCGATGTTCGGGATCCGGGTCCGGTCCACCCCCAGGAGAGCGGCGGCCTGTTGGACCGTCATGCCCGACTGCTCACGGAGTTTGCGCAGCTCGCTGCCGAGTCGCTGCTGACGTGCTGTCGGGGTGCTCCTGGGCGGCATGATTCCCCCTCTCCTCGGCCGCGGCTGCGCGCACGGCGCCGCCACGCCCGAAATGGCATAAGAAAGCCCACGTGGTCACACAAGTAGTAGCACTGTGCACCCGGTTGCGCTACGGTCGGTAGTGCAAGTCTCACACGGGGCGACTCCGTGTGCCCGAATGTCCACCCCCTTGCGCACCTCGGAATTTGGAGCAGCACGATGACGGGCAGCCTCCGTGGCCTGCGGTCGGCCCAGGAGTCCAGGCGGATCCCGCCGGGCGCGGAACCGGACGCGGAAGGGCTGAGCTATTCCATAGGCCTGCCGGGGGGCGCCCACTGCGCGGGCAGCGCCCGTTCGGCCGTCCGGTCCCTGCTCGGCAGGCACGGCCTGTCGGAACTGTGCGACACCGCGGCCCTGGCCGCCTCCGAACTGGTCACGTGCGCCCACCGGTTCACCCCCGACAAGGAAATCCTGCTCAAGGTCCGCTGGCAGTTCGACGCGCTGCGGATCGTCGTCTACGACCAGCACCCGGCGCATTCCTCGCCCGAGGAGAGCGAGGAATGCCG
This sequence comes from Streptomyces sp. NPDC037401, assembly GCF_055602345.1. Lineage (NCBI taxonomy): Bacteria > Bacillati > Actinomycetota > Actinomycetes > Kitasatosporales > Streptomycetaceae > Streptomyces > Streptomyces sp. NPDC037401. Next base: position 80,308 of record NZ_JBVJWO010000001.1, read on the forward strand.
GCGTCGGCGCAGCCGCGGGATGTGGCTGCTGGCCGCAGCGGTCGAGGCCTGCGGCGGGGACTGGGGGCTGACCCCCGTGCTCACCCCGCGGGGCGGCACCAAGTCCTGGGCATTACTGCCCCGTCACCCCTGAGGGTGCCGGGGCAGGCCGGACCGCGGCCGGCGCGGGCGGCCACGTCAGGGCCCAGATCAGTGTTCCCACAGCGCTCCCCTCACCTCCTCCCCGGTCGTCGGGCGCAGTTCGCCGTCCAGCAGCAGCCAGCGCGTGATGCCGATCGACTCCAGGAACGTCACGTCGTGGCTCGCCACGATCAGCGCTCCCTCGTACGACTCCAGTGCCGTGGTCAGCTGCCGTACGCTCGCCAGGTCCAGGTTGTTCGTCGGCTCGTCGAGCATCAGCAGCTGCGGCGCCGGCTCGGCGAGCAGGAGCGCCGCCAGCGTGGCGCGCAGCCGTTCGCCGCCCGACAGGGTGCCGGCGGGCTGGTCGGCCCGGGCGCCCCGGAAGAGGAAGTGGGCGAGCCGCGCCCTGATCCGGTTGTTCGTCGCCTCCGGTGCCATGCGAGCCACGTTGTCCACCACCGACAGCCCGTCGTCGAGGACGTCGAGGCGCTGCGGCAGGAAGCGCAGCGGCACATGGGCCTCCACCTCGCCCGCGACCGGGGGCAGTTGCCCCGCGATCGTGCGCAGCAGCGTGGTCTTTCCGGAGCCGTTGCGCCCCACCAGCGCGATCCGCTCGGGCCCCCGCAGCTCCCACCCCTTCGGTACGACGTGCCTGCCGCCGGCGTGGGCGAGGGCGAGCTCGCGCAGGGTGAGCACACCGCGGCCCGGGGGCACGCGGGTGGCGGGCAGCTCGAAGCAGATCTCGTCGTCGTCCCGTACGGCCTCGGCCGCCTGGTCCAGCCGGTCCCGCGCCTCGGCCAGCTTCTCCTGGTGCAGGATGCGGTGCTTGCCCGCGGACACCTCGGCCTGCCGTTTGCGCGCACCCATGACGATCTTGGGTTCGCGCTTCTGGTCCCACATCTTCTGCCCGTACCGCCTGCGGCGGGCCAGTTTGACGTGGGCGTCGGCCAGTTCGCGCTTCTGCCGCTGCACATCGGCCTCGGCGACCCGGACGAGGCGCTCGGCCGTCTCCTGCTCGGCGGCGAGAGAGCGCTCGTACGCGGAGAAGTTCCCGCCGTACCAGCGCACTTCGCCCTCGCGCAGCTCGGCGATCTGGTCGACGCGCTCGAGCAGCTCGCGGTCGTGGCTGACCACGACCATGACGCCGGACCAGGACTCGACCGCGGCGTAGAGGCGCTGCCGGGCGTGCAGGTCGAGGTTGTTGGTGGGCTCGTCGAGGAGCAGGACGTCCGGGCGGCGCAGCAGGAGCGAGGCCAGCCGCAGCAGCACCGACTCGCCGCCCGAGAGGTCGCCCAGCGTGCGGTCGAGGCCGATCCGGTCCAGCCCGAGCTGGTCGAGGGTGGCGCGGGCGCGCTCCTCGACGTCCCAGTCGTCGCCGACCGCGGTGAAGTTCTCCTCGGTCGCCTCACCCGCCTCGATGGCGTGCAGGGCGGCGCGTGCGGCGGCGATGCCGAGGGCGTCGTCGACGCGGAGGTCCGTGTGGAGGATCAGGCCCTGGGGGAGGTAGCCGACCGAGCCGGCCACCGTGATCTGCCCGTCCGAAGGGGTCAGTTCACCCGCGGCCAGCTTCAAGAGGGTCGACTTCCCACAGCCGTTGAGACCGACGAGGCCGGTGCGGCCGGGGCCGACGGTCAGTTGGAGACCGTCGAACACGGTGGTGCCGTCAGGCCAGTCGAAGCCGAGGGCGGAGCAGGTGACGAACGCGGCGGAAGGAGAAGAAGAACGTGACATGGAGGCCTCCGGTTGCATGAGTGGTTCCGAGCAACACGTGGAGACACCGGGCGGTGTCTCAGGGCCTCACGAGCAATGTCCTTCTCCGATCAACGACGGCAGTTCCGTCGCTGACGCTACGGGCCGGCGAACCGGCCCGCAAACGATTTACGCGTCGCGTCGGAGGGTGCCGCTCAGAGGGTGCCGCGCAGCAGCTCGGCGAGGTCGTGGTCCACGTCCAGGTAGAGGTGCTCCATGCCGGGCGGCACGAGCGCGGCCGTGCGGTCCAGGAAGCGGCGCAGTTCGCCGGACTCCATCAGGACGACGGCGATGCCCTCGGGCGCGTGGAACTCCACCACGGTGCGCTCCGGTCCGTACGGGCGCACCCGGACGTCGCCGATGCCGGACGCTTCCTCCATGCCCGTCTCCAGGAGCTCGCGTGCGAACGCCCACGAGACCTCGATGCCCTCCAGCGTCGCGGGGGCGGGGAAGGCCATCCGGACCGCGAAGGGGTCCGAGCGGTCGTAGCAGAGCGTGACGGGCACGGACTCGACCCTGGGTGCGGTCGCGACCAGCCGGGCCTGTACTGCTTGCTCGATAACGGTGATCAAGGCCTGCTCCCTTGCGGCGATCGGTTGGGCATCTGGGTAGACGCAGGAACCGGCGGATCCGTGCACGGGAGGGGTGCGTGACGTGTGTCACCGAGTGGCGTGAATCAACCTGTGTGATCGCACAGAGTGATCGTGGCGTCGCTGCTCATGGTGCGAAGCGGAAGGGTTCCCGGGGCGCCGGTGGTGCTTCAGAAGGGCCGGTTCTCGCTGGCCCGCATGGTGGGCGTGAGGCCGGCGTGACGCGCTCTGGACGGCGATCACGGCGGTGCGTTAGCTTCCCGCGCCATGAGACTTCTGGCGGTTGGCATGTGCGCGGCAGTGTTAGCAGGGGCGCTCGCGGCGCCCGTGGCCCTGGCGGACAGCGGTCCGGGCGGCGGTCCGGTGGACTCCGGGGCGGTCGCGTCCGCTTCGGGCGCGCGGTGGGCCCTCAAGCAGAGCGGTACGGACGCCCGGTTCCGCGGGCTCGCGGCGGTGAGCCGGTCCACGGCCTGGGTGTCGGGCTCGAAGGGCACGGTGCTGCGGACGACCGACGGCGGCCGCACCTGGCGGAACGTATCGCCGCCGGCCGCGGCGGGCCTGGAGCTGCGCGACATCGAGGCCTTCGACGCGCGGCGGGCGGTGGCCCTCTCCATCGGCGAGGGCGAGGACTCGCGGGTCTTCCGCACCGAGGACGGCGGAGCCAGCTGGACGGAGACCTTCCGCAATCCGGACCCGAAGGCCTTCTACGACTGCCTGACCTTCTTCGACCGCCGCCACGGCCTCGCCATGAGCGACCCGGTGAACGGGAAGTTCCGCATCCTGTCCACCTCGGACGGCGGCCGCTCGTGGCGGGTGCTGCCGGACGCGGGGATGCCGGCCGCGCTGCCGGGCGAGGCGGGCTTCGCAGCCAGCGGCCAGTGCCTGGTGAGCGCGGGTCCCCGTGACGTGTGGCTGGCGACCGGCGGCGGGGCCGTGGCCCGGGTCCTGCACTCCTCGGACCGCGGGCGGAGATGGACGGTCACCGAGACGAGCGTCCCGGCGGGGGAGGGCGCGAAGGGCGTCTTCGCCCTGGCCTTCCGCGACCGGCGGCACGGGATCGCGGTCGGCGGCGACTACCGCGCCGACCAGGCGTCACCGCAGGCGGCGGCCGTCACCGGCAACGGCGGCCGCGCCTGGTCGCCCGCGTCGACCCCGCCGCCCGCGTACCGCTCGGGCGTGGCCTGGCTGCCGTACGCGCGCTCGGCGGCGCTGGCGGTCGGGCCGACCGGCACGGACCTGACCACGGACGGCGGCCGCACCTGGCGCCCGCTGGACGCCGGATCGTTCGACACGGTCGACTGCACGACGGACGGCGCCTGCTGGGCCTCCGGGGAGAAGGGCCGCATCGCCCGCCTCCAGAGGTAGGACCCGACCGGCCCGGCCCGGCCCGACCCTGCCGGCCCGCGGTCCGGGCGCGGCAGCGGGGTCCGCTCACCGGCGGGCCCCGCGGATCGGACCGGGCCGCTCGTACAGCCGGGCGGTCAGACCGCGGGCGCCTCGCGGACCGTGGAGAGGTCGGCGGAGGTCTTCGTCGCCAGGAACTCCGTGATGCGGTACGTGCAGACGCCGGCCCGCGTGAACGGGTCCTCCTCCGCGATGCGTTCGATCTCGGCACGCGAGACGCCGCCCGCCAGGATCACGCCGCCGTCGCGCGGCACCTTGCGCCCCGAAGCCAGGAAGACGCCCGCCGCGTAGTGGCCGTCCAGCCAGGCGATGTGGGCGTCCAGCTCCTCCTCGACGGCCTCGATGGGTGCGATGTAGGTCAACTCCATTACGAACATGATCGTCAGGCTACTCTCGGATCACCATGACGAGCGTGAAGACCCCGGCCGACGAGGCCGAAGCCCGGGCGATACAGGACGAACTCCGCACCCGCGTCGTGCGGGACGAGGCGGGCCCGCCGCCCGGACGCGGGCTGGTCGCCGGCGTCGACGTCGCGTACGACGACGAGCGCGACCTCGTGGCCGCCGCGGCCGTCGTCCTCGACGCGGCGACGCTGGAGACCGTCGAGGAGGCCACCGCCGTCGGCCGGGTCAGCTTCCCCTACGTCCCGGGCCTGCTGGCCTTCCGCGAGCTGCCCACCGTGCTCGCCGCGCTCGACGCGCTCAGCGCCCGGCCCGCGCTCGTCGTGTGCGACGGCTACGGGATCGCTCACCCGCGCGGCTTCGGGCTCGCCAGCCACCTCGGCGTCGTGACCGGACTGCCCGCCGTCGGCGTCGCGAAGAACCCGTTCACCTTCGCGTACGAGCCTCCGGCCGACCGGCGCGGGGACCGGTCCCCGCTGCTCGCTCCCGGCGGGCTCGAGGTCGGCGCCGCCCTGCGGACCCAGAGCGGGGTCAAACCCGTCTACGTGTCCGTCGGGCACCGGGTCTCCCTCGACAACGCCTGCGCCCACACCCTCGCCCTGAGCCCGCGCTTCCGGATCCCGGAGACCACCCGGCAGGCCGACTCGCTCTGCCGCCGCGCCCTGCGGGAAGCCCAGGGCTGACCGGGCACCGGACGCCCCGCCGCTGCGACCCCGGCTACCGCAGGTCCACGACCCGGAAGACGATCCCCGCCGCCCGCAGCCGCTGCGTCAGCGCGTCGCCCATCGCGACCGCCGTCGTCACCTGCCCCGCCGTCGCGGGCAGTTCGTCGTACGCCAGGCTCAGCGCCGACTCGGCCAGCATCTTCGCCGTCTCCCCGTACCCGGGATCGCCGCCCGAGACCTCCGTGAAGACGCGGCGGCCGCCGCCCTCGCCCACGAACCGCACCGTGAACCAGCTGCGCGCCCGCTGCTGCGCGTCCGGCCCGCGGCCCGGCTCCCAGCGGCCCATCAGCCAGTTCCGCGCGGGCGGCAGCTGTGCCAGCGCCACTGTGGCACCGAGCGCCGCAGTGCCCCCGAGCACCACCGGCAGCCGCTTCACCGACGCGTAGTGCCGGTAGCGGAAGTCCGGCCCGTACCGCTCGAGCGCGGCCGCCGAGCGGGCCACGACCTTCGGGTCCAGCGAGGGCAGCGGCAGCGCCCAGGTGCCGGTCTCGCGGCTGAACCGCGGCGCCCCCAGCGGGGCGCGGGCCCGGCGGCCCAGCAGCCGCGGCTCGTGCAGGCGCCGCTCCCGCGCCGCCCGCAGGCTCTGCGGCCCGCGGCCCATCGCGGTCAGCGCGGAGGCCAGGGTCCCGCCGGAGAACAGCGCGTTCGACCGGACGAACCCGTCCACGGTCAGCGGGACGCCCTCGGGCAGCTGCCGCACCGTGAAGTACGCGCCCAGATCGTGCGGTACGGAGTCGAAGCCGCAGGCGTGCACGATCCGGGCCCCGGTCTCCCGGGCCCGCGCGTCGTGCTCCACGAACATCCGGTCCACGAACTCCGGCTCGCCCGTCAGGTCCAGGTAGTCGGTGCCCGCCTCCGCGCAGGCGGCCACGAGCCCGGCGCCGTACCAGACGTACGGCCCGACGGTGGTCGCGAGCACGCGGGTGGACCGCGCCAGCTCCTGCAGCGAGTCCGGATCGGAGGCGTCCGCGTGCAGCAACGGCAGTGCGGCGCAGGCGGGATCGATGGCGGTGAGGCGCTCGCGCAGCCGCTCCAGTTTCGCGGTGCTGCGGCCGGCGATCGCCCAGCGGCAGCCCTCGGGGGCGTGCGCGGCCAGGTACTCGGCGGTCAGCGCCCCGACGAACCCCGTGGCTCCGAAGAGCACGACGTCGTACGCCCGCTCGGGCCCGTCCTGTCTGTTCATCCCCGCTCCTCCCGGCTGTTGTCGGTGGCCGAGGCTAGCGTGAGCGTCAGGTGCCCGTGCGACCAGGGAGGTCCGCCGATGAACAGTGCTGCGCGCAAGTGGGAGAAAGTCCGGGCATTCGCCCTCGATCTGCCCGGTGCGGGGGAGGAGTTCCCCTGGGGCCCCGAGGACTGCGTGGTGAAGGTCAACAAGAAGATCTTCGTTTTCCTGGGGGACACCGAGGGCGACTACCCCCTCGGTGTCACGGTCAAGCTGAAGGACGAGGACCTGCACGGGCACGCGATGACCATGCCCGGGGCCGAGCCGGCCGGATACGGGCTGGGCAAGGCCGGCTGGGTGACGGTCCCGCTCGCGCCGAAGGGGTCCCCGTCGGCCGAGGTGTTGTGCGAGTGGGTGGAGGAGAGCTACCGGACCGTGGCCCTCAAGCGCCTGATCAAGGAGCTGGACGAACGGCAGGCACAGACGGGGGAGCGGGAGAAGCGGGCGTAGGCGCAAAAGAACTAAGCGCTTGCTCGCCCAGGGGCTTGTGCGGAGCGGGTGCCGTTCCTAGCATCGCTGGTGTTACATCACTTGTGTCACACACCTGGGTACCTGGGGGCTCGATGGCAGTGACAGGGAACGGCACCGGAACCGGCACCGGCCCGCTCGCGGGGGTGCGCGTGCTCGAACTGGCCGGCATCGGACCCGGCCCGTTCGCCGCCATGCTCCTCGCCGACCTCGGCGCCGACGTGGTGCGGGTGGACCGCCCCGGCGGCGGTGGCCTCGCGGTCAATCCCGCGTACGACGTCACCAACCGCAACAAGCGCTCCGTTCTCGTCGACCTCAAGGCGCCGGACGGCCCCGCCCGCGTCCTGGACCTGGCCGAACGGGCCGACATCCTGATCGAGGGCTTCCGCCCCGGCGTCGCGGAGCGCCTCGGCGTGGGGCCCGAGCGGTGCCGCGCCCGCAATCCGCGCCTCGTCTACGGCCGCATGACCGGCTGGGGCCAGGACGGCCCGCTCGCCCCGCGCGCCGGGCACGACATCGCGTACATCGCGATCACCGGCGCCCTCGGCATGATCGGCAAGCCGGACGAGCCCCCGGCCGTACCCGCCAACCTGGTCGGCGACTACGCCGGCGGCTCCCTCTACCTGGTCGTCGGCGTGCTCGCCGCGCTCCAGCACGCCCGCACCACCGGCACCGGCCAGACCGTCGACGCGGCGATCGTCGACGGCACCGCCCACCTGACCGCGATGATCCACGGCATGGTCGCGGCCGGCGGCTGGCAGGACCGGCGCGGTGCCAACCTGCTCGACGGCGGCTGCCCCTTCTACGGCTGCTACGAGACCTCCGACGGCGGGTACATGGCCGTCGGCGCGCTGGAGCAGCAGTTCTACGACGAGTTCACCGGGCTGCTCGGCATCAAGGACGGCGCCCCCGCCCGCAAGGACCTCGCCCGCTGGGGCGAGCTCCGCGAGAGCGTCGCGGCTGCCTTCCGTACCCGTACCCGCGCCGAGTGGACCGCCGTCTTCGAGGGCTCCGACGCCTGCGTGGCCCCCGTGCTGTCGCTGGGCGAGGCCCCCGGGCACCCGCACCTGGCCGCCCGCGGCACCTTCACCGACTTCGGCGGGATCACCCAGCCGGCGCCTGCGCCGCGGTTCTCCGCCACGCCCACGACCGTGCGCAGCGGCCCCGCGCAGCCGGGCGCGGACACCGACGGGGTCGCCCGCGACTGGGGCGTGCCCGGGCTCGCCGCGGACGGTGGCTGATGGATCCCTCCGTCCCGACGAGCCACGCCGGCGACCCGCGCCGGGCCCGTGACGAGGCCGTGGCCGCGGAGGCGGCGGACGTCACCGTGCTCAACGTCATTCCCGTCGGCCCCGAACCGGCCCGGCTGGTCGAAACCGTCAAGAACTGGCTCTAGGGGGCCCGGATGAAGCGCGACATCTTCCACGCGGATCACGAAGCGTTCCGCGAGACCGTCCGCACCTTCCTCGCGAAGGAGGTGCTGCCGCACTACGAACAGTGGGAGAAGGACGGCATCGTCAGCCGCGAGGCGTGGCGCGCGGCCGGCCGGCAGGGGCTGCTGGGCCTGGCCGTGCCCGAGGAGTACGGGGGCGGCGGCAATCCGGACTTCCGCTACGCCGCCGTCATCGCTGAGGAGTTCACCCGGGCGGGCACGCCGGGACTGGCCATCGGCCTGCACAACGACATCATCGGCCCGTACCTCACCTCGCTCGCCACCGACGAGCAGAAGCGCCGCTGGCTGCCCGGCTTCTGCAGCGGCGAGATCATCACGGCGATCGCGATGACCGAGCCGGGCGCCGGCTCCGACCTCCAGGGCATCCGCACCACGGCCGAGGACCGCGGGGACCACTGGGTGCTGAACGGCTCCAAGACCTTCATCTCCAACGGCATCCTCGCCGACCTGGTGATCGTGGTCGCCCGGACCACCCCCGACGGCGGCGCGCACGGCCTGTCGCTGCTGGTGGTCGAGCGGGGCGCGGAGGGCTTCGAACGCGGCCGCAACCTCGACAAGATCGGCCAGAAGTCGCAGGACACCGCCGAGCTGTTCTTCCACGACGTACGCGTCCCCAAGGAGAACCTGCTCGGCGAGCTGAACGGCGCGTTCCTCCACCTGATGACGAACCTCGCCCAGGAGCGCCTGGCCATCGCGATGGCCGGCATAGCCGCCGCCGAGCACCTGCTGGAGCTCACGACCGGGTACGTCAAGGAGCGCGAGGCCTTCGGGCGGCCTCTCGCCAAGCTCCAGCACGTCCGGTTCGAGATCGCGGAGATGGCCACGGAGTGCGCCGTCACCCGCACCTTCCTGGACCGGTGCATCACCGACCACGCGAACGGCGAGCTGGACCACGTCCACGCCTCCATGGCCAAGTGGTGGGCCACCGAACTGCAGAAAAGGGTCGCCGACCGCTGCCTGCAACTGCACGGCGGATACGGATACATGACCGAATACCGGGTGGCCCGGGCCTTCACGGACGGCCGCATCCAGACCATCTACGGCGGTACGACCGAGATCATGAAGGAGATCATCGGCCGTTCCCTGCTCGGCTAAACCTCCCTGCGAAAGGCTTGACCAGTGAGCACCGAAGCTTACGTATACGACGCGATCCGCACCCCGCGCGGGCGGGGCAAGGCCAATGGCGCCCTGCACGGCACCAAGCCGATCGACCTGGTCGTCGGACTCATCGACGCGCTGCGCGAGCGCAACCCGGGGCTGGACCCGGCGACCATCGACGACATCGTCCTGGGCGTCGTCGGCCCCGTCGGCGACCAGGGCTCCGACATCGCCCGCATCGCGGCCATCGCCGCCGGCCTGCCGGACACGGTGGCGGGCGTCCAGGAGAACCGCTTCTGTGCCTCCGGCCTGGAAGCGGTCAACCTGGCCGCGGCCAAGGTCCGCTCCGGCTGGGAGGACCTGGTCCTGGCCGGCGGAGTGGAGTCCATGTCCCGGGTCCCGATGGCCTCCGACGGCGGCGCCTGGTTCGCCGACCCGATGACCAACTGGGACACCGGATTCGTCCCGCAGGGCATCGGCGCCGACCTGATCGCCACCATCGAGGGATTCTCGCGGCGCGATGTGGACGAGTACGCGGCCCTGTCGCAGGAACGCGCCGCGGCGGCCATCAAGGACGGCCGGTTCGCGAAGTCCGTCGTCCCGGTCACCGACCGCAACGGCCTGATCGTCCTCGACCACGACGAGTTCGTCCGCCCCGGCACGACCGCCGACACGCTGGCCAAGCTGAAGCCCTCCTTCGCGGACATCGGCGAACTCGGCGGCTTCGACGCGGTGGCGCTGCAGAAGTACCACTGGGTCGAGAAGATCGACCACGTGCACCACGCGGGCAACTCCTCCGGCATCGTCGACGGCGCCTCGCTCGTCGCCATCGGCTCCCGCGAGGCGGGCGAGCGGAACGGCCTCACCCCCCGTGCCCGGATCGTCTCGGCGGCCGTCTCCGGCTCCGAGCCCACCATCATGCTCACCGGCCCCGCCCCCGCCACCCGCAAGGCGCTCGCCAAGGCCGGGCTGACCATCGACGACATCGACCTGGTCGAGATCAACGAGGCCTTCGCGGGCGTCGTGCTGCGCTTCGTCAAGGACATGGGCCTGTCCCTCGACAAGGTCAACGTCAACGGCGGCGCCATCGCGCTCGGCCACCCGCTCGGCGCGACCGGCGCGATGATCCTCGGCACGATCGTCGACGAGCTGGAGCGCCAGGACAAGCGCTACGGGCTCGTCACCCTCTGCGTCGGCGGCGGCATGGGCGTCGCCACCATCGTCGAACGCCTCTGAATCGTCCTGTATCCCCTGCCCCCGGACCTTCCGAAACGAAAGCAGTGACCATGAGCGAGTCCACCACGATCCGCTGGGAACAGGACGAGACCGGCGTCGTCACCCTCGTCCTCGACGACCCCAACCAGTCCGCCAACACCATGAACCAGGCCTTCAAGGACTCCATCGCGGCGATCGCCGACCGCGCCGAGGCCGAGAAGGACTCCATCCGCGGCATCGTCTTCACCTCCGCCAAGAAGACGTTCTTCGCGGGCGGCGACCTCAAGGACATGATCCGGCTGCGCCCCGAGGACGCCCACCTGGCCTTCGAGACCGGCACCGCGATCAAGCGCTCCCTGCGCCGCATCGAGACGCTCGGCAAGCCCGTGGTCGCCGCGATCAACGGCGCGGCCCTGGGCGGCGGCTACGAGATCGCCCTGGCCTGCCACCACCGCGTCGCCCTCGACGCCCCCGGCTCGAAGATCGGCCTGCCCGAGGTCACCCTCGGCCTGCTCCCCGCCGGCGGCGGCGTCACCCGCACGGTCCGCCTGATGGGCATCGCCGACGCGCTGCTCAAGGTGCTCCTGCAGGGTACGCAGTACAGCCCGCAGCGGGCCCTCGACAACGGCCTGGTGCACGAACTGGCCGCCACCCCCGAGGAGATGCTCGCCAAAGCCCGCGCCTTCATCGATGCGAACCCCGAGTCGAAGCAGCCCTGGGACGTCCCCGGCTACAAGATCCCCGGCGGCACCCCGTCCAACCCGCGGTTCGCCGCCAACCTCCCGGCCTTCCCGGCCAACCTGAAGAAGCAGCTCGCCGGCGCCCCGTACCCCGCGCCGCGCAACATCCTCGCCTGCGCCGTCGAGGGCTCCCAGGTCGACTTCGACACCGCGCTGGTCATCGAGGCCCGCTACTTCACCGAGCTGGTCACCGGACAGACCGCCAAGAACATGATCCAGGCGTTCTTCTTCGACCTCCAGGCCGTCAACTCCGGCCAGAGCCGCCCCAAGGGCATCGAGCCCCGCAAGGTCCGCAAGGTCGCCGTGCTCGGCGCCGGCATGATGGGCGCGGGCATCGCGTACTCCTGCGCCCGCGCCGGCATCGACGTCGTCCTCAAGGACGTCTCCGCCGAGGCGGCCGCCAAGGGCAAGGCGTACTCCGAGAAGCTCCTCGACAAGGCCCTCTCGCGCGGCCGCACCACCGAGGCCAAGCGGGCCGCCCTGCTCGCCCGGATCATCCCCACCGCCGACCCGGCCGACCTGGCCGGCTGCGACGCGGTGATCGAGGCGGTCTTCGAGGACACCTCCCTCAAGCACAAGGTGTTCCAGGAGATCCAGGACGTGGTGGCGCCCGACGCGCTGCTGTGCTCCAACACCTCCACCCTGCCCATCACCGGTCTCGCCGAAGGCGTCGCGCGCCCCGCCGACTTCATCGGCCTGCACTTCTTCTCGCCGGTCGACAAGATGCCCCTGGTCGAGATCATCAAGGGTGCGCAGACGGGTGACGAGGCCCTCGCCCGCGCCTTCGACCTGGTCCGACAGATCAACAAGACCCCGATCGTGGTGAACGACAGCCGCGGCTTCTTCACCTCCCGGGTCATCGGCCAGTTCATCAACGAGGGCGTCGCCATGGTCGGCGAGGGCATCGAGCCGGCCTCGGTCGAGCAGGCGGCCGCGCAGGCCGGCTACCCGGCCAAGGTGCTCTCCCTGATGGACGAGCTGACCCTGACCCTGCCCCGCAAGATCCGCAACGAGACCCGCAAGGCCTTCGAGGCCGAGGGCCGGGCCTGGACGCAGCACCCCGGGGACGCGGTCATCGACCGCATGGTCGACGAGTTCGAGCGCCCCGGCCGCAGCGGCGGCGCCGGCTTCTACGACTACGAGGACGGCAAGCGCACCCGCCTGTGGCCCGGCCTGCGCGAGCACTTCGGCAAGCCGGACGCGGCGATCCCCTTCGAGGACATGAAGGAGCGGATGCTCTTCGCCGAGGCCCTGGACACCGTCCGCTGCTTCGAGGAGGGGGTCCTGACCTCCGTCGCCGACGCCAACATCGGCTCCATCATGGGCATCGGCTTCCCGGCCTGGACCGGCGGCGTCATCCAGTACGTCAACGGCTACGAGGGCGGCCTGCCGGGCTTCGTCGCCCGCGCCCGCGAGCTCGCCGCCACCTACGGCGAGCGCTTCACCCCGCCGGCCCTCCTCGTGGAGAAGGCCGAGCGGGGCGAGAAGTTCACCGACTGACCCCCGGCAAGGCCGGCTGCGGGCGGTGTTTCAGTCCTCCTCGGACCGGAACGCCGCCCGCAGCTCTTCCTTCAGCGACCGCTGGAAGGCCGTCACCAGCGCCTGCACCACCATGGGCTGCATGTGGGCCGACAGCGCCTTCATCGACTCCACCCGCTCCGGATCGTCCTCGCCCTCCGTGAACGGCCCCCACACCTCGTCGCGGAACAGCCGGGTCAGCTCGTGCGCCGCCGACCGGGTGTGGTCCACCAGTACCCGGCGCGCCGCCACGATCGTCTCGTGGGAGATCGGCACGTCCAGCAGCGCCACCCCCAGCCGCAGCAGGTTCACGTCCACCCGGTACCCCCCGCCCGCGGGCGCGACGACGTTCATCGCCGTCAGCCGCTGCACGTCCGCGTCCGACAGGGTCCGCCCGGCCCGCTTCTCCAGCTCGGTCCGCGAGGCCTGTTCCGCCGCGTCGGGAGCCCACGTGGCCACCAGGGCCCGGTGGATCGCCAGGTCGTGCGCACTGAGGTCGTCCGGCAGGGCGTCGAGGTACCGCTCGATCGCGGACAGGGTCATGCCCTGCACCTGCAACTCCTCGATCAGCGCCAGCCGGGACAGGTGCTCGGGGCCGTACTGGCCCACCCGGCGAGGTCCGATCACGGGAGGGGGCAAAAGCCCGCGGGTGCTGTAGAAACGTACGGTACGGACGGTGACACCCGCCCGCGCGGCGAGCTCGTCGACGGTGAGCGTGGGCTCCTGCGCCTGGGTGGTCATCGGCTGTGCCTCGCTCTCTGATCCTCCGCTTCAGGTTCAACAGTATTGCTGTCGCACCAACGATGTGAAACGGCCAGGAGCTGCCCATGCCCACGAACCTTTCACTGCCCGGACGACCCGAAGAGATCACCGTGCCCGCCCTGCTCGCCCGCAACGCCGAGCACCACGGCGCACTGCCCGCCCTGTCCTGGCGCACCGGCGCCGACTGGACGACCCTCACCTGGGCCGAGGCCCGCCGCAAGGTCGCCGTCCTCGCCTCCGGCTACGCCGCCCTCGGAGTCGGCCGCGGCGACCACGTCCTGATGATGATGGGCAACCGCCCCGAGCACTGGCTCAGCGACCTCGCCCTCGTCCACCTCGGCGCCGTCCCCGTCACCGTGTACGGAACCTCCGCACCCGAGCAGATCGCCCACATCGCCCGGCACAGCCGGGCCCGCCTCGCCGTCGTCGAGGGAGCCCGCGAACTGGCCCGCTGGGAACCGCTGCTGGCCGCCCCGGACATCCCCCTGGAGCGCCTCGTCGTCGCCGAGGAGGCGGACGCCGGCAGCCACCGCAGCTACGGCTCCCTGCACGCGAGCGGCGCCCGCCTGCACAGCGCGGACGCGTTCGAGAAGGGCTGGCGTGAGGCCCGCCCAGAGGACCCGCTCACGGTCGTCTACACCTCCGGCACCACCGGCGACCCCAAGGGCGTCCGGCTCACGCACCGCAACATCCTGCTCCAGGCCGTCCGGCTCGACCGGCACGTGGACCTCCCCGAACACGCCGAGCACCTGTGCTACCTGCCGTTCGCGCACATCGCCGAGCGCATCCTCGGCATCTACCTGCCGCTGCTGCGCGCCGCGCACGTGCGGATGTGCGCCGACCCGGCCGCCGTGGCCGCGTCCGTACGCGAGCTGCACCCGGTGCAGTTCTTCGGCGTCCCGCGGGTGTGGGAGAAGCTCGCCGCGTCCGTACGGGCCGTCCTCGCCGGGCTGCCGGACGGGCAGCGCCAGGCCATCGAGGCCGCCAACGACGTGGCCCGGGCCCGGTCCGGGCACCTGGAGCGGGGCGAGGAGGTCCCCGCGGCCGTCGAGGAGGCGTACACCCGCGCCAAGGAGCAGGTCCTCGACCCGCTGCTGGGGCTCGCCGGGCTCGACCGGCTGCTGTGGACGGCCAGCGCCACCGCGCCCATGCCCCTGGACGTGGTCCGCTTCTGGGCCGGCTGGGGGATCACGATCATGGACGCGTGGGGGCTCACGGAGACCTCGGGCGTGTGCACGGTCAACAGCCCGGACGCCTTCCGGCTCGGTTCCGTGGGCCGCCCGATCGAGGGCGTGGAGCTGAAGCTCGCCGAGGACGGCGAGATCCTGACCCGCGGCGCCACGGTCTTCGACGGCTACCTGAACCCCGACGGCTCGCTGGAGAGCGCGTGCGACGCCGAGGGCTGGTTCCCCACCGGGGACGTCGGCCGGCTCGACGGCGACGGGTTCCTCTGGCTGACCGACCGCAAGAAGGAACTGATCATCACCTCGACGGGCAAGAACGTCTCGCCCGCGCTCGTGGAGAACACCGTCAAGGAGCACCCGCTCATCGGGCAGGCGCTGGTCCACGGCGACGGCCGCTCCTACCTCGTCGCCCTGCTCGTCCTCGACCCCGAACTGGCGCCCGCCTGGGCCGCGGCCCGGGGCATCGAGGCGGACGGACTCGCCGCGCTCGCCGCGCACCCCGCCGTGCACGAGGAGGTCGCCCGCGCGGTCGAGGCGGCCAACGCCCGGCTCAACCGCACCGAGCAGATCAAGAAGTACCGGCTGCTGACCAGGGAGTGGGGGCCGGAGACCGGCGAGCTGACCCCCTCGCTCAAGCTGCGGCGCCGCGTGGTCCGCGCCGCGTACGCCGAGGTCATCGAGGAGATGTACGCGCAGCCCTGACCTGCGCGACGAGCGCGCGGGGTGCGGCGCCCGCAGGAACGGCGCCGCACCCCGCCCGGCTCAGGAACCGATCACCGGGTAGTGGTCCGAGAGGTTGTCGTACGTGTACGACGTGCCCCAGCTGGAGACCGTCCAGGGCGCGCTCTGCTCCTTGACCACGTGGTTCTCCCACCCGCCCGGCCGGGCGTGGCCCTGGCGGTGCAGGACGTAGTCGAGGTCCTCGCGCGGGTCGGTCGGGTAGCGGTACTTGGCGATCGAGTTGTCCGCGGTGTCGAAGGAGTACGCGTGCCCGGTGCGCGTGTCCGCGCCCGCGAGGCCCGCGTCCGCGAGCATCGTGGCGTGCTCCGGCGTCCGCGAGTCGACGTTCATGTCGCCGGCCACGATGACCTGCTCGTTCGCCGGGATGTTCTTCGCGTCCAGGAAGGCGTCGATCGCCCGGAACTGACGGCTGCGCATCTGCGCCGCCTCGCCCGCGCCGCAGCCCGGGTCCGTGGACTGGGCGTGGGTGCCCAGCACGTGCACCTTCGTGCCGTTCACGTCGAGGACCACGTACGCGAAGCCCTTGTTCGACCACCAGTCGGCGCCGCAGGCGTCCTTGAAGACGTACTGCTCCTTGCGGACGATGGGCCACTTGCTGAGGATCGCGACGCCGCCGTCCTCGGGAGTGGTGGCGGAGTACGAGCCGCCCGTGGCGTCCCACCCGCTCTTGCTGCGGCCCACCACCGGCGTCTGGTGCGGGTACTGCGCGGCCGAGTTGGCCTTCAGCGCGTCGCCGGAGGAGTTGTCGAAGGCCTCCTGGAGCACGACGACGTCGTGGCCCTGGTAGAAGGACGCCTTCGGTATCTCGCGCGCCCGGTGGTCCTGGCCCCAGTTGGGGTACAGGCTCTTGCTGAACAGGAAGACGTTGTACGACAGAACGCTCAGCTGCGGCGTCGTGTCCGCCTCCGAGGCGGCGGAGGCGGCGGGCGTGGCGGTGACGGTCAGCGCGGCGGCCGCCAGGGCGGCGACGGCCGCAGCGGTGGCCTTGCCTCGGCGGAGCGGGGAGAGCGCCATGAAGTCTCCTGATTTCCGGTGGGGGAGTGATCGGCCCCGCCATCACACCACCTGCAGTTACCTCTGGGTAACACCCGTGCGACCGGAATCTTTACGCACCCGGTCGAATGGCACTCGCATACTGGGATTCATGAGGCAGACGCACGACGGCCGCCCTCCGAAGCAGGATCCCCAGCCGCCGGCGCCCGGCGGAATCCTGTGGAACGTCGCCGGGGACGTCCGGCTCCTGCTGATGCTGCCCGCCGCCTTCACCATGCAGGTGGCCCACCCCGTCATCGCCGCGGGCGTCGACCAGCACTCCGCCTTCCGCACCGACCCCTGGGGCCGCGGCGTGCGCTCCGTGGAATCCGTGCAGCTCTGGGTGTACGGAGGAGAGGACGCCGCTGCCGAGGGGCGCCGGGTACGGCTGCTGCACCGCGACATCCGCGGCACCGCCCCCGGCGGCCGGCCGTACCACGCCCTCGATCCCGGCTGCTACACGTGGGTCCACGAATCCGGCTTCGCGGTCTACCGCCACGCCCTGCCCCTGCTGTGGGGCCGCCCGCTCGCCGCCTCCGAGGAGCGGGCCCTGTTCGCCGAATGGCTCCAGGTCGGCCGGATCCTGGGGGTCCGCGAACGGGACATGCCCCGGACACCGGAGGAGTACGGCGCGTACTACCGCCGGATCCTCACCGAGGAGCTGCGCCCCACCGGGGTCGCGGGCGAGCTCGTCTCCACCGACCTGCCGCTGCCCGCGCCCGACCGGGGCCCCCAGGCCGTCCGCCTGGTGCTGAGGGCCCTGTGGCCCCTCCTGCGGCGCCCCTTCCTGCGCTTCCGGGCCTTCGTCACCGTCGGGTACATGCCCCCGGACGCGCGCGCGGCGATCGGACTGGAGTGGACGGGGGCCCAGGAGCGCAGACTCCGCCGGTTCAGCCGGGCCGTCGCCTTCGCCGTACCGCTGCTGCCCGAGGGGCTGCGGTACCTGCCGATCGCCCGGCGGGCCCGCGCGGCGCAGCGCGCCGCCGCCCGCTGACGGACGACGGCGCGCAGCCGTTCACGGACCTACCTGCCCTCAGTGGCTGTGGCTGTGACCGGGACGGGCCGCGGCGCGGGTGCCCTGGTGGATGCTGTTCGTCGCGGCGATCTTCTTCCAGGACTTCGGCTGCACGGCCTTGGCGGGCTTGGCCGGCGTGGCGCGCTGCGCCGAGGCCTTCGCACCCGGCTGGGTGTACGCGCGGTCCAGGGCCCCGGAGGCCGGGCCGGTGGCCGGCTTGCCCGCCGTGTACAGCCAGGTCTCGAAGAGGTCCGCCAGCGGCTTGCCCGACACCCGCTCGGCGTACCGGACGAAGTCGCCGACCTTCGCGTTGCCGTGCGCGTACTGGGTCGGCCAGCCCTTGAGGATCGCGAAGAACTTCTCGTCGCCGATCTCGTTGCGCAGCGCCTGGAGCGCCAGCGCACCACGGTCGTAGACCGCGCCGTGGAACTGGTTCTCCGGGCCCGGGTCACCCGGCTTGACCTGCCAGAACGGGTCCTCGGCCGGACGCGATGCGTACGTCCAGTCCGCGAGCTCCTGCGCGGTGCCCTCGCCCTCCTTCTCGGACCACAGCCACTGGCTGTAGCGGGCGAAGCCCTCGTTGATCCAGATGTCCTTCCAGTTCGCGACCGACACGCTGTTGCCGTACCACTGGTGCGCCAGCTCGTGCACGACCACCTGGACGTTCGCGCCGTTCGCGAACTGCCGCGGGCTGTAGAACGGGCGCGTCTGCGTCTCCAGGGCGTAGCCGCTGGTCACGTTCGGCACGTAGCCGCCCAGGGAGTTGAACGGGTACGGGCCGAAGACCTCCGAGAGGTACTCGGCGACCTCGGTGGTCCGTTCCAGGCTGGCGCGCGCCGCGCCCGCGTTGTCACCGAGGTCCTTGCTGTACGCGTTGAGGACCGGCAGGCCGTCGGCCGTCTTGTCCGTGGTGATGTCGAACTTGCCCACCGCGAGCGTGGCCAGGTAGGTGGCCTGCGGCTTGTTCGAGCGCCAGTTGTACCGGGTCCAGCCGAGCTTCGAACTCGTCGACTGCAGGACGCCGTTGCTGATGGCCTGGGTGCCGTCGGGCACGTTGACCGACACGTCGAAGGTGGCCTTGTCCAGCGGGTGGTCGTTGCTCGGGAACCACCAGATCGCCGAGTCCGGCTCCTGCGCCGCGACGCCGCCGTCGGGCGTGCGGTGCCAGGCCGTCCAGCCGTCGACCTTGAACTCCGAGGGCTTTCCTGCGTACTTGACGACCACGCTGACCGGCTTGTTCTTCGGCAGCGGCGTCGCGGGGGTGACCTCGAGCTCCTGGGTGCCCGTGGCGGCGAACTTCGCCTTGACGCCGTTGACCCGTACCTCGCTGACCTTCAGGCCGAAGTCCAGGTTGAACCGCGACAGGTCCTGGCGGGTCGTCGCCAGCAGCGTGGCGGTGCCCTCCAGCAGGTCCGTCGCGGGCTGGTACTTCAGCCGCAGATCGTAGTGCGACACGTCGTATCCGCCGTTGCCGCTGGCCGGGTAATAGGGGTCGCCGATGCCCGGGGCGCCCGCGACGAATCCTGCGGCCGACGCCGGGATCACCAGCAGAAGAGAGGCGGCAAGAACGCTCGGGGCGATGACTTTGCGGTGCACGAAGGCTCCAAGTGGTAGGGACTGCGGTTCCGTTCGACCGTATTCAGACCCGGTGCCCCACGTCATGTCCATGGCCCCTCATGTCACACGATCGCCATTCGGCCGTCACAGCGAAGGCGTAAAAACGCAGTTCAGGGGGCTACTCCGGCGTCGGTGCACCGCGGCAGAACGGCCGGAAAGGGCAGGGTCGGGTCGGTCGGCCGAGGCGCCGTCGCATCCAGACCGATCCCGCCGCGGCCGGTGGATCGCGCCGGCGTTCCGGGCGAACGGTCGGCAGTGATCGCCGACGGAACCCGCAGGGTCGCCGCCTGTGACGGCGCCACTACCGAGGGCGCCGTCCTCTTCCCGGCCCCGGAGCCCGTGCCGGGCGGGTGCCGGAGCGGGGCTACGATCGGGGTCTCATGACTGCAACCCTCGTCGCCAAGGAACTCGCCGCCGGCCACGGCGAACGCACCCTCTTCGCCGGACTCGACCTCGTCGTCGCCCCCGGTGACGTCATCGGCCTCGTCGGTGTCAACGGGGCCGGGAAGTCCACCCTGCTCCGGCTCCTCGCCGGCCTCGACACCCCCGAGGAAGGCGAGCTCAGGCTCTCGCCGCCGACGGCGGCCGTCGGCCACCTGCCCCAGGAGCCCGAGCGGCGCCCCGGGGAGTCCGTGCGGGACTTCCTGGCCCGCCGCACCGGCGTCGCGGCCGCGCAGGCCGCGCTCGACGCCGCCACCCAGGGCCTCGTCGACGGCACCCCGGGCGCCGACGACGAGTACGCCGTGGCCCTCGACCGCTGGCTGAACCTCGGCGGCGCCGACCTCGACGAGCGCGCCGAGGAGACCGCGGCCTCCCTCGGCCTCTCCATCGGCCTCGACCTCCCCATGACCGCCCTCTCCGGCGGCCAGGCCGCACGGGCCGGACTCGCCTCGCTGCTGCTGTCCCGCTACGACGTCTTCCTGCTCGACGAGCCCACCAACGACCTCGACCTCGACGGCCTGGAACGGCTCGAGGAGTTCGTCAGGGGCCTGCGCGCCGGCACCGTCGTGATCAGCCACGACCGCGAGTTCCTCGCCCGCACCGTCACCAAGGTCCTCGAGCTCGACCTCGCCCAGCAGCAGATCAACCTGTACGGCGGCGGCTACGAGGCCTACCTCGAAGAGCGCGCCACCGCCCGCCGGCACGCCCGCGAGGAGTTCGAGGAGTACGCCGACAAGCGCGCCTCCCTCGAAGGCCGCGCCCTCATGCAGCGCAACTGGATGGACAAGGGCGTCCGCAACGCCCGCCGCAAGGCCACCGACAACGACAAGATCGGCCGCAAGCTGCGCGGCGAGGCCAGCGAGAAGCAGGCCGCCAAGGCCCGCCAGACCCAGCGCGCCATCGAGCGCCTCGACGTGGTCGAGGAGCCCCGCAAGGAGTGGGAGCTGCGGATGGAGATCGCGGCGGCGCCGCGCTCCGGCTCCGTGGTCGCCACCCTGCGCGACGCCGAGGTCCGCCGCGGCGACTTCTCCTTCGGCCCCGCCAGCGTCCAGATCGACTGGGCCGACCGGGTCGCGATCACCGGAGCGAACGGCGCCGGCAAGTCCACCCTGCTCGCCGCGCTGCTCGGCAGGCTGCCGCTCGACTCCGGGCACGCGAGCCTCGGATCCGGCGTCCTCGTCGGCGAAGTGGACCAGGCCCGCGGGCTGTTCCTCGGCGACGAACCCCTCCTCGACGCGTTCTGCGCCGCCGTACCGGACACCGAGCCCGCCGAAGTGCGCACCCTCCTCGCCAAGTTCGGGCTGAAAGCCGTGCACGTCCTGCGCCCGGCCGCCACCCTCTCCCCGGGCGAGCGCACCCGGGCCGCCCTCGCCCTCCTCCAGGGCCGCGGGGTCAACCTGCTCGTCCTCGACGAGCCGACCAACCACCTCGACCTGCCCGCCATCGAGCAGCTCGAATCGGCCCTGGAGGCCTACGAGGGCACGCTCCTGCTGGTGACGCACGACCGCCGGATGCTGGACGCGGTCCGCACCACGCGCCGCCTGCGCGTCGAGGACGGCAAGGTCGCCGAGGACTGACGGGACGCCCGGCGCGGGCGCCGGGGACTCACTCCCCGGCGCCGGCCGGCGCCCTGCGGGTCCGGGCCATCCGGCCGGCGACCAGGTGGCGTGGCAGGTGCCGCACCGCCTGCGCGTACGCCTTGTAGCGCCAGCCGGTCACGCTCACCGCACGCCGCCTGGCCAGGTCCTTCAGCGCCTGCGCCACCACGTCGTCGGCGTCGAGCCACACCGAGTCCTTGAGCGCGCTCACGTCCATGCCCGCCCGCTCCTGGAACTCGGTACGGGTGAAGCCCGGCACCACCGCCAGCACCCGCACGCCGTACGGTGCGAGATCCACCCGCAGCGACTCGCTGAAGGCCGTCACCCACGCCTTCGCGGCGCCGTAGGTGCCGGTGGGCAGCAGACCGGCGACGGAGGACACGTTCAGCACGGCGCCCCGGCGACGGGCCCGCATGCCGGGCACCGCCGCGTGCGTGAGCCGCATCGGCACCCGTACCAGCAGCTCCAGCATCCGTTCCTCGTCCTCGAGCGGGCTGTACGGGAACGGCGCGGGCAGGCCGAAGCCGGCGTTGTTCACCAGCATGTCCACCGGCCGTGCCGGATCGGCCAGCCGGTCGGCGACCTCCTGGCAGCCCGCCGGGTCGAGCAGGTCGGCCGGGAGGACCTCGCAGCTCACCCCGTACCCGGCGGAGAGCAGGTCGGCTGCCGTAGCGAGGCGGTCCTTGTCCCGGGCGACCAGGATCAGATCGCAGCCCTTGGCCGCGAAGCCGCGGGCGAAGGCGGCGCCGAGGCCGGCGCTCGCACCGGTGATGAGGACAGTCGTCACGAGTCTTCCGCTTTCGTTTGGTTCGTTTGGTTCGTTTGGCTCACGTCGGCGTCGGCGTCGGTGAGGGGCGTGCGGGCGGGCTCGGGACGGAACGCCGCCACGGCGGGCGACCCGTACGCGTACGCCACGTCCACCAGGAACCGCCGCTCGCCCTCCAGGTCGCGGCCCTCCATCGGCGCCGCGCCGCTCAACGAGCCGGGCTGCGGCGGCAGTCCGCCGTCCCGGGCCCGCCGCGCCTCCCTGATCACACAGGCCAGTACGGCGGCCTCGGCGCACCGGTCCGGCACCGCCCCGGCCGCCTCCACGTGCGCGCGGGCCTGCTCCGGCACCCCCGGGGCGACGTACTCGTTCAGCACCAGCACGGCGTCCCGGGTCTCGATCACCTTGCGGTACACGAGCAGGTCGCGCGGCAGCGGCGGCCACAGCAGCTCGACCGCCCGGGTCGCCCGCGGCCGGTGCAGCGCCACGTGCGGGACGGCCTGCACCAGGTCGCGCCACAGCGGCCACAGCCGCCAGGCCGTCGTGATGTCCGCGACCGTACGGCGCAGCGTGAACAGCGTCGGCACCAGGATCGCCGCCGCCCGCAGCACCCCGTGCAGGTTCATCAGCAGCGGGAGGTAGGGCAGCGTCCACACCGTCCCGAACAGCGCCTTGAGCAGGTACGCGAACCAGAAGAGCCCCGCCAGCGCCGTCCCCAGGCCGAACAGCCGCAGCCCGGCGGCCAGTCCGCGGTTGTCGGTGCGCCGGCTGTAGCGCCAGCACACGAAGACGCAGACGGTGTTCGCCAGCAGGTGGGCGCCCATCAGGGTCAGCCAGTACGCCATCGAGGGCACGGGATCGCCGCCCGGGGGCATGCCGTGCAGCCGGTGCGGCGGCGCCGTCGCATCGAGCACCAGCATCGCTCCGAGCAGCGCGGCCGTGGCGCCGCACGCGGCCAGTTGCAGCCGCCGCCCGCTCGTCGTGGCGGACACGAAGTACAGGACCACGCCCGCCGACAGCACCCCGGTCAGGTTGCGGACCAGGCCGACCAGGTGCGCGGTGCCGGGCTCCCGCTGGGCGGCCTCGACGACTGCGGGGAGATTGAGGGTCATGGCGGCCGCCGCGGTGGCCACGGCCAGCAGCAGCCCGCGCTGCTGCGGGGTGCGCACGGCGGAAGGGGACCGCACCAGGACCGCGAACCAGAGGAGGACCACGCTCGGGACGGCGAGCCAGTCGCCGAACTCCGCTATCTCAGACGACATCCGACGGCCTCACGCCGAGCGCCGAACCGAGCTTCTCCAGCGTGTCGCGGGGCTCGCGGCCGGGCAGCAGCCCCGCCTTCGTGCGGATCATGCTGGCCAGGAGCTCGGCCTCCTGCTCCTGCCGCGTCGTGTAGTTGGTCCGCCCCAGGACCACCGGCCGGCCCACGGCCGGATCCTCCTCGCCCGCGAGCGAGTTGTGCCCGAAGAGGATGTGCCCCAGCTCGTGCAGGACGATGTGTTCCTGGTGCAGCCGGGACGTCTGGGCCTCGTAGAAGACGTAGTCGACGGTGGCCGTGCCCACCCACAGCCCGCACACCCCGGACTCGGCGGCCTCCCTGGGCAGCGGGTGCAGCTGTATCGGCCTGCCCCGCTGCCCGGCTATCCGTGCACACAGGCCTTCGAGGGAGAACGGGTGGGATAAGTCGAGCCGGCTGATGATCGATTCGCAGCGCCTGCGCAGTGTGAAGTGCCCGTATGGCATGTGCTCTCTCTTCGGACCCGTCCTCGGGCAGCGTCGGTAGGCAGGTGGGGCAAGGGTCATGGAGTCCTGAGCCTTCAAGACGGCCACTGGGGAGTGGGGTCCGCAGGGTGGGTACGGCCAGGCCCGCCCGCCCCACTGTGGCGGGCGGGCCTCCGTCATCCCTACCGACCCGGTCCGGGGCTTGGCAAGAAGCCGGGCTTCCGGGGGGACCGATCAAGCCATCAGCCGCGGCGGCGGTCCTTGGGGTCCGCCAGCCCCGCCCGGCGCAGGGCGTCGGCCATCGCGCTGTTCGCGGGCGGAGGGGTGTTCTCGCGGCGGCCGCCGCGCCCCGCACCACCGGCTCCGGCACCGCCGGCGCTGCCCGCTCCCTTGCCGCCCGCCCTGCCGCCGCCCGCGCCGCCGCTGCCCCGCTGCTGCGGCGGGCGGCCGCCGCCCCGGCGCTCCTCGCGCTGCTGCTGCCCGCCTCCGCCCTGGGCGCCGCCCTGGGCCTGCGCCTCGTCGTCCAGCCGCAGGGTCAGCGAGATCCGCTTGCGCGGGATGTCCACGTCCATGACCTTCACCCGGACGACGTCCCCGGGCTTCACGACGTCCCGCGGGTCCTTCACGAAGGTCTTCGACATGGCGGAGACGTGCACCAGGCCGTCCTGGTGGACGCCGACGTCCACGAACGCACCGAACGCCGCCACATTGGTGACCACGCCCTCCAGGACCATCCCCGGAGCCAGGTCGCCGATCTTCTCGACGCCCTCCTTGAAGGTGGCGGTCTTGAACGCGGGACGCGGGTCCCGCCCCGGCTTCTCCAGCTCCCGCAGGATGTCCGTCACCGTCGGAAGGCCGAAGGCGTCCGTCACGAAGGACTCGGGCCGCAGCGAACGCAGCACCGCGGTGTTGCCGATCAGCGCCGCGACCTCGCCGCCCGCCGTCTTCCCCATCGCCCGCACCACCGGATAGGCCTCGGGGTGCACGCTGGAGGCGTCCAGCGGGTCGTCACCGCCGCGGATCCGCAGGAAGCCGGCGCACTGCTCGTACGCCTTGGGGCCCAGCCGCGCCACGTCCTTCAGCGACCGGCGGCTGCGGAACGGCCCGTTGGCGTCCCGGTGCGCCACGATGTTCTCCGCGAGCCCGCCGCTGATCCCCGAGACGCGCGAAAGCAGCGGCGCCGAGGCGGTGTTGACGTCCACACCGACGCCGTTCACACAGTCCTCGACCACGGCGTCCAGCGAGCGCGACAGCTTCACCTCGGACAGGTCGTGCTGGTACTGGCCGACGCCGATGGACTTCGGGTCGATCTTGACGAGCTCGGCGAGCGGGTCCTGCAGCCGGCGCGCGATCGAGACCGCGCCGCGCAGCGACACGTCCAGCTCCGGCAGCTCCTGCGAGGCGAACGCCGACGCGGAGTACACGGAGGCGCCCGCCTCCGACACCATCACCTTGGTCAGCCCGAGCTCCGGGTGCTTCGCGCACAGCTCGCCGGCGAGCCTGTCCGTCTCGCGCGAGGCGGTGCCGTTGCCGATCGCGACCAGCTCGACCGCGTGCTCCTTCGCCAGCCGGGCGAGCTTGGCCAGCGCCTCGTCCCACTTGTTGGCGGGAACGTGCGGGTAGATCACGTCCGTGGCGACGACCTTGCCGGTCGCGTCCACCACGGCGACCTTCACACCGGTACGGAAACCCGGGTCCAGACCCAGCGTCGCGCGGGTCCCGGCCGGCGCCGCCAGCAGCAGGTCGCGGAGGTTCGCGGCGAACACCCGGACCGCCTCGTCCTCGGCCGCCTGCCGCAGCCGCATCCGCAGGTCGATCCCGAGGTGCACCAGGACCTTCGTACGCCAGGCCCAGCGGACCGTGTCCGCCAGCCACTTGTCGCCCGGGCGGCCCTGCGCCGACGGGCCCGCGATGCCGAACCGGCGGGCGATCATGCCCTCGTACGCCGAAGGGGCCTGAGCCGGGGCCGGCGCCGCGGCGGTGGCGTCGGCCGGCTCCTCGGGCTCCAGCGTCAGGTCGAGCACGTCCTCCTTCTCGCCGCGCAGCATGGCGAGCACCCGGTGCGAGGGCAGCGCCGTGAACGGCTCGGCGAAGTCGAAGTAGTCGGCGAACTTGGCCCCCGCCTCCTCCTTGCCCTCGCGCACCTTCGCGGCCAGCCGCCCGCGCGTCCACATCCGCTCGCGCAGCTCGCCGATCAGGTCGGCGTCCTCGGCGAAGCGTTCCGTCAGGATGGCCCGCGCGCCCTCCAGGGCCGCGGCCGCGTCGGCCACGCCCCGGTCGGCGTCGACGAACGCCGCCGCGGCGGCGGCCGGTTCCACCGACGGGTCGGCGAGCAGGCCCTCCGCCAGCGGCTCCAGCCCCGCCTCGCGGGCGATCTGCGCCTTCGTCCGCCGCTTCGGCTTGAAGGGCAGGTAGATGTCCTCCAGGCGGGCCTTGGTGTCCGCGGCCCGGATCCGCGCCTCCAGCGCCTCGTCCAGCTTGCCCTGCTCCCGGACCGACTCCAGGACGGCCGTACGCCGGTCCTCCAGCTCGCGCAGGTAGCGCAGCCGCTCCTCGAGGGTGCGCAGCTGCGCATCGTCGAGCATCTCGGTCGCTTCCTTGCGGTAGCGGGCGATGAACGGCACGGTCGAGCCGCCGTCGAGCAGCTCGACGGCGGCCTTCACCTGACGCTCGCGTACGCCGAGCTCCTCGGCGATCCTGCCTTCGATGGACGTGGTCACGATCTCGGTCCCGCCTTCGTATGAGCCTTGAAGGCTGCAATTGTGGCAGGTGGCACCTGTGGAGCAGGTCAGGCCTTGCCGAGCAGGTCGGCCGGGAACGCGCCGTTGCCGAGCGCGTGCACGAACCAGCCGCGGCCGAGCTCGGTCAGCCGGGCGGTGCCGGCGGCGCCGATGTGCTCGTACGGGGCGCGGTCGAGGCGGTCGGTCTCCAGCTCCACGGCCTCCCGCAGGTCGAGGCCGGCCTGGGTCAGCTCGCCCGCCGCGTCGAGTGCCCCGCGCTCGCGCAGCCGGTCCTTGGCGGCGTCGAGGTCCTCCTGGGTCCAGCCGCGGGTGTTGCGGGTCCACTTCGGGGTCATGCCCAGGCCCGAGGCGGTGTGCGAGACCAGCGACTCGATCGGGTCGAGCTCCGCCGCGAGGAGGGCGGTGATGTGGCCGTCGCCGCGGTGCTCGCGCAGCAGGGTGGCCGCGTGCCAGTAGGCGAGGTGCGGCTCCTCGGGCACGGGGAGGTCGGCGTGGGCCGAGTACAGGACGCGGCCGTGCCGCGTGCAGGCCTCGGTGGCGCGCAGCGCCAGCCCGGCGGCCTCCTTCATCTCGGCGGAGGCGAGTATGTCCTCGCCCAGCAGCCGCCGCAGGGTGGCGTCGGCGGCCCGGACGCGGGCGGCGAGCACGGCCTCGGGGCTGGCCTCCTGCCAGACGCCGGGCAGATGGCGGGCGAGGAGCTCGTGGTTGTAGTTGAAGAAGGCCGCGGCCACCGTGCCGGGACCGACCGCGCCGAGGGCGGCGGCGCGCGCCGCGAGCCCTCCGCCGACGGGGTCCTTGATGCCGGCCGCCGCGATCTCCCGGGCGTGCTCGGGCGCGAAGTAGAGGATGGCGTGCATCGGATTCAGCGTGCCCTGAGCGCAGTTGCGCACCGCGAGTGCGGGGAGGAGGGAGGTCATGCGCGCACGCTAACCGGCCGCCCCGGGCCCGGCTAAGCGATTTCCGGCCACGCCTGTGCGGGACGTGGCTAGGTGGGGCCGAGGCGTACCGGCATGGCAGGAAAGGTGGGGAGCGCGTCGTTGCAGCCACCCGCGGCGGCGCACAGGATGGGGGCCATGCCGCAGCGAACCGTGTTGGCCGTCCTCTTCGACGGGGTGCAGAGCCTCGACGTGACCGGGCCGGTCGAGGTCTTCACCGGAGCCTCCCTGGCCGGTCCGGGGCCGGGCTACCGGATCCGGACCGCCTCCCTCGACGGGCTGCCCGTACGCACCAGCAGCGGGCTCACCCTGGTACCGGACACCTCCCTGGACGCCGCGCCCCGGCCGCACACCCTGCTGGTGCCCGGAGGCCACGGAACCCGGTCTCCGCAACCGGCGCTGGTCGCCTGGCTGCGCGAGCACGGGCCCCGGGCGGACCGGCTGGTCTCGGTGTGCACCGGCGCCCTGCTGCTGGCCGAGGCCGGACTGCTCGACGGCCGCCGGGTCACGTCGCACTGGCTCGTCTGCGAGACGCTCGCCCGCAGCTACCCGGCGGTGGAGGTGGACCCCGACCCCATCTACGTGCGCGACGGGAACGTCGCCACGTCGGCGGGGGTGACCGCGGGGATCGACCTGGCACTGGCCCTGGTGGAGGAGGACCTGGGCCGGGACACGGCCCTGACCGTCGCCCGGCACCTGGTGGTGTTCCTGCGCCGGCCGGGGAACCAGGCCCAGTTCAGTGCCCAGCTCGCGGCGCAGACCGCGCAGCGCGAACCGCTGCGCGAGGTGCAGCGGTTCATCACCGAGCACCCCGAGGGCGACCTGAGCGTGGAGGCGCTCGCCGCCCGCGCCCGGCTCTCGCCCCGGCACTTCGCCCGGGCCTTCCAGGCCGAGACCGGGGTGACCCCGGGACGGTACGTCGAACGCGTCCGGGTGGAGCATGCCCGGCGCCTGCTGGAGGACAGCTCCGACGGCGTCTCGCAGATCTCCCGTGCCTGCGGCTACGGCACCCCGGAGGCCCTGCGCCGCGCCTTCGTCCGAACGCTGGGCCAGTCGCCGGCCGAGTACCGGCGCCGGTTCAGCCCGCGACGCCCGTTGGGCGCGGCCGCGGCGCACTGAGCGCGCCGTGGTTGCCCGCCCGCGCCATGGCGCGGGACATTGCAATGTCACATGTCACACTGCCACCCGAAGGAGATCCCGTGCAGATCGCGATCCTGCTCTACGACCGCTTCACCTCGCTCGACGCCATCGGGCCGTTCGACACCCTCGGCCGCCTCCCCGGCGCCGAGACGGTGTTCGTGGCGGAGCAGCCCGGCCCGGTGCGCAACGACTCGGGTGCGCTCGCCCTCATCGCCGACAAGTCACTCGCGGACGTCCCGCACCCGGACATCGTCATCGTCCCCGGCGGACCGGGCCAGAGCGACCAGATGGAGAACACCGCCCTCCTCGACTGGCTGCGCGCCGTCGACGCGACCAGCACCTGGACCACGTCCGTGTGCACCGGCTCCCTGCTCCTGGCCGCAGCGGGCCTGCTGGAGGGCCACCGCGCCACCAGCCACTGGCTGGCCCTGGAACAGCTCGCCAAGTACGGCGCCGAGGCCACCGGCGAGCGCGTGGTCACCTCCGGCAAGTACGTCACCGCCGCCGGGGTCTCCTCCGGCATCGACATGGGCCTGACCCTGCTCGGCCGGATCGCCGGCGACCGAGCCGCGCAGAGCGTCCAGCTCCTCACCGAGTACGACCCGCAGCCGCCGTACGACGCGGGCTCGCCCGAGAAGGCCCCGGCCGACCTGGTCGAGGAGTGGCGCGCCAAGAGCCGCTTCATCCTCGAATGAATCGGACGGCGCGACGGGAGCGGCCCGGGTCAGGACGCTGACGGCTCCATGGAGGCGATGATGCGCTCGTACGCCGCCAGGGCCGCTTCCTGCTCCTTCCGGCTGCCGGGGCCGCCCAGGCGCACGACGATCACCCCGTCGGGCGCGACGACCGCGTGCTCGCGGACCGGGAACGGCCCGTCCGGGGTCGGCGGGCTCATCCGGTACGTCACCTCCATCGCGGGCATCGACCCGACCCGCGTCTCGCGGTAGGTCACGCCGGAGGTGTACTCCCAGTCGTGGGCGGCCCCGGGCCTGAGCGCGTCCAGCACGGCGCGCGGGGTGTCTTCGGGCCGCTTCCGGTCCGCGTACACCGCCAGGTCCGTCCTGCTGCCGGTCGCGGACTTGATCGTGCACTGGTTGGCGAAGCGGAACCAGGCGGCGTCGGGCCGCGGCCCGGTCTTCGCCTCCCAGGGCTCCTCCACCTGGAACGTCACGGGAAGCTCGCAGGCCGCACCGGCTGCCCCGATCCTCGCAGCGCCGGCGTCGCCCGCACACCCCACGGCCGTCCACGCCAGCAGTGCCGCGGCCGCCACCACCCGCACCC
This sequence comes from Streptomyces sp. NPDC037401, assembly GCF_055602345.1. NCBI lineage: Bacteria > Bacillati > Actinomycetota > Actinomycetes > Kitasatosporales > Streptomycetaceae > Streptomyces > Streptomyces sp. NPDC037401. Next base: position 109,986 of record NZ_JBVJWO010000001.1, read on the forward strand.
GGGCCCGCATCACTGCTGCCGCCCGCCCGGCTCCGGCCAGGTGAACAGGGGCGCGCGGCGCTCCAGGAAGGCGGCGACTCCCTCTGCGGTGTCGCCGCTTTCGCGTGCCTGCGCCTCCCAGTGGGCCTCCCGGCCGGTGCGCCCGTCGATGAACTCCTTGGCCGCCGCCTGCGTCAGCCGCGAGCGGGAGGTCAGGACCCGGGTGAACTCGGCGACCCGCTTGGCGAGTTGCCCGGCGGGCAGCACCTCGTCGACCAGACCGGTACGCAGCGCCCGCTCCGTGTCGATCAACTCGCCCGAGAACAGCAGGTACTTGGCCGCAGCCGGTCCCACGAGTGAGGCCAGGCGCCGGGTGGAGGAGGCCGGGTAGACGATGCCGAGGTTGGCCGGGGTCACGCCGAAGGCCGCGCCCTCCTCCGCGAACCGCAGATCGCAGGCGGCGGCCAGCTGGGAGCCGCCGCCGACGCAGTACCCGCGGATCGCGGCGAGCGTGGGCCGGGGGAACGCCGCGAGGGCCTCCTCGGCCGCCACCGCGAGGGACCGGGGGTCCCCGGCCGCCGGATCGCGGAGCGAGGAGATGTCCGCCCCGGCGCAGAAGGTCTCACCGGCGCCGGTCAGCACCAGCGCCCGTACGGCCGGGTCCTCGGCCAGGGCCGCCAGCAGCTCCGGCATCGCCCGCCACATGTCCGCGGTCATGGAGTTGCGCTTGGCGGGATGGGAGATGACGACCGTGGCGACACCGTCGGTCACGGTGTGCTGCAGCTGCGCGTTCATGAGCCGGATGCTATCCCGGTCCGCCGATCTCATGATCAAGGGAGTCCTGCAGGGGGGCGCCGGCAGAAGGAGCGCTCACGCCCGCCGACCGGGCTGGCGACCTTGACCTCGATGGTCCTCTTCGGCTGGCTGCTGCTCATCGGCGGCGCGGTCGGGCTGTTCCAGGCCGTCCACTTCCGCAAGAGCAGCTGCTTCTGGCTGTCCGTGATCGTCGCCGCGATCAACCTGGCGGCCGGCTTCGTGATCCTGCGCCGTCCGGAGGCCAGCGCCGAGGCGCTGACCATGTTCGCGGCGCTGTTCTTCCTGACCGGCGGGGTGTTCCGGCTCGCCGGCGCCCTCGTGGTGCGCGGGCCGTACCCGGGGCTGGCCGTGGTCCAGGGCGCCTTCGGCGTGCTGCTCGGCTTCCTGGTGCTGTCGGGCCGGCCGGGCAACAGCCAGTACGTGATCGGTGCCTTCTTCTCCCTCGCGCTGCTCTTCGACGGACTGAGCCTGATCGCCCTCGGTAAGGGCGCCCGGCGGATCCTGGGCCTGGTCGACGACGGGGAGGCGGCGGGGGGAGGGGCCGCGGGAGGCGGCGGACGGGACCGCTGCGGACGCCGCCGGGGCATCCCCGGGGAGCGCCACCGGGGTGGCCGAGAAGCACGGACGAGAAGATCAGGAGCAGTCCAACAACTGACGCTGTCATAAGCCAGCGGTCAAAATGTGTCCGAATAGCGCTGACTTCTGGTCAGGCTCCCAGCGTGCACCCGCCCGTTCCCCACCCTTGACCTGTGGAGACGATCGAGCGTGAAGACGGGGGCCGGGACATGGACGCGCCGCCCCCGAGCGAACCACCGGCCTCGGAACCAGCCTATGACGGCGTATGGAGGTTCACGGCACCCGCAGTTGAAGAATCCGTTCCGCAGGCCCGCCGGGCCGTGCGCGACCTGCTGGGCCGCCAGGGTGTCCCCGACGGGGACACCGCGTACTCCCTGCTGCTGATCGTCTCGGAGCTGGTCACCAACTCCGTGCGCCACGCGGCCCTGCTCTCCCCGCAGGTCGCCGTCGAGGTCGCGATCGGCCGGCAATGGGTGCGGGTGGCCGTCGAGGACAACCACCCGTACCGCCCCAAGGCCCTGGAGGCCGATTTCGGCCAGACCGGCGGCAGGGGCCTGCTGCTCGTCAGGGAGGTCACCGCCCTCGCGGGCGGTGTCTGCGACGTGGAGCACACCGCCGGCGGCGGGAAGGTCATCTGGGCGGCCCTGCCGATTCCCGGCCGACGGCCGTAGGCCCGGGCCGGCCGCGTGCCCGTCTGCGCGCCTACCAGCCCGCGGCATCCCCGGTCAGCTCGCGGATCGCGGGCCTCGCCGCGTCCAGCACCGTCATGAACCACGCCGAGAACGGATCGGCCGCGTGCCGCTTCGCCAGCTCGTCCGCCGTCACGAAGACCGTGTCGCCGACCTCCGACGGATCCGGCCTCAACTCGGCCTGCGCGAGTCCCACGAAAAGGTGGTTGTACTCCTGCTCCACCAGACCCGAATCCGGGTCCGGGTGGTTGTAGCGGACCGTCCCCGCCTCCGCGAGCAGCGAAGGCGACAGCCCCAGCTCTTCGTACGTACGACGGGCCGCGGCCGCGAACGGCGACTCCCCGGGGTACGGATGCCCGCAGCAGGTGTTCGACCAGACGCCGGGGGAGTGGTACTTCCCCAGGGCCCGCTGCTGGATCAGCAGCCGCCCGGCCTCGTCGAACAGGAACACGGAGAACGCCCGGTGCAGTTGCCCGGGCGCCTGGTGCGCGGACAGCTTCTCCGCGGTGCCGATGGTGTTGCCCGCCTCGTCGACCAGCTCGAGCATGATCGGTTCATCAGCAGTGCCGGGGGACGCGCTGGTGGCGGCGGTGGCTGGTGTGATCGGCATAACCATCCTTCGCTTCGGTCTTCGGCCTTCAGTCTGCCGTACAAAAGCGGCTTGTCGGCACTTCGGTGGTCCGCGCATGTCTGCCCCCCCGCCGCGTGATATGCGGCGGGGGGCAGACGTCACGTCGCACGGCGTACGCCGCCGGGACGCGGAGGACGGCTCGGACTCCGGTCAGACTCCGAACGGCGCCGGGTAGGTGATCGTGCCCGCCGGAACCGGCACGGAACCGTCGAACACCAGAACCATGTTCGCCTCGTCCGGCACCTCGAACGGCAGCGAGATCCCGTGCCGCGACGCCCTCACGAACCCGAAGCGCGGGTAGTACTCCGGGTGTCCGAGCACCACCACCAGCGGTGCGCCCTGCCGGCGTGCGGCATCGAGCACCGCACGGACCACGGCACTGCCCGCGCCCGTCCGCTGGAACTCCGGAGCCGTCGCCACCGGCGCCAGTGCCAGCGCCGGCACCCCGCCGATGTGGCAGCGGGTGATCAGCGCGTGCGCCGCCACCGACCCGTCCGGCGCCTCGGCCACCCAGGACAGCCCCGGGATCCAGGCGTCGTCGGCCCGCAGCGCGTCCACCAGATCCGCTTCGTACGGCGTCTCGAAGGCGGCCGCGTGCACCGCGTGCACCGCCTCCCGGTCGCCGGGCCGCTCCTCGCGGACCGGCCAGCCGCCGACGGGCCGCGAGACCGGTCGCAGGACGTACCCGCTGTACCCGTACTCGTGGCCGTGCTCGCGGCGCACGGCGATCTCCCGCAGTGCCCCGGCGACCGCCTCGGCCATGCCCGGGACGGTCGGGTCCGCCGCCGCGGCCCGCTCGCCGAGCGGTCCGTAGTACGCCTCCCAGTCGGACCCGGGCTGCGGGTGCACCCCGAGGACCCGGTAGCCGGCGGCCTCGGCGGCCGCGGTGTTCTGCGCGTCGTTACGCAGGGCGTAGTGCTCCTCCCAGAAGGCGCGCACCTGCGGGGAAGGGGACTCGGCGGTCCACACGCACTCGGTCAGGACCAGCGAGCCGCCCGGTGCGAGCAGCCGCTTCCAGTCCCGCAGGGCGGTGTCGAAGCCGACGTTGTAGACGGAGCTCTCCGCCCAGACCAGATCGAACGAGCCGTCCGGGAACGGCAGCGCGCGCATGTCGGCCCGCACCGGACGGATCCGGTCGCCGAGCCCGCGGGCCGCGGCGGCTCCGCGCAGCTCGTCGAGGAAGCCGTCGTTCAGGTCGACGGCGGTCACCTCGGCCCCCGTCTCGGCGGCGAGGAGCAGGGCGCTGCGGCCCGGACCACAGCCGATGTCGAGGACGCGCGGCCGCTCGGGCAGCGGGCCGGCGAGGCAGAGCAGGCGGCGGGTGGTCGCGTCGGACCCCGGCCCCTGGCGGGGCAGCCCGCGGTGAAGAGTGAGAAATGCCTCGAAGGAAGAGGTGGTGTCGGTCAACGCGAACCCTTGCGTGAAGGGCGTCGCCGACGGCGCGATCAGCGCACGGAAGGCGTGATCAGCCCCGGCCGGACGCCCGGAGGATGGGGATGAACCTGTCGCCGCCGCACAGAGCAGCGGTCACCGTGACGGTCATCAACCCACCTCCTCGACACCCAGGACCGATGGACGCACAGAACCGAACGTCTCAGCGATCACCTTAGCAGCCGCGGTTTGTCGCCGACAGGGCCGATCGACCATGATGATCACGGCCGGGCCCGGGGGAGGGCGGTGGACGACGACCGCGATCAAGGGCCGCAATCATCGGCTTATCGGGGCGTGAACGGGTGATGAACGCCCCCTTCCATTCATCCGATAGCCTCTGCCGACGTGTCGCCGCCCCCGTGGGGGCGGCTGTTTCAGGGTTCGCTGTAAGGAGTGGGTTCGTCTGCCGACCGCCATCCTCACCGGTCCGCCGGTACCCGGATCGCCGCTCGAAGGCGAACTGCGGTCGCTCGGCTTCGACGTGCGCCACGCCCCCGCTCCGTGGGACGCCGGGCACGTGCTGTCCGCGCTGCCCGCCGACGAGCGGGTCGCCCTCGTCGACAGCCGGTTCGTCGGCCACACCCACGCCCTGCGGCTGGCGCTGACCGACCCCCGGTTCGACGCCTGCGCCGTCCCCGGCGCGCTCGGCGTCCAGCCCGCGCTGCGGGCCCGGCTGACCGAGGCCGCGGCGGAGCCCGACCCGCTCGACGCGGGCCTGCCGGACCGGCTCGCCGGCGCCATGGAGGCCGCGGGCGCCCCGGTGCAGCGGCCCGACCTCGGCACGCTGGTCGCCGCGGTGCCGCAGGACCCCGCGGCCCGTACCGCCGCCGAGGCCGCCGTCGCCGCCGTCGACGAGGAGGCCGTGCGGCTGCGCAGCGCCGTGAAGTCCCGCGACGGCTTCTTCACCACCTTCTTCATCAGCCCGTACTCGCGCTACATCGCACGCTGGTGCGCGCGGCGCGGGCTGACCCCGAACCAGGTCACCACCGCCTCGCTGCTCACCGCCCTGATCGCGGCGGGCTGCGCGGCCACCGGCGAGCGCACCGGCTACATCGCCGCCGGCGTGCTGCTCCTCGTCTCCTTCGTACTGGACTGCACGGACGGGCAGCTCGCCCGCTACTCGCTCCAGTACTCCACGCTCGGCGCCTGGCTCGACGCGACCTTCGACCGCGCCAAGGAGTACTCCTTCTACGCCGGCCTCGCGCTCGGCGCGGCCCGGACCGGCGACGACGTGTGGGCCCTCGCGCTCGGCGCGATGGTGCTGATGACCTGCCGGCACGTCGTGGACTTCTCCTTCAACGAGGCACACGTCGACGCCGCGGTCGCCACGGGCGCCGGGAAATCCGTCACGGGCGCCCCCACCGCGGCCCTCTCCGCACGCCTCGACAGCGTCGGCTGGACCGTCTGGGTCCGCCGGATGATCATCCTGCCGATCGGCGAGCGCTGGGCGATGATCGCCGTCCTCACGGCCGCTACCACCCCGCGCATCACCTTCTACGCCCTGATCGCCGGCTGTGCCTTCGGCGCGCTCTACACCACCGCGGGCCGCGTCCTGCGCTCCGTGACCCGCAAGTCGCAGCGCACCGACCGCGCCGCGCGGGCCCTCGCGGACCTCGCCGACTCCGGCCCGCTGGCCGAGCTCGTCGGCCGCGCGACCGCGCGCATGGCGCCCGGCGCCGGGTTCGTCCTCGCCCTCGTCGGCGCCGCCGCCCTGATCTGGACCGCGTGCGCCTCGCCGTTCGGCAGCCGCCAGGTCGTCGTCGCCGCCGTCTTCTACACGGTCCTCTCCGGCGTGGCCGTCGCCCGCCCCCTCAAGGGAGCGCTCGACTGGCTCGTCCCGCCGGTCTTCCGGGCCGCCGAGTACACCACCGTCCTGGTCCTCGCGGCCAAGGCGGACGTGCCCGGAGCCCTGCCTGCGGCATTCGGCCTGGTGGCGGCGGTCGCCTACCATCACTACGACACGGTGTACCGCATCCGCGGTGGCACCGGCGCGCCCCCGCACTGGCTGGTGCGGACGACCGGCGGCCACGAAGGCCGGGTGCTGCTGACCGCGGTCCTGGCCGCCGTCCTCGCGCGCAACACCGACTTCCCCGTCGCGCTCACGGCCATGGCCGTGTTCGTGGCACTCGTGGTGCTCGCCGAGAGCATCCGCTTCTGGGTCTCCTCCGGAGCACCCGCCGTACATGACGAAGGAGAACCAGCATGATCGGCCTTGTACTCGCTGCCGGTGCCGGACGCCGCCTGCGTCCCTACACCGACACCCTGCCCAAGGCCCTCGTGCCGGTCGGCCCCGAGGGCCGGGAGGACAGCCTCACCGTCCTCGACCTGACCCTGGGCAACTTCGCCGAGGTCGGCCTGACCGAGGTCGCCATCGTCGTCGGCTACCGCAAGGAGGCCGTGTACGAGCGCAAGGCCGCCCTGGAGGCGAAGTACGGCCTGTCGATCACGCTGATCGACAACGACAAGGCCGAGGAGTGGAACAACGCCTACTCCCTGTGGTGCGCCCGCGAGGTCCTGAAGAAGGGCGTCATCCTCGCCAACGGCGACACCGTGCACCCCGTCTCCGTCGAGAAGACCCTCCTCGCCGCCCGCGGCAAGGGCCAGAAGATCATCCTCGCCCTCGACACGGTCAAGAAGCTGGCCGACGAGGAGATGAAGGTCATCACCGCCGACGGTCAGGGCGTCCGTACGATCACCAAGCTGATGGACCCGGCCACCGCGACCGGCGAGTACATCGGCGTCACCCTGATCGAGCCCGACGCCGCCGAGGCGCTGGCCGACGCCCTGAAGGCCACCTTCGAGCGCGACCCCGACCTCTACTACGAGGACGGCTACCAGCACCTCGTCAACGACGGCTTCACGATCGACGTGGCCCCCATCGGCGACGTCAAGTGGGTCGAGATCGACAACCACGACGACCTCGCCAAGGGCCGGGAGATCGCGTGCCAGTACTGACGCGGCTCATCCCGTCGCCGGTCGTCGTCGACATCAGCTGCGGCGCCATGGACGACCTGGCCGGCCTCCTGGCCGACCAGCGGATCTCGGCGTCCGGCAAGCTCGCGATCGCCATCAGCGGGGGCTCCGGCCAGGCGCTGCGCGCCAAGCTGGAGCCCGTCCTGCCGCACGCCGACTGGTACCCGGTCGTCGACGGCACGATCGACTCCGCGGTCAAGCTGGCCGACGACATAAAGGGCCGCCGCTACGACGCCGTGGTGGGCCTGGGCGGCGGGAAGATCATCGACGTGGCGAAGTACGCCGCGGCGCGGGTCGGGCTGCCCATGGTGGCGGTGGCCACCAACCTCTCCCACGACGGCATCTGCTCGCCGGTGTCGATCCTCGACAACGACAACGGCCGCGGGTCCTACGGGGTCCCCACGCCGATCGCCATGGTCATCGACCTCGATGTGATCAAGGACGCCCCGGTGCGGTTCATCCGCGCCGGCATCGGCGACGCGATCTCCAACATCTCGGCGATCGCCGACTGGGAGCTCTCCCACCGGCTGACCGGCGAGCCCGTCGACGGCCTGGCGGCCGCCATGGCGCGCACCGCCGGCGAGTCCGTCCTGCGCCACCCCGGCGGCTGCGGCGACGACGAGTTCCTCACCGTGCTCTCCGAGGCGCTCGTGCTGTCCGGCATCGCCATGTCGATCAGCGGCGACAGCCGCCCGTCGTCCGGCGCCTGCCACGAGATCAGCCACGCCTTCGACCTGCTCTACCCGGGGCGCTCCGCGCTCCACGGCGAGCAGGTCGGCATCGGCGCCGCCTTCGCCATGCACCTGCGCGGGGCCAAGGAGCAGTCCGGGCTCTTCGCGGAGGTGCTGCGCGGCCACGGCCTGCCCGTGCTGCCCGAGGAGATCGGGTTCAGCGTGGACGAGTTCGTCAAGGCCGTCGAGTACGCCCCGCAGACCCGCCCGGGACGCTTCACGATCCTGGAGCACCTCAACCTGTCCGCAGCCGAGATCAGGGACGCCTACTCCGACTATGCCCAGACCATCCGTAGCTGAACTCCGGCCCGTCGTTCACCCGCCGGGCGTCAAGGACCGGCGCAGCGGCGAGCACTGGGGCGGCCGCCTCTACATGCGCGAGATCTCCCTGCGCATCACCCGCTCCCTGGTGAACACCAAGGTCACGCCCAACCAGCTGACCTACGTGATGACCCTCGCCGGTGTCCTGGCCGCCCCGGCCCTGCTGGTGCCGGGCATCTGGGGCGCCGTCCTCGGCGTGGTGATGGTCCAGCTGTACCTGCTGCTCGACTGCGTCGACGGCGAGGTCGCCCGCTGGAAGCAGCAGTACTCGCTCTCAGGCGTGTACCTCGACCGGGTCGGCGCGTACCTGTGCGACGCGGCGGTCCTGGTCGGCTTCGGCCTGCGCGCCGCGGACCTGTGGGGCAGCGGCCGGATCGACTGGCTGTGGGCCTTCCTCGGCACCCTCGCGGCGCTCGGCGCGATCCTGATCAAGGCCGAGACCGACCTCGTGGGCGTCGCCCGGCACCAGGGCGGACTGCCGCCCGTCAAGGAAGCCGCCGCCGAACCGCGCTCCTCCGGCATGGCGCTCGCCCGCCGGGCCGCCTCCGCGCTGAAGTTCCACCGGCTGATCCTGGGCATCGAGGCCTCCCTCCTCATCCTGGTCCTGGCCGTCGCGGACCAGGTCCGCGGCGACCTGTTCTACTCCCGGCTCGGCGTCGCCGTGCTGGCGGGCATCGCGCTGCTCCAGACCGTTCTGCACCTGGTGTCGGTCCTCGTCTCCAGCAGGCTGAAGTGAGCACCGCGATGCGGCTGGGCGCCGTGATCATCACCATGGGCAACCGGCCCGACGAGCTGAAGGCCCTGCTCGACTCGGTGGCCCGCCAGGAAGGCGACCCGGTCGAGGTCGTCGTCGTCGGCCAGGGGGTGAAGATCACCGGCCTGCCCGAGGACATCCGTACGGTGGACCTCCCCGAGAACCTGGGCATCCCGGGCGGCCGCAACGCCGGCATCGAGGCCTTCGGACCCGGCGGCCGCGAGGTGGACGCCCTGCTCTTCCTCGACGACGACGGCCTGCTGGCCCGCACCGACACGGCCGAGCTGTGCCGACGCGCCTTCGCGGAGGACCCGGAGCTCGGCATCGTCAGCTTCCGGATCGCCGATCCCGACACCGGGGTCACCCAGCGCCGGCACGTGCCGCGGCTGCGCGCCTCCGACCCCATGCGGTCCTCCCGCGTGACCACCTTCCTCGGCGGCGCCAACGCCGTGCGCACGAAGGTGTTCGAGCAGGTCGGCGGTCTGCCGGGCGAGTTCTTCTACGCCCACGAGGAGACCGACCTGGCGTGGCGCGCCCTCGACGCGGGGTGGCTGATCGACTACCGCGCCGACATGGTGCTGCACCACCCGACCACCGCTCCCTCCCGGCACGCGGTCTACCACCGTATGGTGGCCCGCAACCGGGTCTGGCTGGCCCGCCGCAACCTGCCCGCACCGCTGGTCCCCGCCTACCTCGGCGTGTGGATGCTGCTCACGCTGCTGCGCAAGCCCTCGGGCCCCGCGCTGAAGGCGTGGTTCGGCGGCTTCCGTGAGGGTTGGACCACACCGTGCGGGCCCCGCAGGCCCATGAAGTGGCGCACGGTGTGGCGGCTGACCCGGCTGGGCCGACCACCTGTCATCTGAGAAGCTCGCTTCTGGGAGCATGTCCCTACCCGGGACACCTCCCGGGGCCGGGGCCCAGAGCCCGATGTCCGCCCTTGCTGCGCATCTTGAAGACGAAAGTTTCAACTTGTGAGTGACACAACCCACGACGGCGCCCTCGCCACGAGCAAGCCGCCGTCTCCCGACGCGGGGCTGACCGCGGCGGAGCTCGCCGCGAAGTACGGCCTGTCGGTCAGCGGTGCCCGCCCCGGGCTCGTCGAGTACGTTCGGCAGCTCTGGGGGCGCCGCCACTTCATCCTGGCCTTCTCGTCGGCCAAGCTGATGGCGCAGTACAGCCAGGCGAAGCTCGGCCAGATCTGGCAGGTGGCGACCCCGCTGCTCAACGCGCTGGTGTACTACCTGATCTTCGGGCTGATCCTGGACGCCGGCCGGGGCATGGACCAGGCCACGTACATCCCGTTCCTGGTGATGGGCATCTTCGTCTTCACCTTCACCCAGAGCTCCGTGATGGCGGGTGTCCGGGCGATCTCCGGCAACCTCGGCCTGGTGCGGGCCCTGCACTTCCCGCGGGCCTCGCTGCCGATCTCGTTCTCGCTCCAGCAGCTCCAGCAGCTGCTGTACTCGATGATCGTGGTCTTCGCCGTCGCGGTCGGCTTCGGCAACTACCCGAAGCTCTCCTGGCTGCTGGTGGTCCCGGCGCTGTGCCTCCAGTTCGTCTTCAACACCGGTCTCGCCATGATCATGGCGCGAGCGGGCGCGAAGACCCCGGACCTGGCGCAGCTGATGCCGTTCATCATGCGCACGTGGATGTACGCCTCGGGCGTCATGTTCGCGATCGGCGAGTACCTGAAGGACCAGCCGGCCTGGGTCGCGGACGTGCTCCAGTGGAACCCGGCCGCCATCTACATGGACCTCATCCGGTTCGCCCTGATCGACAAGTACGACTCCTCGTTCCTGCCCCCGCACGTGTGGGCCTTCGCCGTCGGCTGGGCCGTTGTGATCGGCCTCGGCGGGTTCGTGTACTTCTGGAAGGCTGAGGAGCGTTACGGCCGTGGCTGACGAGCAGTTCGACCAGAGCGGGGCCCGCGTCCCGACCGTCATCGCCGACGACGTGCACATCGTGTACCGCGTCAACACCGGCGGCGGCGGCAAGGGCAGTGCCACCGCGGCGCTCAGCAAGATAATCCGCCGCAAGAAGAGCGACGAGACCCGTGGTGTGCGCAAGGTGCACGCCGTGCGCGGCGTCTCCTTCACCGCCTACCGCGGCGAGGCCATCGGCCTGATCGGCTCCAACGGCTCCGGCAAGTCCACGCTGCTGCGTGCCATCGCCGGCCTGCTGCCCTGCGAGTCGGGCAAGGTCTACACCGACGGGCAGCCCTCGCTGCTCGGCGTGAACGCCGCGCTGATGAACGACCTCACCGGCGAGCGCAACGTGATGCTCGGCGGTCTGGCCATGGGCATGTCCCGCGAGCAGATCAAGGCGCGCTACCAGTCGATCGTCGACTTCTCGGGGATCAACGAGAAGGGTGACTTCATCACCCTGCCGATGCGCACCTACTCCTCCGGCATGGCCGCCCGCCTGCGCTTCTCGATCGCCGCGTCCAAGGACCACGACGTGCTGATGATCGACGAGGCGCTGGCGACCGGTGACCGCCGCTTCCAGATCCGCTCGGAGGAGCGGATCCGCGAGCTGCGCAAGGAGGCCGGCACGGTCTTCCTGGTCAGCCACAGCAACAAGTCGATCAGGGACACCTGCGACCGCGTCCTGTGGCTGGAGAAGGGCGAGCTCCTGATGGACGGCCCCACCGAGGAAGTCGTCAAGGCTTACGAGAAGGAGACCAGCCGCTAGCGCAGCTGTGTCAGCGCCGTCCCGGGGCCCCCGCCGCGTCCGCGTGGCGGGGGTCCCGTGCTGCGGCGGCGCGGCCGCGACATCCGGTGACGGGCCGCACACCCGATGGGGCCGGATCACGTTGTACAACGTAAGCTGTACCGGTGCTGAATCGCGGCAACTGGGGACGATTCCCCGCCGGTGACGAGGCGCCCCTCCCGGGGCGGACCGGCGGCGTGTCCGAAATAGGATGTATTGGTTCGGCAGTGTAGAACGGGAGATGTGACGGCAATGGCTACGGGAATTCTCCGGCCCCCAGAGGCTCGAGCCGTCCCCGCCGCGGGCGGCGGGCGGTGACCCCGGCGCACGGCACCCGGGCCGACGCCCACTCGCGCGCCACGCTCGGCAAGGCAGCCGACGAAAACTTCCCCGTGGCCCCGTTCTTCGTCCCCCGCGCCTGGCGCGCCGGACTCATGGCGGTCTACGGCTACGCGCGCCTCGTCGACGACATCGGGGACGGCGACCTCGCCCCCGGCGGCCGCGACGCCGTGCTGCTCGGCCTCGACGCCGAACAGGCCGACGACCGGCTCGCCATGCTCGACGCGTTCGAAGCCGACCTGAAGCGGGTGTTCGACCGCTCCGCCGGCTCCCCGCGCCACCCCCTGCTGCGCGCCCTGCAGCCGGTGACCGCCGCGCACGGCCTCACGCCCGGTCCCTTCCTCGCCCTGATCGAGGCCAACCGCCAGGACCAGCGGGTCCGGCGCTACGAGACGTACGGCGACCTGCTCGCGTACTGCGAGCTGTCGGCGAACCCCGTCGGCCGGCTCGTGCTGTCCCTCACCGGCACCAGCAGTCCCGAGCGCGTCAGGCACTCCGACCGGATCTGCACCGCCCTCCAGATCGCCGAACACCTCCAGGACGTCACCGAGGACCTCGGCCGGGACCGGATCTACCTCCCCGCCGAGGACATGCGCCGCTTCCACGTCACCGAGGCCGACCTCGCCGTGCCCACGGCGGGCGCATCGATGCGCGCGCTGGTCGCGTTCGAGGCCGAACGCGCCCGCGGGCTGCTGAATGAAGGCACCCCGCTCGTGGGTAGCGTCCACGGCAGGCTCCGGCTGCTGCTCGCGGGATTCGTCGGCGGCGGGCGCGCGGCCCTCAACTCGATCGCACGTGCCGGGTTCGACGTGGCACCCGGCCCGCCCAAGCCCACCCGAGCAGGTCTGCTCCGCGAAGTGGGCGCCGTTCTGCGTACTGCGCCGAGAGAGGGGTGAGCCCCACAGTGGAGGGCCAACCGCACGCATCCGCACCCGTACTCGCCGCATACAGCTACTGCGAGGCCGTCACCGGCGCCCAGGCGCGCAACTTCGCGTACGGGATCCGCCTGCTGCCCACCGACAAACGGCAGGCGATGTCGGCGCTGTACGCCTTCTCGCGGCGCGTCGACGACATCGGCGACGGCACGCTGCCCCCGGAGACCAAGCTGGTCCGGCTCGAGGAGACCCGCTCCCTGCTCGACCGGGTCCGTGAGGGCGGCGTCGACGAGGACGACACCGACCCGGTCGCCGTGGCGCTCGCACACGCCGCCCGGCGCTTCCCGATCCCCCTCGGAGGGCTCGACGAGCTCATCGACGGCGTCCTGATGGACGTCCGCGGCGAGACGTACGAAACCTGGGACGACCTGAAGGTCTACTGCCGGTGTGTCGCGGGCGCCATCGGACGCCTCTCCCTCGGCGTGTTCGGCACCGCACCCGGCGCGCAAGACGCCGCGCGCGCCCCCGAGTACGCCGACACGCTCGGTCTCGCGCTCCAACTGACCAACATCCTCAGGGACGTCAGGGAAGATGCGGGCAACGGCCGGACCTATCTCCCCGCCGAAGACCTCGCCAAGTTCGGCTGCTCCGCGAACTGGCTCGGGGACTCCGGCACCGGACGGACCCCGGCCGGCTCGGACTTCGCGGGGCTCGTCCACCACGAAGTACGGCGCGCCCGGGCCCTGTTCGCCGAAGGGTACCGGCTGCTGCCGATGCTGGACCGGCGCAGCGGCGCATGCGTGGCCGCGATGGCCGGGATCTACCGCCGCCTGCTCGACCGCATCGAACGCGAGCCGGAGGCGGTCCTGCGCGGTCGGGTCTCGCTGCCCGTGCGGGAGAAGGCGTACGTCGCCGTGCGTGGCCTGTCCGGGCTCGACGCGCGGACCATCTCGCGCCAGGCGGGCAGGAGGCGGGTCTGATGAGACACAACAGCGGAACGCTGGCAGAACAGGCGAAAGGCCGGAACCGGGACGCAACCCCGGAGACGGCGCGCGCGTCCCTGAAGGCAACGGCCGCACGACCCGAGCGGACGGGCCCGGTCTCCCAGGAGGTCGTATGACCGCGAACCACGCGGTGGTCGTCGGCGGCGGCCTGGCCGGAGTCACCACGGCACTCGAACTGGCCGACGCCGGCCTGTCGGTGACACTGCTCGAAGGCCGGCCCCGCCTGGGCGGCCTCGCGTTCTCGTTCAAGCGCGGCGACCTGACCGTGGACAACGGCCAGCACGTCTACCTGCGCTGCTGCACGGCCTACCGGTGGTTCCTCGACCGCATCGGCGGAGCCGCCCTCGCCCCGGTCCAGGACCGGCTCGACGTGCCCGTCCTCGACGTGGCCCACCCCAAGGGGCCACGGCTAGGCAGGCTGCGCCGCACCGCCCTGCCCGTACCCCTGCACCTGGCCTCGTCGCTCGCCCGCTACCCGCACCTCTCGCTCGCCGAGCGCGCCGCGGTCGGGCGCGCCGCGCTCGCCCTGCGCCGCCTGGACCCGGCCGACCCGGCCCTGGACGGGCTGGACTTCGCGACCTGGCTCGGCCGGTACGGCCAGTCCCGCCGCACCGTCGAGGCCCTGTGGGACCTCGTCGGCATCGCCACCCTCAACGCCACCGCCGAACAGTCCTCCCTGGGCCTGGCCGCGATGGTCTTCAAGACCGGCCTGCTCTCCGAGCCCGGCGCCGCCGACATCGGCTGGGCGCACGTACCCCTCGGCGACCTCCACGACACGCTCGCCCGCAAGGCCCTCGACGCCGCCGGCGTCCGCACCGAGACCCGGGCCCGCGTCACCGGGCTCACCCGCACCCCCGAGGGCGGCTGGCAGATCGCCGCCGAGACCCCGCGCGGGGCCGAAAGCCTCGCCGCGGACACCGTCGTGCTCGCCGTAGCGCAGCGCGAGGCGCACGCACTGCTCCCGCACGGTGCGCTCGACGACCCGGACAAGCTCCTCGACATCGGCACCGCGCCGATCCTCAACGTGCACGTGGTCTACGACCGCAAGGTCCTCAGGCAGCCCTTCTTCGCGGCCCTCGGCTCCCCGGTCCAGTGGGTCTTCGACCGCACCGACACCTCCGGGCTCACCGACGGCGGCCAGTACCTCGCGCTCTCCCAGTCGGCCGCGCAGGACGACATCGACGAGCCCGTCTCCGTCCTGCGGGCCAAGTACCTGCCCGAACTGGAACGGCTGCTGCCGGCCGCGCGCGGCGCGAAGGTCCGCGACTTCTTCGTCACCCGGGAGCGGACAGCGACGTTCGCCCCCACCCCCGGCGTGGGGCGGCTGCGCCCGGCGGCCCGGACCCACGCGCCCGGCCTCTACCTGGCCGGGGCGTGGACCGCCACCGGCTGGCCCGCGACGATGGAGGGCGCCGTCCGCAGCGGAACGACCGCGGCGCACGCCGCGCTCGCCGCACTCGGCCGCCCCCCGCACACACCAGCCCCCTGGCAACGCCGGGAGCACCCCCGGCAGGAGACGGCATGACGATCAGCACGTCTGGCACGACGGTACGTACAGCAACAAGAGGAGAGCCAGTGAACCCGGGGAACCCGGCTGTCGACAACGCGGGGACCGCAACCGGCGCCGCGGGCGCCGAGAAGGCGGACACGCTCGCCCTCCTGGAGCGCGGTCGCGCGCTGTCCGCTCCCGTGCTCCGGGCGGCGGTCGACCGGCTCGCCCCGCCCATGGACACCGTCGCCGCCTACCACTTCGGCTGGATCGACGCCGAGGGCAACCCCTCCTCCGGCGACGGCGGCAAGGCCGTGCGCCCCGCGCTCGCCCTGCTCTCCGCCGAGGCCGCGGGCGCCCCGGCCGAGACCGGCATCCCCGGTGCGGTCGCCGTGGAACTGGTCCACAACTTCTCCCTGCTGCACGACGACCTGATGGACGGAGACGAGCAGCGCCGCCACCGCGACACCGTCTGGAAGGTGCACGGCCCGGCCCAGGCGATCCTCGTCGGCGACGCGCTCTTCGCGCTGGCCAACGAACTCCTGCTGGAGCTCGGCACCGTCGAGGCCGGCCGCGCCACCCGCCGGCTGACCACCGCGACCCGCAAGCTCATCGACGGCCAGGCCCAGGACATCTCGTACGAGCACCGCGAGCGCGTCAGCGTCGAGGAGTGCCTGGAGATGGAGGGCAACAAGACCGGCGCCCTGCTGGCCTGCGCCGTGTCCATCGGCGCGGTGCTGGGCGGTGCCGACGACCGCACGGCCGACAAGCTGGAGGAGTACGGCTACCACCTCGGCCTCGCCTTCCAGGCGATCGACGACCTCCTCGGCATCTGGGGCGACCCCGAGGCCACGGGCAAGCAGACCTGGAGCGACCTGCGCCAGCGCAAGAAGTCCCTGCCGGTGGTCGCCGCGCTCGCCGCGGGCGGACCCGCCTCCGAGCAGCTCGGCCGGCTCCTGGCCGCCGACGCCAAGAGCGCG
Source organism: Streptomyces sp. NPDC037401 (assembly GCF_055602345.1). Classification (NCBI taxonomy): domain Bacteria; kingdom Bacillati; phylum Actinomycetota; class Actinomycetes; order Kitasatosporales; family Streptomycetaceae; genus Streptomyces; species Streptomyces sp. NPDC037401. Next base: position 126,283 of record NZ_JBVJWO010000001.1, read on the forward strand.
GACTTCGACAGCTTCTCCGAGGAGGAGTTCGCGGCCCGCGCCGCCCTGATCGAAGAGGCCGGCGGCCGTGACTGGACCGCCGAGGAGGCCCGCCGCCAGCACGCCATCGCCGTCAGGGCGCTCGACGACGTCGACATGCCGCAGCGCGTTCGCGACCAGCTCGTCGCGCTTGCCGACTTTGTGGTGGTCCGCAAGAGATGATCACCGTCTGGAGATGACTCGCGAGACGTCGCCGGCCGGCGCCCACTGCTCTTGAGCACCGGCCGACGTCAGTCCCCAGCACAGCAGAGGACACTGCAGGAAGGGGAAGCAATGACAGCGACGACCGACGGAAGCGCGGGGACTGCGCCCGGCGCCGAAGCGGCCGAGAGTGCGCCGCCGCCCGGCTCCGGGCCGGGTGCGGCGCGGGAGCGGGCCGCGGCCGGCGTGGACGGCGCCGCACCCGGCCCGCCCGGCACGGCAACGGCCGGTACGGGTACGGCGGATGCGGCCGGTGCGCGTGCGAGTGCCGGTGCGAGTGCGTGTGCCCGTACCGGCACCGGCGCGGACACGGCCGGAGCGGTCACTGCCGGTGCCGGCCAGGCCGGTCCCCTGGAGCGGGCCGCCGCCCAAGCCGCCGCGCGGGCCGTCCGCCAGCTGCTCGAGCGCCAGGACGAGGCGGGCTGGTGGAAGGGCGACCTCGAAACCAACGTCACCATGGACGCCGAGGACCTGCTGCTCCGCCAGTTCCTCGGGATCAGGGACGAGGCCACCACCCGGGCCGCCGCCCTCCACATCCGGGGCCGGCAGCGCGAGGACGGCACCTGGGCCACCTTCCACGACGGGCCGCCCGAACTGTCCGCCACCATCGAGGCGTACGTCGCCCTGCGGCTCGCGGGAGACCCGGCCGACGCCCCGCACATGGCCCGCGCGTCCGCCTGGGTCCGGGCCAACGGCGGCATCGCGCAGGCCCGCGTCTTCACCCGGATCTGGCTGGCCCTCTTCGGCTGGTGGCGCTGGGAGGACCTGCCCGAACTCCCGCCCGAGCTCATCTTCCTGCCCTCCTGGGTACCGCTGAACATCTACGACTTCGGCTGCTGGGCCCGGCAGACCATCGTGCCGCTGACCGTCGTCTCCGCGAAGCGCCCGGTCCGCCCGGCGCCCTTCGTCCTCGACGAACTGCACACCGACGCCCGCCGCCCCAACCCCCGCAAGCCGATGGCCTCCGCGCTGACCTGGGACGGCGTCTTCCAGCGCCTCGACCGGGTCATGCACGTCTACCACCGGCTCGCACCGCGGGCCCTGCGCCGGCTCGCGATGAACACGGCCGCCCGCTGGATCGTCGAGCGCCAGGAGAACGACGGCTGCTGGGGCGGGATCCAGCCACCCGCCGTGTACTCCCTGATCGCCCTCCACCTCCTCGGCTACGACCTCGGCCATCCCGTGATGCAGGCCGGACTGGCCTCCCTGGACCGGTTCGCTGTCTGGCGCGAGGACGGATCCCGGATGATCGAGGCGTGCCAGTCACCGGTGTGGGACACCTGCCTCGCCGCCATCGCCCTGGCCGACGCGGGAGTGCGGCCGGACCACCCGGCCCTGGTCAAAGCGGCCGAGTGGATGCTCGCGGAGGAGATCGACCGGCCCGGCGACTGGACGGTGCGCCGGCCCGGGCTCGCGCCCGGCGGCTGGGCCTTCGAATTCCACAACGACAACTACCCCGACATCGACGACACCGCCGAGGTGCTGCTCGCCCTGCGCCGGATCAGGCATCCCGACCGGCCGCGGATGGAGGCCGCCATCGCGCGCGGCGTCTCCTGGACCCTCGGCATGCAGTCCCGCAACGGCGCATGGGGGGCCTTCGACGCCGACAACACCAGCCCGCTCCCCAACCGGCTGCCGTTCTGCGACTTCGGCGAGGTCGTCGACCCGCCCTCCGCCGACGTCACCGCGCACGTCGTGGAGATGCTCGCCGTCGAGGGCCGGGCCGCCGACCCGCGCACCCGGCGCGGCGTCGACTGGCTGCTCGCCGAACAGGAGCCGGGCGGCGCCTGGTTCGGCCGCTGGGGCACCAACTACGTATATGGAACCGGGTCGGTGGTGCCCGCGCTCGTCGCCGCCGGGATCGCCCCCGGGCACCCCGCCGTCCGGCGGGCCGTGACCTGGCTGGAGTCCGTACAGAACGACGACGGGGGCTGGGGCGAGGACCAGCGCTCCTACCACGACCCCGCCTGGGCCGGCCGCGGCGCGTCCACGGCCTCCCAGACCGCCTGGGCACTCCTGGCCCTCCTCGCGGCCGGCGAACGCGACGGCAAGGCCGTCGAGCGGGGCATCGCCCACCTCACGCAGACCCAGCGAGAGGACGGCTCCTGGGACGAGCCGCACTTCACCGGCACCGGCTTCCCCTGGGACTTCTCGATCAACTACCACCTCTACCGGCAGGTCTTCCCGCTGACCGCGCTCGGCCGCTACGTGTACGGCGAGCCGTTCGCGGGCGGGCCGGCCGCGGGCGGAGCGCACTGATGGACACGGGCCGGGACGGCCCCCCGCCGCTGCTGATCGCCTGCGCCCTCGGCATCGAACAGCTCGCCCTGCGCAGCGGCCGCCACCCCGGCCGCGGCGGCCCCGACACGCCCGCCGGGCTGACCGTACTGCGCACCGGCATGGGCCCCAGGGCCGCCGAGCGGGCCGTGACCCGGTCCCTCGGCGAGCCCCGGATGCACGACGCGGCCGTGCTCGCCACCGGCTTCTGTGCCGGACTCGTCCCCGGCATGCACCCCGGCGACCTGGTCGTCGCGCAGGAGACCCTGGACCCCCGGGGCACCACCCCCTGCACCGGAACCGGCCTGCTCGCGCAGGCCCTGGCCCGCGCGGTACCGGGCCGTACCATCCACGTCGGCCCGCTGATCGGATCCGATCACGTGGTGCGCGGACCCGAGCGCGCGCAGCTGCGCGAGACCGGGGCCGTCGCCGTGGACATGGAGTCGGCGGCCACGCTGTGGACCGCCGCCGCCGGGGCGGGCGGGCGTCCGGTTGCGGCCGTCCGGGTGATCGTGGACGCTCCGGAGCATGAGCTCGTCCGAATCGGCACGGTACGCGGTGGAATATCGGCCTTCCGCGTCCTTCGTGCCGTCCTACCTGCTTTCTTCGACTGGCACCGTTCTTTGCTGCTCCCCAGGAGGTGAGCCAGATGGCCATGCCGCTGCGACAGTCCATCAGGGTCGGGACCTATCTCTTCGAACAGAAGCTCCGCAAGCGTGAGAAGTTCCCGCTGATCGTCGAGCTGGAACCGCTCTTCGCCTGCAACCTGAAATGCGAGGGCTGCGGGAAGATCCAGCATCCGGCGGGCGTGCTGAAGCAGCGCATGCCGGTGGCCCAGGCCGTCGGCGCCGTCCTGGAGTCCGGGGCGCCCATGGTGTCCATCGCGGGCGGCGAGCCGCTGATGCACCCGCAGATCCACGAGATCGTCCGCCAGCTCGTGGCCCGCCGGAAGTACGTCTTCCTCTGCACCAACGCCATGCTCCTGCGCAAGAAGATCGAGGACTTCACCCCCTCCCCGTACTTCGCCTTCGCCGTGCACATCGACGGACTGCGCGAGCGGCACGACGAGTCCGTCGCCAAGGAAGGCGTCTTCGACGAGGCCGTGGAGGCCATCAAGGAGGCCAAGCGGCGCGGCTTCCGCGTCACCACCAACTCGACGTTCTTCAACACCGACACCCCGCAGACCATCATCGAGGTCCTGAACTACCTCAACGACGACCTCCAGGTCGACGAGATGATGATCTCGCCCGCGTACGCCTACGAGAAGGCGCCCGACCAGGAGCACTTCCTCGGCGTCGAGCAGACCCGAGACCTCTTCAGGAAGGCCTTCGCGGGCGGCAACCGCCGCCGCTGGCGGCTCAACCACTCCCCGCTCTTCCTGGACTTCCTGGAGGGCAAGGCGGACTTCCCGTGCACCGCGTGGGCGATCCCCAACTACTCCCTGTTCGGCTGGCAGCGCCCCTGCTACCTGATGAGCGACGGCTACGTGCCGACCTACCGCGAGCTCATCGAGGACACCGACTGGAGCAAGTACGGCCGCGGCAAGGACCCGCGCTGCGCCAACTGCATGGCGCACTGCGGATACGAGCCCACCGCCGTCCTCGCCACCATGGGATCGCTCAAGGAGTCCATCCGGGCAGCCCGCGAGACGGTCTCGGGAAACCGCGGCTGACCCCAGCCGACCGGCACAACAGCGCCAACGAGGGGGACCGGCATGCCGATCCTGGAAGGCATCCGGGGACCGCGTGATCTGAAAGCGGTTCCCGGGGAGCGTCTCGATGAACTCGCCGGGGAGATCAGGGAATTCCTGATCCACGCGGTCGCCCGAACCGGAGGGCACCTGGGACCCAATCTCGGCGTCGTGGAACTGACCATCGCCCTGCACCGGGTCTTCGACTCCCCGGTGGACCGAATTCTCTGGGACACCGGACATCAGAGTTATGTGCACAAAATCCTGACCGGCCGGCAGGATTTCTCCAAACTGCGCGGGAAGGGAGGTCTTTCCGGATACCCTTCGCGATCCGAATCCGAGCACGACGTGATCGAGAACTCCCACGCGTCCACCGTGCTCGGCTGGGCGGACGGCCTGGCCAAGGCCCGCGACCTGCGGGGCGGCACCGGCCACGTCGTCGCCGTGACGGGAGACGGCGCGCTGACCGGCGGGATGGCCTGGGAGGCGCTCAACAACATCGCCGCCGCCAAGGACCGCCCGCTCGTCATCGTCGTCAACGACAACGAACGCTCCTACGGACCCACGGTCGGCGGTCTCGCCGACCACCTGGCGACCCTGCGCACCACCGACGGCTACGAGCGCTTCCTCGCCCGCGGCAAGGAGGTGCTGGAGCGCACACCGGTGGTCGGGAAGCCGCTCTACGGGAGCCTGCACGGGGCGAAGAAGGGCTTCAAGGACACCTTCGCACCCCAGGGCATGTTCGAGGACCTGGGCCTGAAGTACCTCGGGCCGGTCGACGGGCACGACATCGGGGCGGTGGAGAGCGCACTGCGCCGGGCCGCGCGGTTCCGCGGCCCCGTCCTCGTGCACTGCATCACCCAGAAGGGCCGCGGCTGCCCGCCCGCGCTCGCCCACGAGGCCGACCGCTTCCACACGGTCGGCACGATCGACCCGTACACCGGGGAACCGCTCTCCCCGCCGTCCGGCCCCTCGTGGACCGAGGTGTTCGGCGCGGAACTGGCCCGGATCGGGGCGGAGCGCCCGGACGTGGTCGCGATCACCGCGGCCATGCTCCACCCCGTCGGGTTCACGGAGTTCGCCGCGCGCTTCCCGGAGCGGGTGTGGGACGTGGGCATCGCCGAACAGCACGCCGTCACCTCGGCGGCCGGCCTGGCCGCCGGCGGGCTGCACCCCGTCGTCGCCGTCTACTCCACCTTCCTCAACCGTGCGTTCGACCAGGTCCTGATGGACGTCGCCCTGCACGGGTGCGGGGTCACCTTCGTCCTCGACCGGGCCGGGATCACCGGCGTGGACGGCGCCTCGCACAACGGCATGTGGGACATGTCCCTGCTCCAGGTGGTCCCCGGCCTGCGGATCGCCGCCCCGCGCGACGCCGGCCAGCTGCGGGCCCAGCTGCGCGAGGCGCTCGGCGTACGGGACGCGCCGACGGTGCTGCGCTTCCCCAAGGAGGCGGCGGGCGAGCCGGTCCCGACCGTCGGCCGGATCGGCGGGATGGACGTACTGCACCGCACCCCCGGACCGCAGGACGTGCTGCTGGTCTCGGCCGGAGCGCTCGCGCCGGTCTGCCTCGGCACGGCCGCCCTGCTCACCGAGCGGGGCATCGGCTGCACGGTGGTCGATCCGCGCTGGGTCAAGCCCGTGGACGAGGCCCTCGCGCCGCTCGCGCGCGGCTTCCGGCTCGTCGCCGTCGTCGAGGACAACAGCCGCAGCGGCGGGGTCGGCTGGGCGGTGGGCCAGGCGCTGCGGGACGCCGGGGCCGACGTACCGCTGCGGACGTACGGGATCCCCGAGAGCTTCCTCGCCCACGGCAAACGCTCCGAGGTGCTCGCGGACATCGGCCTGACGCCGGTGGAGATCGCGGGGCGGATCAGCGAGGCCCTGGCGGGGGCCGAGCGGACGGGGCACCCACCGCAGGTGGGGCGGGCGGGGCCGGGGATGAACGCCGAACTGCGAAACACAGGAGACGAGGAGAAGAGCGCATGACCGACGCAGCCGCAGCCGCAGCCGGATCCGCATCGGCCGCTTCCGGCGGGTTCGACCTCGGGAGGCTGCTCGCCGAGCGCGGCGGGGAGCGGTACGAGCTGCACTCCCGGTACCTCAACCACCAGCTGCCGCGCATGCTGCACACCATCGGCTTCGACAAGGTCTACGTACGGGCCGAAGGCGCGCACTTCTGGGACGACGAGGGCAACGACTACCTCGACATGCTCGCCGGATTCGGGGTGATGGGCCTCGGCCGGCACCACCCGGTGGTGCGCAAGGCGCTCCACGACGTGCTGGACGCCTCCCTCGCGGACCTGACCCGCTTCGACTGCCAGCCGCTGCCCGGCCTGCTCGCCGAACGGCTGCTGGCCCACAGTCCGCACCTGGACCGGGTGTTCTTCGGGAACAGCGGGACCGAAGCCGTCGAGACCGCGCTGAAGTTCGCCCGGTACGCGACCGGCCGGCCGAGGGTCCTCTACTGCACCCACGCCTTCCACGGCCTGACGACGGGCTCCCTCTCGGTCAACGGCGAGAGCGGCTTCCGGGACGGATTCGCCCCGCTGCTGCCGGACACCGCGGTCCCGCTGGGCGACGTCGCCGCGCTGGAACGCGAACTCGGGCGCGGGGACGTGGCGGCCCTGATCGTCGAACCGGTCCAGGGCAAGGGCGTGCACGAGGCTCCGCCCGGATACCTGCGGGCGGCGCAGGAGCTGCTGCACCGCCACAAGGCGCTGCTGATCGCCGACGAGGTGCAGACCGGTCTCGGGCGGACCGGTGACTTCTACGCGTACCAGCACGAAGCGGGCGTGGAGCCGGACCTGGTCTGCGTGGCCAAGGCGCTGTCGGGCGGCTACGTGCCGGTCGGTGCCACCCTGGGCAAGGACTGGATCTTCAAGAAGGTGTACTCGTCGATGGACCGGGTGCTGGTGCACTCGGCGAGCTTCGGGGCGAACGCGCAGGCGATGGCCGCCGGGCTGGCGGTGCTGTCCGTGATGGAGGACGAGGAGACCGTGGCGCGGGCCCGTGCGACGGGCGACCTGCTGAGGGGGCGGCTGGCCGCGCTGGTGGACGAGTACGAGCTGCTGCACGAGGTGCGCGGGCGCGGGCTCATGATCGGGATCGAGTTCGGGCGGCCGTCGTCGCTCGGGCTGCGGAGCCGGTGGACGATGCTCCAGGCGGCCCGGAAGGGCCTGTTCGCGCAGATGGTCGTCGTGCCGCTGCTGCAGAAGCACCGGATCCTGACCCAGGTGTCCGGGGACCACATGGAGGTCATCAAGCTGATTCCGCCGCTGGTCGTCGACGAAAAGGACGTGGACCGCTTCGTCACGGCGTTCCGCGAGGTCATGGACGAGGCGCACGCGGGCGGCGGGCTGATGTGGGACTTCGGCAAGACGCTGGTGAAGCAGGCGGTCGCGAACCGGTGATGCCCGTGGACGGGTGAGGCCGTGGACCGGTGAGGCCGTGAACCGGTCCGGCAGTACCCGGAAGGTCGGTACGGGGTACGGGGCCCGGCCCCGTACCCCGTGGGTGATGAGGGTTACGCGAGCAGCCGGGTGCGCAGCCGCTCCAGGGTCGCGGGCGTGAGCCCGAGGCCGTCCGACAGGTACGGCTCCACGCCGCCCCACCTCTCCTCGATGGCCTCGAACGCCGCGTCCAGATAGGCGGCGCGCGCTTCGAAGAGCGGGCTGAGCAGGGCCGTCACCTCGGGGGAGGGCGGCGCGTCGGGCGTGCCGCTGCGCCTGATCCGGTAGCGGCGGTGGGGGGCGTTCGACTCCAGGTAGTCCGCGGTGATCGCCTCGCGCCCCACGCCGAGCGCGAGCAGGGTCACGGCGACGGAGAGGCCGGCCCGGTCCTTCCCGGCCGCGCAGTGCATCAGCACCGGGACGCTGTCGTCCGCGATCGCGTGGACCACCCGGCTGTGCTCCGCCGTCCGCTCCTTGATCATCTTGCGGTACGAAGCGGACATACGGGCCGCGGCCTTTCCGTCGCCGAGGATTCCGTGGAGCTGTTCGAGGTTGCCGTCGCGGACCATGTTCCAGAACTCGCTGCCGTCGGCGGGGTCGGAGAGCGGGATGTTGACGTTCCGGACGCCGACGAGCTCGACGTCCGGACCCTCCACCGCATGGTCGGCGGCGTTGCGGAAGTCGAAGACGGTGTGCAGTCCGAGCGAGTTGAGGTACTCGGTATCCGTATCGGTGGCATGGGCGAGATGTCCGCTTCGGAAGAGATGCCCCGAACGCACCCGACGTCCGTCCATGGCCGGAAGGCCGCCTACGTCACGGAAGTTGCGCACTCCGGCGAGCTCCGGCTCCAGCGGCGGGGTGTGCGGTATGCGGAGGGTCACGTGAGCTCCCGATGTGTCCGAATTGCACTACTTGGCGTCAAGTTACCGCAGGGATGGGGCAGATGTGCACCCGGCCCGTGAGCAGGATCATACGGTGACCGTGAGTGTCGGCGGTCCGAACGTGAATTGCCTTGTAGGGGCGGCTGTTACACGGCTGCAATGGACGGACAGTGACCGGAATTCCGGCGATCATTCAGCTCGCGGATTCTTTTGGTGAATTCACGGCTTGTTCCGTTCGGCCGAACTCGATTACGGTCACCGCCGAGCCGGGTGGAACGCCGAGTCCTGCCGCCGCCCGGAAACCGCATCCGACCAATACGTGCGGCAGGAGCGGGGGAACCAGGTAAGCCGCCGTACCGGAGAAAGATCCGGAACGGCTTGGGGTGAAGCCCTACGAGTACTCCTCGTACGGCCGGACATCTCCAGTCCGAACCCGACAGCTCACCTCGCAGGCGACGGAGAGGAATTCGCCATGCCCGGAAAGGGTAAGCACCGCCGCCCGAAGAGCAGCCCGATAACGCGCGGCTTCGTCGCCGCGGGGACCGGTGGGGCCGCGCTCGCGCTGCCGCTCATCGGTGCCACCGGCGCCCACGCCGCCGAGAAGGCGGCCGCGCCGACTGCGGCGCAGGCGCAGGTCCGGGCGCAGGCTCAGGCATTCGTTCAGGCGCAGGGGCACGTGCTCGGCGCGGCTTCGGTCGCGGCCAAGGCCGCCCCGGCGACGTACACCGTCGTCGCCGGCGACTACCTCTCCAAGATCGCCGCCGAGCAGGACCTCGACGGTGGCTGGGAGCGTCTGTACGCGGACAACCGGGAGGCGGTCGGCTCGGACCCGTCCCTGATCCACCCGGGCCTGGAGCTGACCCTGGGCGGCAAGGCGAAGGCCGGTGCCCGCGCGGAGGCCAAGCCCGAGGTCAAGCGCGAAGCCAAGGCCAAGGCCAAGGACAGGGGCGAGTCGAAGCGCGAGGGCTGGTCGAAGGGCGAGTCGAAGCGCGAGTCGAAGGCCGAGTCCAAGGTCGATTCGAACGGCGACACCGCCCCGGCGCCGCGCGCGGCGCGGTCCGCCGAACGGTCCGCCGCCGTCGGTTCCTCCTCGGACGGGGCGCAGGGCTCCTCGGAGGCCGTGTCCGGTGCCGGCTTCGTGGCCCCGGTCAACGCCTCCGTCTCCACCTCGTACCGCCTGGGCGGCGCCATGTGGTCCAGCGGCTACCACACGGGTGTCGACTTCTCCGTCGGCTCCGGCACCAGCATCAAGGCGGTCGGCGCGGGCACCGTGGTCTCGGCCGGCTGGGCCGGTGCGTACGGCAACGAGGTCATCATCCGCCACGCGGACGGCCGCTACTCGCAGTACGCCCACCTCTCTTCGCTGAGCGTCTCCGCGGGCCAGAGCGTCGCGGCCGGCGAGTCGATCGGCCTGTCGGGTTCCACCGGCAACTCGACCGGCCCGCACCTCCACTTCGAGATCCGTACCGGCCCGTCGTACGGCCAGGACATCGACCCGCTCGCCTACCTGCGCTCGCACGGCGTGACCATCTGACCGGTATGAGCGTCGTACGGCCGATGGCCGGAACCCGAGTGGGGTTCCGGCCATCGGCCGTGCGGGGGCCGTATTCCTGGTTGGCCGAAACTGACCGGGTGGTATAGATCACCCTGCGTCAACCCTTGCCTACGGTCGCGTAGGTCACATCCTTCGGTGAAGGATGTGGTCCCGTGGCAGGCGATACAACTCTCATGGCATCCGATGGTGCGTTCCAGGCACCTTGCGCATCCCGCACGTCCGCGGCACCGGTCGGTTCGTACGCGGCCATCGGCGACAGCTTCACCGAAGGCGTCGGCGACCCGGGTCCCGACGGGACCTTCGTGGGCTGGGCGGACCGGCTCGCGGTGCTGCTCGCCGACCGCAGGGACGAGCACGACTTCCGGTACGCGAACCTCGCCGTGCGCGGCCGGCTCCTCGACCAGATCGTGGCGGAGCAGGTGCCCCGGGCCAAGGCGCTCGCGCCCGAGCTCGTCACCTTCTGTGCCGGCGGCAACGACATCATCCGGCCGGGCAGCGACCCCGACGACGTCGCCGAGCGGTTCGAGGCGGCCGTGGCCGACCTCACCGGCGCGGTGGGCACCGTGATGATCACCACCGGCTTCGACACCCGGGGCGTGCCCGTGCTGCGCCACCTGCGCGGCAAGGTGGCCACCTACTCCGCACACGTGCGGGCCATCGCCGACCGCTACGACTGCCCGGTGCTCGACCTGTGGTCGCTCAAGTCCGTCCAGGACCGGCGCGCTTGGGACGACGACCGCCTCCACCTGTCCCCGGAAGGCCACACCCGGGTCGCCCTGCGGGCCGCGCAAGTGCTCGGCATGGAGGTGCCGGCCGACCCGGACCAGCCGTGGCCGCCGCAGGAGCCGCGCGGGTCGGCCGAGGTCACCCGCGACAACATCCAGTGGGCGCGGGAGTACCTGGTGCCGTGGATCGGGCGCCGACTGCGCGGGGAGTCCTCGGGTGATCACGTCGAGGCGAAGCGGCCGGACCTGCTGCCGCTGTAGGGCCGGCTGCCGCTGTAGGGGCCGACTGCCGCTGTAGGGGGCGAAGGAATCCTTCGGGGCGGACACGCGTTGGGATGGGCAGGAAGCAATGCTTCCGCTGGGTGGCAGCGTGCCTATCGTGCCTATCGTGCTGTGTGAGGGGTTGCACGCGCCCCGGTGTCGATGCCGCCCGCTCATCGTCCGACCGCCTCAGGAGGCGCTTTGACCGGCTCTCGAACTCTCCGCTCCGAACTCCGTGCGCTGCGCCCGGAGGCGTTCGGTGCCGACCCGGCCGGTGCGCGGATGGAGCGGATCCGCCGCTCGCCGAACTTCGCCGACGGCGTGTTCCAGAACCCGGTCGGGGCCCGCCAGCGGCCGTCCGGTTCGATGCTGGAGTTCGCGAAGATCTACTTCCGCAAGGAAGAGCGGGCCCGCAGGGCGCCTGCGGCGCCCATTCCCGTGCACCCGACCACGCTGAAGGACCTGTCCCGGCCGCCGGCGGACGGCCTGCGGCTGACGTGGATGGGTCATTCCAGCGTGCTCGCCGAGATCGACGGCCGCCGGGTCCTCTTCGACCCGGTGTGGGGAGAGCGGTGCTCTCCGTTCCCGTTCGCCGGGCCGAAGCGGCTGCACGCCGTGCCGGTGCCGCTGGCGGCGCTGGGCGCCGTGGACGTGGTGGTGATCTCGCACGACCACTACGACCATCTGGATCTGCCGACGATCAAGGCGCTGGCGGGTACGGACACCGTTTTTGCCGTACCGCTGGGCGTGGGCGCGCACCTGGAGCGGTGGGGCGTTGCGGAGGACCGGATCCGGGAGCTCGACTGGAACGAGTCCACGAAGATCAACGGCCTGTCGCTGACGGCCACGCCCGCCCGGCACTTCTGCGGCCGGGGGCTGCGCAACCAGCAGCACACGCTGTGGGCGTCGTGGGTGGTGGCGGGTGACCAGCACCGGATCTACCACAGCGGGGACACCGGGTACTTCCCCGGCTTCAAGGACATCGGTGCCGAGCACGGGCCTTTTGATGCCACGATGATCCAGATCGGTGCGTACAGCGAGTACTGGCCCGACATCCACATGACGCCCGAGGAGGGCATGCGGGCGCACCTGGACCTCCAGGGCGGCCGGGTGCACGGCACGATGCTGCCGATCCACTGGGGCACGTTCAACCTCGCGCCGCACCCGTGGTCGGAGCCGGGCGAGGGCACGGTCGAGGCGGCGGAGCGCGCGGGCGCGGCCATCGCCCTGCCGGTCCCCGGCCAGCCCTTCGAACCGGGCGCGGCGGATGCCCCGTCGACGCCCTGGTGGCGGCCGTTCGCGGCCGAGGGGGCGGGGGCCGGCGGTGGGGCCGGCGGTGGCGTTGCGGCTGGGGCTGGGGCTGGGGCTGGGGCTGCGGGTGGTTCGGTCGGGTCGGCTGGGTCGGCTGGGTCGGCTGGGTTGGCTGGGCCGGCTGGGTCGGGTGGTGGCTTGGGAGCCGGTTTGGGTGCGGCTGAGGACGCTGGGGAGCGTGGTTCCGCGGTAACGGGACCGGACGACGAACGGGCTCCCGCGCCGTCGGTGTAGGGCGGCCCTCGGCGTGGGGGTGGGGCGGTGCGGGTGCGGGTGCGGGTGCGGGTGCCGGTGCTCCGCTGCGCCGGCCCTTTTCCCCCGGGCGGTCGGGCTTGTACGGCAGTCTGCACGATGGCCAGTCGGGGGTCGGTGCCGCGCTGGCTCCTGACGGTCTCCGGAGGCGGGTGCGGCGCATCGGCACTCGGCGGAGCCGAGGTGTGCTGCGGTCGGCGTGACGGCTGGTCGGTGATGGGGGCGGGTTTGCGGTGGGTCGGGGTGGCGGGGTTCTCCGGGGGATGCCCGCATGTCTGAGTGTCCGTCCGTGCCGGGCCGGCCCGTCAAGGGCGCTCCTCCTCGTTCCTCGTCGTCGCGTCGCTTCGCGATTCCGCTTCGCTCCACCCTTGACCGCCCGTCCCGTCCCGGAAGTCCACAGACTTGCGAGCATCCCCCGGAGGGGGAGGGATGGCAGGGGGGACGGGACCATCCTCATTCCCCCTCGGCCCGTGGAGCGGGCCTGGGGCGCGGGGTGCCGCCCTCCGGGCGGAAGGCACGCGGCAGATCGCTACACAGCCGCGGCCGACTCGGCGGCCTCCGGACCGGTCGTGGTTGGGCATAGGCCGCCATCGATCGCTACGCGCTCTTCTCGTTTCGGCGGCGGCCGGGCTGTCTGTGGCCGGGCATGCAGGCCACCGGCGGTCGCCGGGCAGCCGTGCTGTCCGGCGGCGGGCGCTTGTCGGGAGTAGAGCTCGGTGGGGCGGTCGTCAGGTCGCAGGGTGGTCGGGTGCACGGCGGGGAAGTCGGCGGCGGTGGGTGGCCGACCACTGGGGGACCTCAGCCGTGCCCACTCGGTCGCACGGGTGGTGCGGGTGGGTATCCCGGCCCGCGCGGAGCGCGGGCGTAGCCCCCCCACCGACCCGGGGCGGGTATATCGGGCTGTCGTGCGAGAGGTCCTTCTGGAGCGGGAAGGGAGGGGCAACTCGGGGTCGGGGGAGGGAACATGCGGTCTAGCGTGGGTATCCGGTGATCTACGGCGGGGACCTCTCGGTCCCCGCGCCCCACGTCCCGAGGACGATGATGTCCGCACTCCGCGCACCCGCCGTGCGTCCCGACCGGCGGCGGCCCCGCCACCGGCTCCGCGCCCAGTTGGTCCGGGCGGCCCTGCTGCCCACCCTTGCCGCCGGGCTCAGCGGGGCCGCGGCCGTCACGTTCACCCTGCAGCTCGGCGGGGCGCGGGCCGGTGCCCGGTTGTGGCCGGTGCTCGCCGGGTGCGGGCTGCTCTTCGGTGCGGCGCTCGCCGCCGCCCTGTTCGGGGCCGAGCGGGGGGTACGGACCGTACAGGAGCGCTGCGAGGCGCTGCGGCGTTCCAGTGTGCGCGGGCGGCAGGAGCTGAGGTCCGTCGCCGAGCGGCTGGAGCGCGGTGAGGCGCCGCCCGCCCGGCGGCCCGTGGCGGCAGCCGGCGGGGACGACGAGTTCGAGCTGCTCGCGCAGGAGCTGCGGCAGGCCCGGGAGCAGGCCCACGGCGCGCTCGTGCGGACCGCGGCGCCCGGGGCCCGGTCCGACAGTGACCAGAAGGTCGAGGTGTTCGTCAATCTCGCCCGCCGCCTCCAGTCGCTCGTGCACCGGGAGATCCAGCTGCTCGACGAGCTGGAGGACACGGTCGAGGACCCGGACCTGCTCCGGGAGCTCTTCCACGTGGACCACCTGGCCACGCGGATCCGGCGGCACGCCGAGAACCTCGCCGTGCTCGGCGGCGCGGCCTCGCGGCGGCAGTGGACCCGGCCGATCGGCATCAGCGAGGTGATGCGCTCCTCGGTGGCCGAGGTGGAGCAGTACACCCGGGTGAAGGTGGTGCCCCCGGCAGGCGGGTCCGTACGGGGGCACGCCGTCGCGGACGTGGTGCACCTGCTCGCCGAACTCGTCGAGAACGCCACGGTGTTCTCCGCGCCCGACACGGACGTGATGCTGCGCGCCGAACGCGTCACCGCCGGCATCGCGGTCGAGGTCGAGGACCGCGGGCTCGGCATGCCCGCCGAGGAGCAGCACCGGATGAACGCCCTGCTCGGCGATCCCGACCAGGTCAGCGTGCGCAGGCTGCTCCAGGACGGCCGCATCGGGCTGTTCGTGGTGGCGGCGCTGGCGCGGCGGCACGGGATCGCGGTCGAGCTGAAGTCCAACATCTACGGCGGTGTGCTGGCCGTGCTCGTGCTCCCGCAGGAGCTGCTGGGGGCCGAGGAGGAAGACGCCGCCGAGGCCGCGCCGCCGCTGGAGCCGGTACGGGTGGCGCCGCCGAGGCCCGCTGTCCCGGCCCGGTTGTCCGTACCGCGGCCTGCCGGGGCGGTGGACGCGGGACGGCCGCCGTTGCCGCGGCGCAGTGCCCAGCAGCACGTCGTACCGCAGCTGCGGGAGCCCCCGGACCCGCGGCGCGGCGGGCCCGCCGAGCAGCCCGTGCACGACCCGGGGCTGATGGCGGCGTTCCAGCGCGGATTCGCCCAGGCGGATTCCGACCGGCAGACCTGAACACCCACGGCAAGGAGCACAACCCCCATGGCCAGCGAAGTGCCGACCAGTCAGCTGTCCGACCTCGACTGGCTGTTGAGCGGTCTGGTCCAGCGCGTTCCCTACACCCGCAGTGCGGTGTTGCTCACCGCGGACGGACTCGTCACCTGCCTGCACGGACTCGACGCGGACAGCGCCGACCACATGGCCGCCCTGGCCTGCGGGCTCTACTCGCTCGGCCGCAGCGCGGGCGCCCGGTTCGCGGAGGGGGCCGAGGTGCGCCAGGTGGTGGTCGAACTGGACTCGGCCCTCGTCTTCGTCTCCGCGGCCGGCTCCGGGACCTGCCTGGCGGTGCTCGCCGACCGCGCCGCCGACGCCGGGGTGCTCGGCTACGAGATGGCGATGCTGGTCAAGAGCGTACGGCCGTACCTCGCCGCCCCGCCCCGGCAGGCAGCGGCGGGGGAGCGGTGAGGGCGTACCTCGCCGCGCACGACATGCCCTGGCTGGACGACTCGGCGGGGCGGCTGATGCGGCCGTACACGGCGAGCGGCGGCCGGACCCGGCCGACGGCGGTGCTCGACCTGCTGTCGCTGATGACCGCCACCGGTGTGCGGCCGCACGGGCCGCTGGGGCCCGACCACGCGCTCGCGCTCAAGCTGTGCGGGGGGCCCGGATCCGTGTCGGTCGCCGAGATCGCCGCGCAGCTGCGGCTGCCCGCGGTCGTGACCAAGGTCCTCCTGTCCGATCTGCTGGACTGCGGGGCGGTAATGGCGCGCGCCCCGCGGTTCCCCGGCGGTCCGGGGTACGCGGACGACGACCACTCCCTGCTCCGGGCGGTGCTCGATGGCCTGCGACGAAGGCTGTGAGGGCCCGGCCGGGCTGCCGGTGACGCTGAAGGTCCTGGTCGCGGGCGGGTTCGGGGCGGGCAAGACGACCTTCGTGGGTGCGGTGAGCGAGATCGAGCCGCTGAGCACGGAGGAGCTGCTGAGCGGGCTCGGTGCGGAGGAGGAGCCCGGGGGCAAGACGGCGACGACGGTCGCGCTGGACTTCGGCCGCCTCACCCTGGACACCGGGCACGTGCTGTACCTCTTCGGGACGCCGGGCCAGGAGCGGTTCTGGTTCCTGTGGGAGGAGCTGTCCGCGGGTGCGCTGGGGGCGGTGGTCCTCGCGGACACCCGGCGGCTGGAGGACTGCTTCCCGGCCGTGGACTTCTTCGAGCGGCGGGGGACCGCGTTCGTCGTGGCCGTCAACGAATTCGACGGCGGCCACCGGTACTCCGCCGGGGAGGTGAGGGAGGCGGTGGGGCTGCCGGCATCGGTACCGGTCGTACGGTGCGACGCCCGGCTCCCCGGCTCCGGCACCCGGGTCCTCGCGGCCCTGGTGCAGCACCTCCTGGTGGCGGCTTCGGCATCCGATCTGGGGGTAAGGCCATGACCTACTACGAATCGACCGGGCACCTGCTGCTCACTCCCGTGGACCGGGAGGCGCCGGCGCGGGCGGGGCGGCTGAGGGCGCTGGGCCTGGGGGAGCGGGCCGACTCCGAGTTCGACGCGTTCGCGCGGAGGATCGCGGACACGGCGGGCACGCCGTACGCCGGCGTCAACTTCATCGACCGGGACCGGCAGTTCTTCGCCGGGCTGCACCACCGGCCGGGCGCGCCGGCGGGTGCGTACCCGGGGCGGGTGGTGGCGCGGGACCACGGGTACTGCCCGTACGTGGTGGTGCGGCGGCGGGCGCTGGTCCTGGAGGACGTACGGGACTTCGCGCGGTTCGCGCCGAACGCCGTCGTCGACGAGAGCGGGGTCCGGTCGTATCTCGGTGCCCCGCTGACCGACCGGCAGGGCTTCGTGCTGGGGACGGTCTGCGCGGTGGACCTCGTACCGCGCCGCTGGGGGCGGGAGGGGCTCGAGACCATCAAGGCGCTGGCGGCGGAGCTGGTGGCGGTGATCCACGGCCGGGAGGACGGGCGGGTGCCGGACCCGGCGGCTACGGTCGTTGTCGACGCGCACGACTGACGACGGGAGCCGGGGGATGGCCACGACCGCCGAGGATGTCCGCACGATCGCCCTGTCCCTGCCGGACAGCAGCGAGAAGCTGTCCTGGGGCATGCCCACCTTCCGGGTCGGCGGGAGGATCTTCGCCGCGCTCGGGGACGACGACGCCTCGGTGGGCGTGAAGTGCCCCAAGGAGGACCGGGCCGAGCTGATCGCCGCCGAGCCGGACAAGTTCTTCATGCGCGAGGGACACGACGACAACTACGCCTGGCTGCGGGTCCGGCTCACCGCCCTGGAGGACGAGGGGGAGCTGCGCGCGATCCTCGTCGACTCCTGGCGGCAGGCCGCCCCGCGCCGGCTGGCCGAGGCCCATCCGGAGCTCGGGGCGACCTCCTAGCGCCGGGGGTGCAGGAAGGCGCCGATCCGTCGGCGCAGTCCGGCGGGGTCCAGGCCGTGGGCGGCGGTGTGGTCGTCGGTGGTGCCGTACTTGCGCAGCTCGGCCTTGCCCACGCCCAGGCCCAGCACCCGGTGCGGCACGTCGAGCAGCGCGTCGGCGGCCGCCTGGGTGGAGGTGCCCGCGAGGTAGGGCTCGACGAGGACGACGTCGGTGGTGCTGCGGGCTGCGGCGGTGTGCAGGGCGGCGTCGTCGAAGGGGCGCACGGTGCTCGCGTACAGCACGGTCACATCGAGGCCTTCGGTGGCGGCGAGGACGTTGTCGAGCATCGGGCCCACGGCCACCACGACGCCCGAGGCGCCTTCGCGCACGGTCAGGAAGCGCGCGCCGTCCACGGGGAGCGCGGCGGTGTTCGACTGCTGGGAGAGCCGGACGTACACCTTGTCGTCGCCCGCGGCGTAGGCGTGCCGCAGCAGGGCCTCCGCCTCGTCGGGGTGGCCGGGGACGTGGACGGTCCAGCCGTCGAGCGTGCCGAGCAATGTCACATCACCGGGTGACATGTGCGTGTACCCGCCCGCCGGCCAGTCGTACGACGCGCTCGCGCTGACGAGCACACCGCCCGTGCCCTGGTGCCCGAAGTCCAGCTTGACCTGTTCGAACGGCCGCTCCACGAGAAAGCTCGCGAACGTGTGCATGACCGGCCGCAGCCCCGTCAGGGCGAGTCCGCCGCCCACGCCGATGAGCAGCTGCTCCCGGATGCCGACGTTCACCACCCGGTCCGGATGGGCGGCCCGGGCCGGGCGGAACCCGTCCATGCTGATCTCGGCGAGGACCACCGCCAGCCGGGGGTCCTCGTCCAGCAGTCGCGAGGTCACCGAGATGAATCGTTCCCGCATGGTGTCTGTGCTCTGCACGTTCTCTTCGTCCTCCCGTGTCCCGGTCACCCCGTCATGCCTTCTTCTCGACGCGCGCGACCACCGCGTGCGGGCGCCCCGGCCGGCCGGCGGTGAAGGCCGTGTGCAGCGCCTCGTGGTCCCGCCCGTCCACCGTCACGGCCGACCAGCCGGCCGCTTCGAAGCGGGAGGCGATCCCGCCCCGCCAGCCGTGGGTGGTGGAGTCGTTGTCGATCACCACGGTGTGCAGCCGGTCCAGGCCGGCTGCTCCGGCGTAGGCGAGGGCTTCGTGGTTGCTGCCCTCGTCGAGCTCGGCGTCTCCGATCAGCACCCAGACGGCCGGTGCGGTGAGCCCCCGGGCCAGCAGCCCCAGTGCGCTCCCGACGGCGAGCGGCAGCCCGTGCCCGAGGGACCCGCTGCCGATCTCGGCCCCGGGGACCAGCACCCGGTCCGGGTGGTGCCCGAGCGGCGACGCGTACCCGCCGAACCCGTCCAGCCACTCCACGGGGAAGAACCCCTTCGCGGCGAGCACGGCGTAGTACGCCATCGGCCCGTGGCCCTTCGAGAGCAGGAACCGGTCCCGCCCCGGCGCGTCCGCCGTGCCCGGCGTCACCCGCAGTACGCGGTCGTACAGCACCCAGAGCGCGTCGAGCGTGGAGGTGGCGGCGGGCCCGTGCTTCTCGGCCCCGGTCATCCTGCCCATCAGCCGCGGCAGGTCCTCGTAGCCGTACGCGGCAGCCGTCGTCTCAGCCGTTGTCTGCGTCATGCCCCCACGGTGCAACCTCAAGTCGACTCGAGGTCAACCGTCCGGTCCGCTCCGGAAAAGGTGCGCGCGACCACCCTCCGAAGTGCGGTATTGTTCTCCTGCGCGTTCGACTTCGGGAAATCCCAGGTCAGCGGGCATCGGGACGTGGCGCAGCTTGGTAGCGCACTTGACTGGGGGTCAAGGGGTCGCAGGTTCAA
Source organism: Streptomyces sp. NPDC037401 (assembly GCF_055602345.1). Taxonomy (NCBI): domain Bacteria; kingdom Bacillati; phylum Actinomycetota; class Actinomycetes; order Kitasatosporales; family Streptomycetaceae; genus Streptomyces; species Streptomyces sp. NPDC037401. The sequence goes on from NZ_JBVJWO010000001.1 coordinate 145,631, forward strand.
ATCCTGTCGTCCCGACTTGCGAATACGCAGGTCGCAGGCCGTATCGGAAGCATCCGATACGGCCTGCATCTTTTTCCGGACCTTTCGGGGCCGGCCCCTTCTGCTCGGCCGGCCTGTGGGCCCCGACTTCCCGTCACGTGAGCCCGTGCGCCGTCACGTGAGCGGTGCGGGTGGTCCGGGCGGGCGTCCCCGTCGGTGCCGAACGACCGAAACACACTGAACCCTTCTGTGCCCGCGGCGTCGGTGATGCCGCGGCGGGGGCGGCGCATTGGTTCGCGGCGCGGTTCGTCTCAGGGACTGGACGGTCGCTCGACTCCGCCTCGCGGCCGACTGGAGCGCGGCCGTCCGGGCCGTCGGCGGGTGCCTTGCCGGGGCGGCTATTGAATTCAGGGTGCATCTTCATTGGTTGGAAACAGCGCCGTAACTTTTCCCGCCGGGGTGCATCGAGTGATGGTCCAGACCTGAAATGAGGCATTTTCGGACAACCTCTGGCGCATCTTGATGCCGTGCATTGCCCCCTGTATGTTCATTTCCTCAAGATCAACACCCGGGCATGGAGAAAGGGCGCGCTGAATTCGCCACCGTCGCGTATTCCATGGAGCCGATGCCAGGATCAGAGAATCCGTGTAGGCAGCCTCGGAGAGGAGTAAAGCGTGGAGATACTGCAGTTGTCCGATATGGAATGGCGAGCGCTTGACGCGCTCGTACCCGCCGACCCGGAGAAGTCCTTGAGGCTGGGGACGTTGGGGCCGACAGGGACCAGTAGTGAGTACATCGCGCAGTCGATGTCCCGCATTCTTCGCGACCGGGGTCCCCTTCGGATCGTCCTCAAGGACACGTACGAAGGGTGCATGGAGGACCTCTCGGAAGGGCAGGTCGATCTCGCCCTCGTGGCCCACGCCTATCAGCGGATCAACGCCTTCTACATGAATCCCCGGCTCGAGCCGGCGATCGTATTCCGCGGGCACACCCCGGAGTACGGCCTGGCCACGCGGTCCGACTTCGAATTCCGCGAGGAGATGCTCTTCAAGGAGACCGTCGTGTCCCACCCGGCACCTATACCGCTGTTGCAGTACCACTTCGACCAGGTGGTGCAGGTGGACACCTCGAATTCGACGAGCCAGGCCGCCCTCGACGTAGCCGACGGGCGCTACGACATCGCCATCACGAACGAGCAGGCGGCGCGGCAGCACAATCTCAAATTCGTGTACAAGTTCTCACGGATCCCGATGACGTGGACCGTGTTCTCGCGGAGGGCGGACCGATGACCACACAGACGCACGAACGACGCTACTTCCCGGCGCCCGACGTCGTGCTCCATCACGACGGTGTCCGCCACGAGTCCTACCGCCGCGACGACACGGAAGTCCGCGTCACCTTCATCCCTCCCGGCGTGGCGGCGATCACCGGGTCCCGCCCGGAAGCACAGGTGGGAATGGTCGTGCGCGGCGAGCTCTCCGTGACGGTCGAGGGGGTGACGAAGCTGATGCGGCCGGAGCACGACGTCTACGTCGTCCCGCCGCACGTCGGGCTCTCGGCCGTGAACCCGTCCGCGGAGGAAACCGTCCTGCTGGAGATCACGCGCAGCAAGCCGGGTGAGGACTACCCCGCGCCGGACGGCTATTTCCTCGAACCGCTGGAGTCCCGGAAGTTCGTCAAGATGGACGTGACGTTCTTCCTCGCCGACTGGATCGAGCTGATGGTCGCCGACATTCCCGGCGGCGGTCAGATGCCTTATCACAAGCATTCCCACGAGCAGATCGGGATTTGCCTGGAAGGGCGCTACGACATGACGGTGGAGGAAACCAGCCACGAGCTCCGGTTCGGCGGTACCTACTTCTGTGCGAGCCAGGAGGGGCACAGCGCCGAGAATCCCCACACCGCCATGGCGCGTTCCCTCAACATATTCATCCCGCCGAGGTACCACAGGGTGCCCAAGCAGGAGACGGAGCAGGAAAACCCGTGATGCGGGTGGCCATGGTCCTGGGGGCCAGCGAGGGAATCGGGCGGGCCACGGCGCTGAATCTGCGTGCCAAGGGGTACGCGACGGTTCTGAGTGCGCGCACCCGGAGCACGCTCGAAGACGTCGCACGGGAATCCGGCGGCGGGCAGGACGTGCTGGTTGTTCCGGGGGACATCACCTCGCGATCCTTCCGTGCCGACCTGGTCGCCGCCGCCGATCGGCGATTCGGCAGGATCGACGTACTGGTCAACAATGCCCCGGGTCCGGCGCCCGGATCGTTCGACAGCATGGATCCCGGGGACGTGACAGCCGCGATGGAGCGGAAACTCGTACCGTATCTGGACCTCATCAAGTCCGTGGCTCCGGTGATGGCCCGCAATGAATTCGGGCGGATCGTCAACATCGTGGGGAACATCGGAAAGGAACCGGCCTCCGGCATGTTCCTTTCGGGCCTGGTCAACGCGGCGGTGTCGAACGCCAGCAAATATCTGGCCAGCCAGTACGCCGGGAACAACGTGACCGTGAACTGCGTGCACCCGGGGACCATCCGGACCCGGCGCTACGACCGGGCCGTGGAGCACATCAGCCGGGCCGGCGGAATCACGCGGAACGAGGCGGAGGACCGGCTGCAGGGGGGCATCCCCATGGCCCGGCCCGGGAGCGCCGAGGAGGTCGCCGCCCTCATCGGCTTCCTGGCGTCCGACCAGGCCTCGTACCTGACCGGGCAGCAGATCTCGGTCGACGGTGGGCAACTGGCCTGCGTATAGGCCGCGTTGCAAGTTCAGCACGTACACGACGTACGGGACGTACAGGAGGAGACGAGTCCGTGTTCAAGGACACTGTGGTCGTGGTCACCGGTGCCGCGTCCGGCATCGGGAAGCAGACCGCGATCGAATTCGCCCGGCAGGCCGCGAAGGTCGTCGTCGCGGACATCGACGAGAAGTCCGGCACCGCCGTGGTGGCCGACCTGACGCGCGACGGCCACGACGCGATCTTCATCAGGACGGACCTCACCAGCGAGGCGGACTGCAAGCACCTCATCACCGCCGCCGCCGAGTCGTACGGCACGGTCGACGTCCTCGTCAACAACGCCGGCATCGAGATATCCACGCCCCTGCACGAGATGTCCGAGCAGGAGTGGGACAGGCTGGTCGACACCAACCTGAAGAGCATGTTCCTGTGCTCGAAGCACGCGCTGCGCACGATGGTGGAGGCCCGCAGCGGGGTCATCGTGAACGTCTGCTCGGTCAGCGGGCTGGTGGCCTGGCCCGGCATCGCCGCGTACAACGCCACCAAGGGCGGCGTCATGATGCTGACGAAGTCGCTCGCCGTCGACTACGCGCAGTACAACATCCGGGCCAACTGCGTCTGCCCGAGCATCATCGACACGCCCATGACCGACACGTCCATCGGCCACGACGCGTCGGTCAAGGAGGAGAAGGCGAAGCTGAATCCGATCGGTCGCCTGGGAACGCCCGAGGACGTGGCGAACGCGATCCTCTTCCTCGCCTCGGAGAAGTCGTCGTTCATCACGGGCGCCGCGCTCACCGTCGACGGCGGCTACACGGCCATCTAGCGCCCGGCGCGGGCACCCGGCAGTTCTCCGTGGTCACATCGAAGGAAAGGTTGGTTGGAGTGTCGGACCGATTGAGCGGCGAGCAACGCGCGGCCGGGTTCCCCGTGCTGACGGTTCTCGCACTGATGGCGGGCATCTTCGCCGTCGGCTCGGAGGAGTTGGTGGTCTCCCCGCTGCTCGCGGACATGGCCGGGTCGTTCGACACGTCGGTGGCCGTGATGGCGCTGTCGGTCAGCACCTACGGCATCGCGACGGCGGTGGGCGCCCTGCTCTTCGCCCCGCTCGGCGACCGCTTCTCACGCCGTCTCGCCCTGACGATCGGCATGGCGGCGTTCGTCCTGGGCACTCTGATGTGCGCGTTCGCCACCGGGCCCGGAGTGTTCTTCACCGGACGGGCACTCGCCGGTCTGGCAACGGGTGCCTTCGTCCCGACGGCGTACGCGTTCGTCGGCGACCAGATTCCGTATCGGCACCGGGGCAGGGCCATGGGCATCCTGGTGTCCAGCTGGTCGATCTCGCTGGTGGTGGGCGTGCCGCTGGGATCGTTCGTCGGACAGTCCGTCGGCTGGCGGTGGACCTTCGGGCTGCTGTCGGTCCTGGGCGTCTTCGTGACCTTCGTGATGCTGTTCACGAAGAGCGGCGCCCGTCCGGACCGCGAGGACGCCGCCCAGCCGGCGGAGGACTCCGCCGCGGCATCCCCGGACGGGTGGGTACGGTCGGCCGCCCGTGCCTTCCTGGCGCCCAGGGTGGCCCTGTACGTGCTGGCGACCTTCCTGAACATGCTCGGCTTCTACGGGATGTACACCTACCTCGGCACCGCCCTGCAGGACCGCTTCGGTGACGGCAGCTCCATGACCGGCGTCATGATCCTCCTGTACGGCCTGGGGTTCGCGACCAGCTTCGTCACCGGCAGGTGGGCCGACCGGCTCGGCAAGGAGCGGGTCCTCATCGCGCTGCTGGCCGGCCTGGTCCCCGCCCTGGCGGTGATCCCGCAGGTGAGCCGCTGGACGGCGCTGCTGGTGGTCTGCCTGTTCCTCTGGGGCGCGATGCAGAGCCTGGTCGTCACCCTGCTCAGCACGCTGCTCAGCGAGACCTCGCAGACGCACCGGGGGACCATCCTCGCCTTCTACAGCCTGGCCACCAACCTCGCCGTCGCCCTCGGCGCGGCGCTGCTCGGTCCCCTGTTCACCGCGTATGGGTTCTCGGCCGTGGGCTGGGTGTGCGCCGGCGTCACGCTGATCGCCTTCGCCCTCAGCGGATGGGCCCGGCTGCGCGGCGCCGGGCGGACGAGGACCCCCGATGCCGATGCCGATGCCGATGCCGACGAGGCTCCGGACCGGCTCACCGGCACCAAGGCGGTGGCACGTGAGAACTGAACCCGCACGACGGCTCCTGGACCTGCCCAGAAGCTCCTTCGCCACGATGGCGGGCAGCATCGCCCACCTCGTCGGGGCGGGCGAGGACGTGGTCAACCTGTGCCAGGGAAACCCCGACCTCCCCACGCCGCCCCATATCGTCGAGGCCTTGCGCCGGGAGGTGCTCGACCCCGCCACCCACCGCTACCCGGCCTTCTCCGGCCTGCTCGAACTCAAGGCCGCCATCGCCCAGTGGTACGCGGTGAACCACGGGGTCGAGCTGGACCCGGAGACCGAGGTCGCGATCCTCTTCGGCGCGAAGGCCGGCCTGGTGGAGATCAGCCAGTGCTTCCTGAACCCGGGTGACGTGTGCCTGATGCCGGACCCCGCCTTCCCGGACTACTGGGCTGGGGTGGTGCTCGCCAGGGCACGCATGCACCCCCTCCCGCTCCTGGAGGCCAACGGCTTCCTTCCCGACTACGGGGCGCTCGACCCGGCCGTGGCCGACGCGGCCAAGCTGATGTTCCTGAACTACCCCAACAACCCGACCTCGGTGACCGCTCCCCGGGAGTTCTACGAGCGCACCGTACGGTTCGCGGCCGAGCACGAGGTCATCGTGGCGTCCGACTTCGCCTACGGGGGGCTGAGCCTGGGCGGTGAGGCCCCGGTCTCGTTCCTGGCGGCGGCCGGAGCGAAGGACGTGGGGGTCGAGTTCATCTCGCTGTCCAAGATGTTCAACATGGCGGGCTGGCGGATCGGCGCCGTCGTCGGCAACCGCGAGGTCATCGCCGCCGTCAACCTCATCCAGGAGCACTACTACGTCTCGCTCCCGCCGTTCATCCAGCGTGCCGCCGTCACCGCGCTGACCGGCCCCCAGGACTGCGTCCACGAGCTCTCGGGGGTCTACGAGCGCCGCAGGGACGTGTTCGTCGCCGGACTGCGGGAAGCCGGCTGGCAGCTCGGCGTTCCCGGCTCGGTCTTCGCCTGGCTGCCCCTGCCCGGGGGCGCGGATTCCGTCGCGTTCGCCGACGAGCTGCTCCACCGGGCCAAGGTGGCGGTGGCTCCCGGCCGTTGGTTCGGCGAGCAAGGCGAGGGATACGTACGGGTGAGCCTGCTGGCGCCCGAGGACAGGCTCCGGGAAGCGGTCGCCCGCATGGCCGGCTTCCGTCATGCCTACAACCGCAGCACGCAAGGAAGGGAACTCGGCCATGAATGACGACATCGATGTCAAGGACCGCATCGACGGGGACCGCCGGGCGATCGACGGCCTCGACGCGCACATCATCGAGCTGCTCACCCAACGCGCCCGCATATCCGACCGCATACAGAACGACCGCATCGGCTCCGGTGGGACGCGGACGGTCCTGGCCCGCGAGGCTGAGGTGCTGAGCCGCTACCAGGACGGCCTCGGCCCCAAGGGGACTCCGATCGCCATGAGCGTCCTCAGGCTCTGCCGCGGTGCCGTTCCCGCCGACGAGCATCAGCTCACCCGACACCGCGCCTGAAACGATCCGCAGGAGGACCGCTGTGATACGCCACGTCGTACTCTTCAAATTCAAGTCGGGGATCGACTGGAGCGATCCGCGCGCCCAGGCGGCGGAACGCACCGCGGCCCAGGTCGGCGTCGAGGTGCCCGAACTCCACGAATGGCGCCACGGCCGCAACGTCTCGGACCGCCCCATCGCCTACGACTTCCTCGTCGAAGGGCTCCTGGACGACATGGACGCGGTCGGCCGGTACCTCGTCCACCCCTTCCACCAGGACGCGATCACGCAGTGGCGGGAGATCAGCGACTGGGTCATGGTCGACGTCGAGGCGTAGCCGCCCCGCCCGGCGGGCTCGTACGCACTGGCGTTCGATTGGTGGAGTGGCCGGGAGGCGGCCGGGCGTCGTCCGGCAGACGATGGACGGGGAGTCCGACTGCGCGTACGGAACGCACGGCGAGCGCCGGTGCGGCATTGGGTGCAGGTGCCAGATGAGCGAGCACATCCCGGTCGACGAACTGATCAGCAATGCGGCACAGGCTGCGGGCGGCTGGCTGGGCGCGCTGCCCGTGGCGCTGGTGGCCACCAGCGCCGACGGGACGATCGTGCGCTGGAACCAGGTCGCGCAGGAGCTGCTCGGATACGCCCCGCCGCAGATGCTGGGGCACAACATCGCCGATCTCCTGCATCCGGGGTCCGACCGCAGCCTGGGCCGCTCCCTCTGGGAGGCCGCGGCCACCGGGCGGGGCGTGATGGGGACGGTGACCGCGTGGCGCCGGGACGGGCACCCGCTCGAGGTGGAGATCTGGGCCTCGCCGGTGTCCGACCGGCAGCACGGTACGGCGACGGTGCTGGTCTTCGCCGCCGACGCGCACGCGGCACGGCGTATCCGGGGGTCGTCGGCGGTGTGGGACGGACTCTTCGCCCGCTCGCCCGTGGGCATCGCCATCCTCGACACGCAGCTGCGGTTCCTCCAGGTCAACCCCGCCCTGGAAGCGATGAACGGCCTGCCGGAGTCGGCCCATGTGGGCCGCCGGCTGGCGCAGGTCCTCCCCGAGGTGAACGCCCTGGAGATGGAGGACGCCATGCGGCAGGTCCTGGAGACCGGGAAACCGGTCCTGGACCGCCGCCGGGTCGGACGGACGCCCGCCGAACCGGACCACGACCGGGTCTGGTCGTGCTCCTACGTCCGGGTGGAGGATCCCGCGCACGTACCGATCGGCGTCATCGCCTCCCTCGTCGACATCACCGCGCAGCAGCGCGACCACGTCGAAGCCGAAGCGGGCCGGCGCAGGCTCGCCATGCTCAGCGAGGCCAGCATCCGCGTCGGCTCCAGCCTGGACCTGGAGCGCACCGCGCAGGAGCTGGCCGACGTCGCCGTACCGCGCTTCGCCGACGCCGTCACCGTGGACGTCCTGGATGCGCTGGCGCGCGGCGACGAGCCCGGTACGGGCCTGTCCGGCGGGGTCGCCCTTCGGCGGCTGGGCAAGGCCCCGCTGTCGGGATCCGAGGTGACCGGCATCCTCGCACCTCTCGGCAGGACGCTCACCTTCCCCGCGGCCGCCCCCTACACCCAGGCCCTCGCGGCCCGGCAGCCGTTCCTCGTCGCCCGCCTCGACGAGCCGACGATCGCCTCTGCCGCCCGGCACACCGCCAGGCCCGCCCAACTGCTCGCGGTGGGTGTGCACTCGATGGTCATGGCACCGCTGGTGGCCTGGGAAACGGTGCTCGGCGTCGCCACCTTCTACCGCACCCGCCCGGGGGGAACGTTCGGCTCCGAGGACGTCACCCTCGCCGGCGAACTCGCCGCCCGCGCCGCGCTGAGCATCGACAACGCACGGCTCTACCACCGCGAGCACGAGACCGCGGTCATCCTCCAGCGCAGCATGCTCCCGCAGCACATCTCCCCGCCGCCGGGCATCGAGATCAGCCACCGCTACCTCCCCGCGAGCGACGTCAACGAGGTCGGCGGCGACTGGTACGACGTCCTGCCGCTCTCCGGCGGCAAGGCGGGCCTGCTGATCGGCGACGTCATGGGGCACGGCATCGCGGCGGCGGCGGTCATGGGCCGGCTGTCCGCGTCGGTACGGGCCCTCGCGCGCCTGGACCTGCCGCCGGTCCGGCTGCTGCACGAGCTGGAAGCCGCCCTCGCCGACCTCGCCGAGCCGATGCTGGCGACGTTCCTGTACATCGTCTGCGACCCGGCCACCGGGCACTGCACCGTCACCCGGGCCGGACACCCGCCGCCCGCGCTCGTGCTGCCCGACGGCACGGTCCGGCTCCTCGACACCCCGCCCGGCGTCCCGCTGGGCGTCGGCGGCGTGGACTTCACTCCCACCGGGTTCGACGTGCCGCCCGGCAGCCTGCTCGTCCTCTATACGGACGGCCTGATCGAGGCCCGGGGGCGCGACCTCGACGACCGGCTGGCCGAGCTGATGCGGCTGCTCTCGCACCCCGGGCGACAGCTCGACCACGTGTGCGACTCGTTGATCACGCACCTCGTCCCGGCGGCGGCCGACGACGACATCGCCCTGCTGATCGCCCGCGTCGGCGGCCGGTAGCCGCCCGCCGCCCGCCGCCCGCCGCCCGCCGCCCGCCGCCCGCCGCCCGCCGCCCGCCGCCCGCCGTGGGCCGCGGGCGTGCCGGGCGTAGCGGCTACGGAACGCCCGCCACGCCCGGCACGCCCGCGCACGCCGGGGCGGCGAAGCCCCGGCGTGCCCTGTCGTCAGGCGTGCCCTGTCGTCAGGTGCGCAGCAGGCGGCCGAAGAAGGAGCGGTAGCGCTGCAGGGCCAGCCGCAGGTCCTCGGTGGCGACCTGTTCGCCCTGCTGCCACTGGCCTTCCAGACCCTTCTTGTGGTCGGAGAAGCTGGCGGCGAGGGTCTGCATCACTTCGGCGACCAGGCCGTCGGCGTCGCGCACCGCGCCCTGCGGGTCGTCCACGAAGCGGGCCTGGATCTCGCCCCAGGTCTTCCGGTACTCCTCCGCCTCCTGCTCGGGGAGCAGCGCTTCGGACTCGTCCTCGCGGGACGCGTCCCCGGGGCGCGCGTCTCCTTCCCGGCGCACGTCCGCCTGGCGTACGTCTTCTTCGTCGTCGCGCACGTCCTCGGTGAGCGCGTCCCCGCGGGCCGCGGGCTCGTCCGCGCTCCGGCTGTCCGGGTAGGCGCTCTCCTCGGCGTCGGTGGCGTCCGCCTCCCGCCTCATCTCGTCGCGGTCCTCCTGCCGGGTGTCGTGGGAGGTCGCCTCGCCCGGGTAGACCGGCGGCTGTCCGCCGCCTCCGGGGTGGGCCAACTGCTCTGTCGTCAGGCCCTGTTCTTCATCCCTCTGCATTGCGGGTCACCTCGTCGTCCCGACCAGTTCGTCGAAGAGCGCGCGGTAGTGCACCATGGCCCCGCGCAGTTCCTCGGTGGTTGCCTCTCCGCCGGTGCTGCGGAGGTTGACCTCGTGGGCCGCCCGGTAGTGCTCCAGGGTCCGTCCGTGTTCCACGGACAGTTCGCGCAGCTGCTGCTCGTACCCCTCGGTGGGGTAGCCGCGGTCCCGCATCAGGCGGGTGACCAGCTCGTCCGCCTGCGCGACCGAGCCTTCAGGCCGGTCGACGAAGCCCGCCTGGACCGTGGTCCAGGCTTCGGCGTAGCGGTGCCGCTCCTCCGGGGGGAGTTCCCTGATGTCGAGGTCGTCGTGCCGGGCTTCGCGCTCGCGCAGGTCGGCGTCGGCGGCCCGCTTGCTGCCGGTGTCCTCCACGGTCCGCTCGTACTCCGGACCGAACCGTTCCTGCAGCCGGCGCCGCCGCCGGAGCATCCACACGGAGATGCCCGCGAGGACCAGGACGACGGCAACGGGGATCAGGACGGCGAGAAGTGTGCTGGTGGACATGGAACCCTCCACAGACCGTCTTGTCGTTCCGATGTTCGATATGCCGCGCCTGCCCTGGCGCCGCCCGGCCAAACCGGCCCCCGCGTCGCGGGCGCCGTCCCGTCAGATGGGCACCACTTGAGCGATCAAAGTAGGGACGGGTTAGCATATGAGCGCCGCCTAGCTCGAAAGATAAACTTGTGACTGTCAATGACGACTCGTTCACCAACTGGAAGAACCGCGAGGAGATCGCGGAGTCGATGATTCCGATCATCGGGAAGATGCACCGGGAGCGGGACGTGACCGTCCTGCTGCACAGCCGCTCCCTGGTGAACAAGTCGGTGGTGAGCATTCTCAAGACCCACCGATTCGCCCGTCAGATCGCCGGCGAGGAGCTCTCGGTCACCGAGACGATGCCGTTCCTGCAGGCCCTCGCCGCGCTGGATCTCGGCCCTTCCCAGATCGACATCGGCATGCTGGCCGCGACGTACAAGGCCGATGACCGCGGTCTCTCGGTGGAGCAGTTCACCGCCGAGGCCGTCGCCGGTGCCACCGGTGAGAACAAGATCGAACGCCAGCAGTCCCGCGACGTCGTCCTCTACGGCTTCGGCCGCATCGGCCGCCTCGTCGCCCGCCTGCTGATCGAGAAGGCGGGCTCGGGCAACGGCCTGCGGCTGCGCGCCATCGTCGTGCGCCCGGGCGGCGGCCGGTCCGCCGACGATCTCGTCAAGCGAGCCTCGCTGCTGCGCCGCGACTCGATCCACGGGCAGTTCCAGGGCACGATCACCGTCGACGAGGCGAAGAGCACCATCATCGCCAACGGCAACGAGATCAAGGTGATCTACGCCAACGACCCGTCCGAGGTCGACTACACGGCGTACGGCATCAACGACGCCATCCTCATCGACAACACCGGCAAGTGGCGCGACCGCGAGGGCCTGTCGAAGCACCTGCGCCCCGGCATCGACAAGGTCGTCCTGACCGCTCCGGGCAAGGGCGACGTCCCCAACATCGTGCACGGCGTCAACCACGACACGATCAAGCCGGACGAGCAGATCCTGTCCTGCGCCTCCTGCACCACCAACGCGATCGTCCCGCCGCTCAAGGCGATGGACGACGAGTACGGCGTGCTGCGCGGCCACGTCGAGACGGTCCACTCGTTCACGAACGACCAGAACCTCCTCGACAACTACCACAAGGCCGACCGCCGCGGCCGCTCCGCGCCGCTGAACATGGTCATCACCGAGACCGGCGCCGCCTCCGCCGTCGCGAAGGCGCTGCCCGACCTCAAGGCCCCGATCACCGGCAGCTCGATCCGCGTGCCGGTGCCGGACGTCTCGATCGCGATCCTCAGCCTGCGCCTGGGCCGCGAGACCACCCGCGAAGAGGTCCTCGACTACCTCCGCGACGTCTCGCTGCACTCGCCGCTCAAGCGCCAGATCGACTTCACCACCGCCCCCGACGCCGTCTCCATGGACTTCGTGGGCTCGCGCCACGCGTCCATCGTCGACGCCGGTGCCACCAAGGTCGACGGCGACAACGCCATCCTCTACCTCTGGTACGACAACGAGTTCGGCTACTCCTGCCAGGTCATCCGCGTCGTCCAGCACGTGTCCGGGGTGGAGTACCCGACCTACCCCGTCCCGGCGGTCTGACCGCGGGCAGCACGACCCACTGACCGGCCCGTGCCGGTCGCAGGCCGGGGGGCCGTTCCGGAATGATCCGGAGCGGCCCCCCGGTCGTTTTCGCGTATCCGGCGGCCCGGGGGCGCCTACGGCCCGCGGAGCGCCTCGACGCGCGTCTCGATCGCGGTGATCAGCGCCTCGACGCGGGCCTCGTAGATCTGCTCCTCCGTCACCTCGGCGAGCTCGGTGCTCAGTCGGGTGATGTTCGGGAAGCCCTGCGGGTCGACGAGGCGGTACTCGCGGCTCCAGGAGGACTCGTCGGCCTCCCGGACGTCGGCGTCGAACAGCAGGTACGCGGCGCGCTGGCCGACGAAGGCGAGCAGCGAGTCGCCGACCATCCGGTAGTGGACCGCGGCCTCGGCCCCGCTCAGTCCGGCCTCCGTCACGGCGCCGAGGATGAGCTCGACCACGCGGAATTCGTTCGGCCGGCGGGTGGTGCGGCTGGCCATGGTCGAGCCCACCACCGGGTAGCGGAGGGCGACCTCCAGCGACCCGGCGGCGAGCGCCCGGATCCGCCCCTTCCAGTCGAGGCCCCCGGGGATGCTGTCGAGCACCTCCCCGAGCGTGCGGTCCGCGACCGACAGCAGCAGCTCGTCCTTGTCGCGGAAGTGCCGGTAGATCGCGGTCGGATCGGCGCCGAGCTCTTCGCCGAGGCGCCGGACGGTGAAGGCGTCCTCGCTTCCGCGGGCTGCGATCCGCAGGCTCGCTTCGATGATCGCGTCGGGGGTGAGCTGGCTGCCCGCGCGCTTGCTCCGGGCGGGAGTGGCAGGTGACTTCGGCATGGTGCGGCCCAGTGTATCGATTTGGAACAGAGCGAGCGCAACACCGTTGACAACATTGTTGCGCTGCCGTTCACTCCTCCTCAACAACAAGCCAGCGGGTCCGTCCCGCCGAGCCGAGGGATGCGTTCGATGGCGAACACCAGCCAGCAGGCCGACACCGTTTTCCTGGGAGGACGGGTCTTCACCGCGACGGCGGACGCCCCGGCCGACGCCGCCGTCGCCGTCGCCGGCGGCAAGATCCTCGCGGTCGCCGACGAGAGCGCCGTGCGCTCGCTCGCGGGCCCCGCCACCGAGGTCGTCGACCTGGCGGGCGGGCTGCTCGTCCCCGGCTTCCAGGACGCCCACGTCCACCCGGTGGTGGCCGGGGTCCAGATGCTCGGCTGCGACCTGAGCGGGGAGCACACGATCGACGGCTACCTGACGGCGGTGGCCCGGTACGCGAAGGACCACCCGGACGCGGCCTGGATCCGCGGCGGGGGCTGGTCGATGGACGTCTTCCCCGGCGGGACCCCGACCCGCGGCCTGCTCGACGCGGCGGTGCCCGACCGGCCCGTCCTGCTCACCAACCGCGACGGCCACGGCGCCTGGGTCAACACCCGAGCCCTGGAGGCCGCCGGCATCGACCGCCGCACCCCCGACCCGGTGGACGGCCGCATCGAGCGGGAAGCGGACGGCACCGCCGCCGGCACCCTCCAGGAGGGCGCCATGGACCTGGTCGCCCGCCACGTGCCGCTCGCGACCGAGGACGAGGCCCACGCCGGGCTGCTCGCCGCGCAGGAGCACCTCTTCTCCCTCGGAGTCACCGCCTGGCAGGACGCCATGATCGGCGTCTTCCCCGGCAACCCCGACAACCACGGCGTCTACCTGCGCGCCGCCCGGGAGGGGTCGCTGCGCGCCCGCGTCGTCGGAGCGCTGTGGTGGGACCGCGAACGGGGCATGGAGCAGATCCCCGAACTGGAGGAGCGCCGCCGCACGGGCCGGGTCGGCCGCTTCAACGCCACCAGCGTGAAGATCATGCAGGACGGCATCGCCGAGAACTTCACCGCCGGGATGCTGGAGCCGTACCTCGACGGCTGCGGCTGCGCCACCGCCAACTCCGGACTCAGCTTCGTCGAGCCCGGACTGCTCGCCGAGGCGGTGTGCGCACTCGACCGCAAGGGCTTCCAGGTCCACTTCCACGCCCTCGGGGACCGGGCCGTCCGGGAGGTCCTCGACGCCCTGGCCGCGGCCCGCGCGGCCAACGGCGCCAACGACAACCGCCACCACCTCGCCCACCTCCAGGTCGTCCACCCCGACGACATCGCGCGCTTCGCGAGCCTGGGCGCCGCGGCGAACATCCAGGCGCTGTGGGCCGCCCACGAACCGCAGATGGACGAGCTCACGATCCCCTTCCTCGGCCCCGAACGCGCCGCCCTGCAGTACCCGTTCGGAGACCTGAGGCGCGCCGGTGCCCGGCTGGTCGCCGGCAGCGACTGGTCGGTCAGCAGCCCCAACCCCCTGTGGGGCATCCACGTCGCCGTCAACCGGGCCGTCCCCGCGGAGGAGGCCGGCGCCGGGCCCCGTGCCCCCTTCTTCCCCGAGCAGGCCCTGACCCTGGCGCAGGCCCTGACCGCGTACACCGCGGGCAGTGCCTGGGTGAACCACCTCGACGACGTCACCGGCACCATCGAGCCGGGCAAGTACGCCGACCTCGCCGTCCTCGACCGGGACCCCTTCGCCCGCCCCGCCGCGGAGATCGCCGGGACCCGGGTGCTGCGGACCTACGTCGACGGACAGCTCGTCCACGCCGCCAACGGCTGAGCGGTCACGGCACCACCCCCGCACCACGTACGTCCCCCAGCCCCCCTGACGGAGGTAGAGACGATGCCCCCAGCCCGAGCGACGACGACGAGAACGCCCCGGCGGCTGCGCCCCACGGTACGGACCTGCCTCGCGGCGGCCGCGGTGCTCCTGGCGAGCGCGTGCAGCGGCACCGCGGAGCCGGACGGGAGAGGCGGCCCGGCGTACCGGCTCACCGACAAGACGCCCGCCGCGGCCGGCGGCCTGGACTCCTTCACCTGGTCGCTGTTCGCCGAGCCGGCCTCGATCGACTACGCGTACGCCTTCGACTACCCGCCCAACCAGATCCTTTCCAACGTCTGCGAGAGCCTGCTGCGCTGGAACCCCGACCTGACGACCTCGCCGGGCCTCGCGTCCTCGTACACCAATCCGACGCCCACCACGTGGGTCTACCGGATCCGGTCCGGCGTGCGCTTCCACGACGGCACGGTCCTCACCGCCGACGACGTCGTCGCCTCCCTGCGCCGCCACCTCGACCCCGGGACCGCCAGCGTGTGGGCGTACCCGTTCCGCAACGTGAAGTCGGTGGACAGGACCGGGCCGCTGGAGGTGTCCGTCACCCTGGCGAAACCGGACGCCACCTTCAACAAGTACCTGGCCGCCGGCCCCGGCACGGTCGAGTCCGCTGCCACCCTCGCCAAGGCGGGCAAGGACTACGGGACCCCCAAGCGCGGGGTGAACTGCACCGGCCCGTTCTCGTTCGGCAACTGGACCCCGGGCCAGTCCCTCGTGCTCAAGCGGTTCGACGACTACTGGAACCCCGCCCTCAAGGCCAAGTCCGGGCAGGTGAAATTCGTCTTCCTCGGCGACGCCACGACCCGCGTCAACGCCTTCCAGAGCGGCGAGGTCGACGGCGGCTGGATGGTCCCGCCCAGCGCCTACGCCCGGCTGAAGACCAGCAGCGCGGGCACCCTGTACTTCGGCCGCAACACCACGGTCGCCGACGAGGTGGTCAGCAACCTGAAGGGCCCCCTCGGCGACGTCCGGGTACGCCGGGCCCTGCTCATGGCCATCGACCGCGAGGGCGTCATCAAGGCCGGCGCCGGCGGGGCGGGCGAGGTCGCCGACTCGCTGGTCACCCCGAACATGTGGAACGACGCGCCCCCCGCGGCCCGCGACGCCGTCCTCAAGGACGTGCCGCGCTACCCGTACGACCCGGCCGCCGCGAAGCGACTCGCCGCCGAGGCGGGCGTGTCCGGCCGGGAGATCGTCATCGCGACCAGCCCGCTGGACTCCCAGACGACGATCATCACCCAGGCCGTCGCCCAGGCGGCCACGGCGATCGGACTGAAGCCGAGGATCGACACCATCTCCGCCGAGAAGTACTCGACGCTCTTCACCGACCCGGCCGCGCGCAAGGGCATCGACCTCTTCCTCACCTTCTGGTACACCTCGATCACCGACCCCCTCGACATGTACGGTTCCCTGCGGACCGGCGCGTTCAGCAACTACGGCAACTGGTCCGACCCCCGCTTCGACGCGGCCGTCGACCGGGCGGTCGGGACCTACGACCCGGCCGGGCACGCGGCCGCCAACGCCGAGGCCCAGCGGATCGCGCTGCGCGAACTGCCCTGGCTCCCGCTGTACACGCAGCCGGTGAGCGTCTTCCTCGGCAAGCGCATCACCGGCGTCCGGCCGTCCATCGCCTACCTCTACTACCCCTGGGCCGCCGAGATCGGGGCGAAGGGATGACGGCCGCGGCGACCCGCGCGGTACGGGTCCTGCGCCGCCTGGCCGGGATGGCCGCCACCCTGCTCGTCACCTCCTTCCTGGTGTTCTCCTCCCTGTACCTGGCCCCCGGCGACCCGGCGAGCTTCCTGGTCCGCGGACGCAGCGCGAGCCCGGAGGAACTCGCCGCGATCCGGCAGCAGTACGGGTTCGACGAGCCCTTCCTCGTCCGGTACGGACGGTGGCTCGAAGGCGTCGTCCAGGGCGACCTCGGCCGCTCGCACCTCTTCCGCCAGGACGTCAGCGACGTCATCTGGTCGCGGCTGCCCGCCTCGCTGCTGCTCGTCGTGGTCGCGGCGCTGCTGATCGCCGCCGTCGGCGTCACGGCCGGCATGGTGGGGGCGCTGCGCCGGGGCAGCCGTACCGACGCGACGCTCATGCTGCTGGTCACCGTGGGGGCCGCCGCCCCGGCGTTCGTCGCCGCGCTCGTCCTGCGGTCGGTCCTCGGGGTGCAGCTGGGCTGGTTCCCCACCATCGGCAACGGCACCGGCGTCCTCGGCCGCCTGCACCACGTCGTCCTTCCGGCCCTCGCGCTGTCGGTGACCTTCATGGCGCTGGTGACCCGGGTGACCCGCTCGGCGATGCTCGACGAGATGCGCCGCGAGCACGTCGAGGTCGCGCTGAGCCGGGGAACGCCGCGCCGCACCGTGATCCGCCGGCACGTCCTGCGCAACGCGCTGGGGCCGATCGTCACCGTCTCCGCGCTGCTGGTGTCGGGGATGCTGGTCAGCACGGCGATCGTGGAGACGGCGTTCGGCATGTCGGGGGTGGGGTCCCTGCTCGTGCAGTCGGTCAACCAGCTCGACTTCCCGGTGGTGCAGGCCATCGTGCTGCTCGTGGTGGCGGCGTTCGTCGTCGTCAACGCCCTGGTCGACCTCGTGCATCCGCTGATCGACCCGCGGGTCGCGGCCGGGGGGAGTGCCCGGTGAGCACACGGATCTCAGGGGCCGTGCGCGGCCCGCTCGAGCGGCTGCGGGTCCTCGGCGGCGGCCCGCTGCAGCGGATCTGCCTGCTGCTGCTCGCCGTGTTCGTCCTGGTCGCGCTGCTGGGGCCGTGGCTGGCACCGCAGGACCCGACCTTCGGCGAGCTGGGGGAGACCCTCGCGGGCCCCGGGCCCGACCACTGGCTGGGCACGGACCAGGGCGGGCACGACACCTTCTCCGCCCTGATCGAGGGGGCCCGTACGAGCCTCGCCGGGCCGCTGACCGTGGTGCTGTTCTCCACGCTGGCCGGTGCCGCCGTCGGACTGTTCGCGGCCTGGCGGGGCGGCTGGGCCGACGCCGTCCTCAGCCGGGTGCTCGACGTGGTGTTCGCCTTTCCCGCGCTGCTGCTCGCCATCCTCGCGGTGGCGGTCTTCGGCAAGGGCATGACCGCACCCGTCATCGCCATGGCGATCGCGTACATGCCGTACACGGCCCGCCTGGTGCGCGGACTGGCACAGCAGGAGAAGGCGCGCCCGTACGTCGCCGCCTACCGGGTGCAGGGCCACTCCGCGGTCTTCGTCGCGGTCCGCAGACTGCTGCCGAACATCGGGCCGACCGTGCTCGCCCAGTCCACGGTCAACTTCGGCTACGCCCTGCTCGACCTCGCAGCCCTGTCGTTCCTCGGGCTGGGCGTGCAACCGCCGACACCCGACTGGGGCGCGATGATCAACCAGGCCCAGGCCGCCGTGCTGGAGGGCCGCCCGCTGTCCGCGATCGTGCCGGCCGTGGCGGTCGTACTGGTCGTCGTCGCCTTCAACGTCGTCGGGGAGAACCTCGGGGACCGGCTCGCGGGAAGGGATTCCTGATGGCACTGCTCGCCTACGAGAACCTGCGCGTCACCCTGCCCGGCACGGCCCGCCCGGTCCTGGACGGCATCAGCCTGACCGTCCGCGCCGGGGAGGTCGTCGCCCTGGTCGGCGAATCCGGCTCCGGCAAGTCGGTCACCGCCCGGGCCGCGCTCGGCCTCTTCCCCGCCGGCGCCGCGCTCGGCGGCCGGGTGTGCGTCGACGGGACCGACCTGGTCGGCGCCGACGCCGCGAGCCTGCGCGAGGTGCGCACCGGCAAGGCGTCGATGATCTTCCAGGACCCGCGGGCCGGCATCAACCCGGTGCGCCGCATCGGGGACTTCCTCACGGAGTCGCTGCGCGTGGGCCGCGGCTGGCCGAAGGCCCGGGCCGACGAGCGGGCCGCCGAACTGCTCGCCGCGGTCGGGCTGCCCGACCCCGTCCGGCACCTGCGCCAGTACCCGCACGAGCTCTCCGGCGGAATGCTCCAGCGCGTCATGATCGCCGGAGCGCTCACGGCCGAACCCCGGCTGCTGCTGTGCGACGAGCCGACCACCGCGCTCGACGTCAGCACCCAAGCCGAGATCATGGCGATCCTGGGGCGGCTCCAGCGCGAACGCGACCTGGGCATGCTCCTCATCACCCACGACATCGAGCTCGCGGCCGCGGTCTGCGACCGGATCTACGTGATGTACGCCGGGCGGATCGTCGAATCGGCCCCCCGGGCCGAACTCTTCGCCTCCCCGCGGCACCCCTACACCGCGGGCCTGCTCGGCTCCTCCCCGCCGCTGGAGGGACCGGCCGGGCGCCTCACCCCGATCCCCGGGGCCCCGATGGGCCTGCTGGACTCGGCGCCCGGCTGCTCCTTCGCGCCCCGCTGCCGCTTCGCCGAGCCGGGGCGCTGCGACCAGTCGCCGCCGGAGCCGGAACGGCACGGCGGGTCGCTGGTGGCCTGTCACCGGGCCGCAGAACTGCACGGCCCGGCAGGACACGCGCCCCGGGCCGTGGCCGCAGGGCGCGCCGTACCGTCGAGCGAGGAGGACAGGTGAGCACCACGACCACCCCACCCCGGGCCACCGGCCCGGTACCCGCGGCCCGCACGCTGCTCGAGGTGAGCGGCCTGCGCAAGACGTACCGGACGGGCGACACGGAGGTCGTCGCGGTCGACGGCCTGTCGTTCTCGCTGCGGGCGGGCGGCGCGCTCGGCATCGTCGGGGAGTCCGGCTCCGGGAAGACCACCACGGCCCGAATGCTCATCGGCCTCGAACGCCCCGACGCGGGGCGGATCCTGGTCCAGGGGGAGCCGCTGGCCGCGACGGTACGCGGGAAGGCGGCCCGGCTGGCCCGCGCGAAGGCGGTGCAGATCGTCTTCCAGGACCCGTACCTCTCCCTGGACGCGCGGATCGGCATCGGCGCGACCATCGACGGCGTGCTGCGCTTGCACGGGATGCGCGACCCGGCGGCCCGCTCCGCC
This sequence comes from Streptomyces sp. NPDC037401, assembly GCF_055602345.1. Classification (NCBI taxonomy): domain Bacteria; kingdom Bacillati; phylum Actinomycetota; class Actinomycetes; order Kitasatosporales; family Streptomycetaceae; genus Streptomyces; species Streptomyces sp. NPDC037401. Next base: position 165,134 of record NZ_JBVJWO010000001.1, read on the forward strand.
CGCGTGCGGGAGCTGCTGGCGCAGGTCGGACTCGGCGAGCGCGAGGCGGCGGCCCTGCCGCGCCGGCTCTCCGGCGGGCAGCGCCAACGCGCCGCGATCGCACGGGCGCTGGCGGTCGAGCCCGCGGTGCTGGTGCTCGACGAGGCGGTGTCCGCGCTGGACGTCTCGGTGCAGGCGCAGGTGCTCAACCTGCTGTCGGACATCCGCCGCGACACCGGCATCGGCCTGGTCTTCGTCAGCCACGACCTCGCGGTCGTCCGGTACGTGTGCGACGAGGCGCTGGTCCTCTACCGGGGCCGGACCATGGAGCACCGGCCGGTGGCGGACCTCCTGACCGCCCCCGAACACCCCTACACCCGGCTCCTGCTGGCTTCGGTGCCCCGCCCGGACTGGGATCCGGACTCCATCAGCCGCAGGCGAAGGGAGCTCGACCCCCTGGCGTGAGGGGCGGGTGCCGCGCGGGCCGCGGCCCGGACCGGTCGCCGTCGGACCGGCTGCCGTAGGACCGGCCCGCCGTCGGACTGGCCCGCGACACGCGGCTGAGCGCGGTCGGCTCCCGGGGCCCTTGCTGGTGCAATGGCCGGACCGGTGCCGCGCGGGGCGGCCGTGCCGTCGTGGAGGTGTGGTGGCCGCGGAGGACGAGTACGCAGCGGTGCTGGCCCGGCTGCGGTTCGCGGAGCAGGCCGTCGGCCTGATCGGGACCTCGCTCGACGAGCGGGTCACCTGCCGCGAGCTCGCCGCGTTCCTCTGCGGGCGGCTGTGCGACGCGGCGGCGGTGGACGTCCTGCCCGAGGCCCCCGCGCCCGGGACCGGACCGGACGGCGAGCCGACGGGGTTGCAGCGGCTGGCGCTGGCAGGCGAGGAGGGCCTGCTGGCGGCAGCCGCGGGCGACACGCCGGGCGGTGCGCCGGGCCGTGCACCGGATGGTACGGGTGGAATGCCGGGCGGCGGGGCCCCGGCGGTGCGGGCGATGGACGAGGGGCATCCGATCTCGGTGTGGGCCCGGCTGACCGGGGGCGCCCGGGTGCACCTCGTCTCTGTGCCGCTGCTCGCGCACGGCCGGGCGTACGGCGCCGTGCTCGCGGCCCGGGCCGGCCGGGGATTCTCCGACCACGAGACGGCGGCCGTGCACTACGCCGCCCGGCTGGCCGCCGTACACATCGGCCACGCCCGGCGGCTGGCCGCCACCGAGCGGACCGCGCTGGACCTGCAGCGTGCGCTGGTGGCCGAACCGGGACGGCCGCACCCCAACATGGAGATCGCCAGCCGCTACCTGCCGGTCGGGCAGCGGACGCTGGTGGGCGGCGACTGGTTCGAGACCGTCCGGCTCCACTTCGGCCGCACCCTGCTGGTGGTCGGCGACGTGATGGGGCACGGGCTGGACGCGGCCGTGGACATGAACGCGTACCGCTCCACCCTGCGCGACGTCGCCTCGCGGGACCTGCCGCCGCACCGGGTGCTGCGCCAGCTGGACGCGGTGGTGGCCGGGGACGGCGCCCGCCGCCCGGCGACCTGCCTGCTGGTACGGGTCGACCCCGCGCGCGGGGTCGCCGCCTTCGCGAGCGCCGGGCACCTGCCGCCCGTGGTGTTCACCGCCGACGGCACCGCCCGTGTCGTGGAGGTCCCGGTCGGCCCGCCGCTCGGCACCGGGGTGGGCGGGTACGAGCTCGCCACCCGGGCCGTCACCGCGGACGACACCCTGCTGCTCTTCACCGACGGCCTGGTGGAGCGGCGCGGGGAGGACATCGACGTCTCGCTGGCGCGCCTCGCGGAGCTGCGGATGCCCGTCGGCGCGGGGGTGGCGGCCGTGGTCGAGGAGGTGCTGCTCCGTCTGGACGCCCGCCACGCCGAGGACGACGTCGCCGTACTGGCCGCGAGGATCCGCCCCCGCCACGGAGGCTGAGGACGGAGCCCCCGTCGGTGCGGTGGCGGAGGCCCTCTTGGCAGAACGGCCCGGTACGGGCACGGTGGCCGGGGCCCCAGCGGGGCCCCGAGGTCAGTGAACAGCCCTACCGGGAGCAGCCCATGGCAGCGAAGATCCTCATCGTGACCGGCGACGCGGCGGAGTCGCTCGAGGTCCTCTACCCGTACCAGCGCCTGCGCGAGGAGGGCTACGAGGTCCACATCGCGGCGCCCTCGCGCAAGAAGCTGCGGTTCGTCGTGCACGACTTCGAGGACGGGTACGACACCTACACCGAGAAGCCGGGCTACACCTGGCCGGCCGACCTCGCCTTCGCGGAGGTCGACCCGCGGGAGTACGCCGCGCTCGTGATCCCGGGCGGGCGGGCCCCCGAGTACCTGCGCAACGACCCGGAGGTGCGCCGGATCCTGACCGCCTTCGCGGAGTCCGACAAACCGGTCGCGCAGATCTGCCACGGTCCCCTGCTGACCGCCGCCGTCGGCAGCCTCGACGGCCGCCGGGTCACCGCGTATCCGGCGCTGGAACCGGACATGCGGGCCGCGGGAGCCGCGTTCGAGGACTCCGAGACCGTCGTCGACGGCACCCTCGTCTCGGCCCGCGCCTGGCCGGACCACTCCCGCTGGATGCGGGAGTTCCTGGGCGTGCTGCGCTCCAAGGCGCCGGTGAGCTGAGCCCGGCGGGCGGGTAGTGCTCTCCCCGGAGCGCAACACGACCCGGGGAGACGGGACATGACGCAGCGGGGAGCCGGCCGGGGCAGCCGGTGGCCGGACCGGCTGGCCGCGGCCGCCGCGGCGCTGTCGCTGGCCGCCGGCGTGTGGACGGCGACGGGCCCGGACGCGGGCCCGCCGCCCTCCGCCGCGCGGGCTTCCGGGGCGGAGGGCGGCGGGGTGCTGCGCCTGCCCCGGCACATGCCCGGCGGCGGACGCCACGGGCGGGCGCCGGCCCCGCTGCCCGGTGCGCTGCCCCGGTCCGCGCCCATACGGATCACCATCCCGGGCATTGCCGTCGACGCCCCGCTGACCGGGCTCGGACTGCTGCCCGGCGGCCGCCCCGCCCCGCCCCCGGCCGGGCGTCCGGCCCGCGCGGGCTGGTACGTCCGGGGCGCCGTGCCCGGAGCCGCCGGCACCGCCGTGATCGCGGGCCATGTCTCCGACGCGCTCGGCCCGGCGGTGTTCCACCGGCTCGGCGCGCTCGGGAAGGACGGCGAGATCCGGGTCGCGCGCGGGGACGGCCGTACCGCGGTCTTCCGGGTCCACGCCGTCGAGGTCCACCGCCGCGAACCCCTCCCCGCCCACGGGGCGTACGGCGCCGGACGGCGGTCCGAGCTGCGTCTGATCGCGTCCGCCGGAGGCCACCCGAGGAAGACCGGGCGCCGCGGGGTCGTCGTGGTCCTCGCCCGCCTCACCGCCACCGAAGGCCCCCGCAGCGGACCGGCCGACGGCCCTTCGCCGCCGCGGTGAGCGGCCGGGCCGGGCGGCGGCCGGCCGCGCCGGGGAGCGACCCGCTGTGCTCTGCGCGGCGGAGCCGCTTAAGGTGGCGCGCATGCAGCACTACACGATCGGTCAGGCGGCCCGGCTGCTCGGCGTCAGCCCGGACACGGCGCGGCGATGGGCGGACGCGGGGAAGGTGCCCACGCACCGCGAGGACTCGGGGCGGCGGCTCATCGACGGCCGCGACCTGGCGGCCTTCGCGGTGGAACTGGCCCAGGGCGGAGTCGGCGGAACGGACGACGAGGAGACGGAGCGCACCTCGGTGCGCAACGCCTTCCCCGGCATCGTGACCGCGGTGAAGCTGGGCGACGTCGCCGCGCAGGTGGAGATCCAGGCCGGACCGCACCGGCTGGTCTCCCTGCTCACCCGCGAGGCGGTGGAGGAACTGGGGCTGGAGGTCGGGATGCAGGCGACCGCACGCGTGAAGTCCACCAACGTCCACGTCGACCTGGGCTGACCTGCAGGCCGGGAAGGAAGGACTCCGACGGTACGGCCGAGATCCGCAGGTGGGCCCGGGGTGGCTTGATCGGCCCCCGGGGGGGACGGCGATGACCGATGATGACCGGGCCAGCGCACGTGTCCGACCCGCATCCGCCCCGAGCCTGCCGGAGTTGCCATGTCCCGCACCTGCACCCGCACGCCTGCCGCCGCCCGCGCCGCGGCCCTGCTGACCGGCGCGGCGGCCGCCGTACTGCTGACCGCGGCGCCCGCGGCCGCGCACGTCGAGGTCGAGGCCGAGGGCGCCCGGGCACTCGACCGCAACGTCACGCTCCGCTTCGAGGCCGAGTCGGAGTCCGACACCGCCGGCATCGCGGCGATCCGGGTGGTGCTGCCCCGGGGCATCGCGCCCGCCGACGTGACGCTGGGGAAGGCGCCCGCGGGCTGGCGGCTGACCGCGGACGCCGAGGGCTACACCGTCAAGGGGCCGGTCCTCGCCGTCGGGGAGGGCGCGGCCCACACCATCACCGTGCGGCAACTGCCCGATGCGAAGGAGCTGGCGTTCAAGACCCTCCAGACGTACGGGGACGGGCGGGTGGACCGGTGGATCGAGCTCGGCGGCGGCAACGGCAACCCGGCGCCGGTCCTCGCGCTGAAGCCCGCCGCGCCCGGAGCCGAGCCGCTGAGCCCGGCGACCCCCTCCACCGCCGCCCCGTCCGCGTCCCCGTCCGTCGCGGCGCCGAGCACGTCGGCACCCGCGGCAGGAGCGCCGGCGGAGCGGCAGGAGGACAACACGGAGGAAGGCCTGTCGGCAGGCGTCTGGGCCGCGATCATGGCCGTACTGCTGGCCTTGACGGCAGGCGCCGTCTTTGCCGTACGCCGCCGCGCCGACCCCAGCTGAGGTCCCCGACGGGGGCGCCGCCGGTCAGGCGGCGCCGCGGTACAGGGCCGTCAGGGCGGGCAGCCGCCGGGACATCTCGTCGCGGTCGTCGAAGTCGAAGTCCCAGCCCGGGTCCAGCTCCGGGAGGCGGATCGTGAACGACCCGGACGGAAGGCCGGTGCCCGTGCGCGCCCGGTGGGCGTTCCACACGATGCCGAGGGTGTCCTCGCACTCCAGCTCCAGGCCCTCCGGCGCCGCTTCGCGGACCGCGGGGAGCCCTGCGAGCGCGTCGGGATCGGCCACCATCCGGTCGTACACCTCACGGCCCTGCACGAGGAGCCAGCCGCGGAAGTAGTCGAAACCGTCGTCGGAGCAACCGCCGTTGATGACGTACGCAGCAGCCCACAGGGGTATGCGGTAGCCGTCGGTCAGCAGGTCCCAGAGGGTCTGCTGCGCCGCCTTCATCTCGGCGACGGGAAGCACCCCGAGCAGGGCCGAGGCGCGGGCCGCGACGGCTTCGGCCGCGGCCCCCTCGGGCTCCTGCGCGCGGGCTTCTTCGATCAGCTTCCAGAACTGTTCCTTGTTCATGTCCCGAGCCTGGCATAGGCCACTGACAACCGGTCGGTCAGATCCGGCCGTCCCGGAACGCGGCGAGGATCCGGTCCGCGGCCGAAGTCGCCGTCAGTTCGCCGTCCCTGACGCGCCGTTCGAGCTCGGGTGCGACGGAGCGTACGCCCGGATCGCTGCGCAGCCGTTCCAGCAGCTCGTCGCGGACCATCGACCAGGTCCACTCGATCTGCTGGTCGCGGCGCTTGTCCGCGAGCCGGCCCGTGGAGTCCAGCACCGTCCGGTGCTGTTCCAGGCGCTCCCAGACCGTCTCCAGGCCCGTGGACTCGCGGGCGCTGCACGTCAGGACCGGCGGGGTCCAGGACGCGTCGGCAGGGTGCATCAGGCGCAGGGCGCCGGACAGTTCTCGTGCGGCCGTACGGGCTTCGCGTTCGTGCGGCCCGTCGGCCTTGTTCACGGCCAGGACGTCGGCCAGCTCCAGCACGCCCTTCTTGATGCCCTGGAGCTGGTCTCCCGTACGGGCCAGCGTGAGCAGCAGGAAGGAGTCGACCATGCCCGCGACAGTGGTCTCGGACTGGCCCACGCCGACGGTCTCGACGAGCACCACGTCGTACCCGGCCGCCTCCATCACGACCATCGACTCGCGGGTCGCCTTCGCCACCCCGCCCAGGGTGCCGGCGGACGGCGACGGGCGCACGAAGGCCGCCGGGTCCACCGACAGGCGCTCCATCCGGGTCTTGTCGCCCAGGATGGAGCCGCCCGTACGCGTGGACGACGGGTCCACGGCGAGCACCGCGACCCGGTGCCCGAGACCGGTCAGCAGCGTCCCGAACGCGTCGATGAACGTGGACTTGCCGACGCCCGGCACCCCGCTGATGCCGATCCGGCGTGCGTTGCCCGCGTGCGGCAGCAGCTCGGTCAGGAGCTGCTGCGCCAGCACGCGGTGATCGGGACGGGTGGACTCGACGAGGGTGACGGCGCGCGCGATGAACGCGCGCTTCCCGTCGAGCACACCCTTCACATAGGCATCGAGATCGATCCTCGGTGGCATCCCGATGGCCTCTTACAGCTCGTGGCCCAGATCCGCGGCCAGCCGCGTCACCAGGTCGTAGGCCGCGTCGGGGATCACCGTGCCGGGCGGGAAGACCGCCGTCGCGCCCATCTCCAGCAGCGTCGGCACGTCCTGCGGCGGGATCACCCCGCCCACGACGATCATGATGTCCTCGCGGCCCTCCTCCGCGAGCTGCTCGCGCAGCGCCGGGACGAGGGTCAGGTGGCCGGCCGCCAGCGACGACACGCCCACCACGTGGACGTCCGCCTCGACGGCCTGGCGGGCCACCTCCCCCGGGGTCTGGAACAGCGGGCCGACGTCCACGTCGAAGCCCAGGTCGGCGAAGGCCGTCGCGATGACCTTCTGGCCGCGGTCGTGGCCGTCCTGGCCCATCTTCGCGACCAGGATGCGCGGACGGCGGCCCTCCGCCTCCTCGAACCGGTCGACCAGCGCGCGGGTGCGCTCCACGGACGGGGACTCTCCTGCCTCGTTGCGGTACACGCCGGAGATGGTACGGATCTGGCTGGCGTGCCGGCCGTACACCTTCTCCAGGGCGTCCGAGATCTCGCCGACGGTGGCCTTGGCACGGGCCGCTTCCACGGCCAGCGCGAGCAGGTTGCCGTCGAGGCCGGGGCCCGAACCGCGCTCGGCGGAGTTGGTCAGCTTCTGCAGCGCGTCCTGGCAGCGCGTCTCGTCGCGCTCCTCGCGCAGCCGCCGCAGCTTGGCGATCTGCTGGGTGCGCACCGAGGAGTTGTCGACCTTGAGCACGTCGATCTGCTCGTCGCTGTCCACGCGGTACTTGTTGACGCCGATCACCGGCTGGCGGCCGGAGTCGATCCGCGCCTGGGTACGGGCCGCGGCCTCCTCCACGCGCAGCTTCGGGATGCCCGCGTCGATGGCCTGCGCCATGCCGCCGGCCGCCTCGACCTCCTCGATGTGCTGCCAGGCCCGGCGCGCCAGGTCGTACGTGAGCTTCTCGACGTACGCGCTGCCGCCCCACGGGTCGATGACCCGGGTGGTGCCCGACTCCTGCTGGATGAGCAGCTGGGTGTTGCGGGCGATGCGCGCCGAGAAGTCCGTCGGCAGCGCCAGCGCCTCGTCGAGGGCGTTGGTGTGCAGCGACTGCGTGTGGCCCTGCGTGGCGGCCATCGCCTCCACGCACGTGCGGGTGACGTTGTTGAAGACGTCCTGCGCGGTCAGCGACCATCCCGAGGTCTGCGAATGGGTGCGCAGTGAAAGGGACTTGGCGTTCTTCGGGTCGAACTGCTTGACCAGCTTGGCCCACAGCAGCCTCGCCGCGCGCAGCTTCGCGACCTCCATGAAGAAGTTCATGCCGATCGCCCAGAAGAAGGACAGCCGCGGCGCGAAGGCGTCCACGTCCAGCCCGACCGCCCGACCCGCGCGCAGGTACTCCACCCCGTCCGCGAGGGTGTAGGCCAGCTCCAGGTCCGCCGTCGCACCCGCTTCCTGGATGTGGTAGCCGGAGATGGAGATCGAGTTGTACCGCGGCATCTTCTGCGAGGTGAACGCGAAGATGTCGGAGATGATCCGCATCGAGGGCTTGGGCGGGTAGATGTAGGTGTTGCGGACCATGAACTCTTTGAGGATGTCGTTCTGGATGGTCCCGGCGAGCTTGTCGGGGGAGACGCCCTGCTCCTCCGCCGCCACGATGTACAGCGCGAGGACGGGCAGCACCGCGCCGTTCATCGTCATCGACACCGACATCTTGTCCAGCGGGATGCCGTCGAACAGCTGGCGCATGTCGTAGATCGAGTCGATGGCCACGCCCGCCATGCCGACGTCACCGGTCACCCGCGGGTGGTCGCTGTCGTAGCCGCGGTGCGTGGGCAGGTCGAAGGCGACCGACAGGCCCTTCTGGCCGGCGGCCAGGTTGCGCCGGTAGAAGGCGTTCGACTCCTCGGCCGTGGAGAAGCCGGCGTACTGCCGGATCGTCCAGGGCTGGTTGACGTACATGGTCGGGTACGGGCCGCGCAGGTACGGCGCCACGCCCGGGTAGGTGTCCAGGAAGTCCAGGCCCTCCAGGTCCCGGCCCGTGTACAGCGGCTTGACGCCGATGCCCTCCGGGGTCTCCCACAGCAGGTCGCCGGCCGCGGTGCCGGTGGCCTCCTTGACCGCCGCGCGCCACTGGTCCTCGGAACCCCCCGCGGCCGCGGAGCCCAGATCGATGCCGGTGAAATCGGGGATCCGCATCACGCCACTCCCATGCGGTCGAGGACGGAGGACAGCACGGCGACGGCGTCGCAGCCGGCGAAGAGGTACGCGTCGACGGAGTCCGCGCACGTGCCCGGCTTCCCGGCGAGGAAGACCGTGTCCGCGCCCGCCGCCCGCAGAGCCGCGGCGACGTCGGCACCCTGCTCCTCGTACAGCGCGTCGCTGGACACCAGGCAGGCCAGTTGCGCACCGCTCGCCGCGAGGGCTGCGGCCGCGGTGCCGGCGTCCACGGACACCGGGTCGTGAACGGGCTCGATGCCGCCCGCCTGGAAGAGGTTCGCGGCGAACGTCGCCCGCGCGGTGTGCGCGGCAGCCGGGCCCAGCGCGGCCAGGAGGATCCGCGGCCGGGCGCCGGTCAGCGCCAGGTGCGCGTCCGAACGGGCCCGCAGCGCCTCGTACGCCTCGTCGCGGCGCACCCGCGGCAGCCCGCCGGAGGGGGCGGCGGGCGCGGGCTCGCGCTCCACCGGCTTCTCCGCCAGGTGCGGGAACTCGCTCACGCCGGTGATGGGTTCGCGCCGCTTGGCCAGCTTCTTCGAGCGCTCGGCCCAGGTGGCCGCGAGCCGCTCGCGGACCAGCCCCGAGCGCAGCGCGGCGGCCGGGCCGCCCGCCCGCTCGATCTCCTGGAAGAACTGCCACGCGGCGTGGGCCAGTTCGTCCGTCATCCGCTCCACGTACCAGGAGCCGCCGGCCGGGTCGATCACCCGGGCGAGGTGGGACTCCTCCATCAGGATCGTGGAGGTGTTGCGGGCGATCCGGCGCGCGAACGCGTCGGGCAGGCCCAGTTCGTGGTCGAAGGGGAGCACGGTGACGGAGTCGGCGCCGCCGACGCCCGCGGCCAGGGTGGCCACGGTGGTCCGCAGCATGTTCACCCAGGGGTCCCGGCGGGTCATCATCACGGGCGAGGTCACGGCGTGCTGGCGCTGGGCGCCGGCCGCCGGAGCCCCGCAGACCTCGGCGACCCGGGCCCACAGCCGGCGCGCGGCCCGCAGCTTCGCGATCGTCAGGAACTGGTCGGCGCCCGCCGCGTAGCGGAACTCCAGCTGCCCGCAGGCCTCTTCGACGCCCAGGCCGGCGTCGGTGAGGGCGCGCAGATAGGCGACGCCGGTGGCCAGCGAGAGCCCCAGCTCCTCGGCGGCCGAACCGCCCGCCTCGTGGTACGGCAGGGCGTCCACGGTCAGCGCGCGGATACCGGGCCAGTCGCGGGCGCACTCTCCTGCGAGAGCGATCGCGTCCGCGAATTCCAGGGCTTCGCCGGTACGTGCCTCGTGGCCGATCGGGTCGGCGCCGAGGCAGGCGCGTGCGGCACCCGGGGCCACGCCGCGCTCCGCGAAGAGCCGCAGCAGCTCCCGTGCCGCGGAGCCCGTGTCGGCACCCGCGTCGAGGACGACCGGGGCGAGGTCGAGGTAGACGCCGTCGAGGGCCCGGGCGAGCCCGGAGACGGGGATGCCGCCCCGGCCGACCGTGAGCCACAGCGAGGTGACGCCGCTCTCCAGGTCGGCGAGCGCTGCTTCGTTGAGCCGGGCGGGGTCGGCGCCGGCGAGCCGCTGGCGTACGTCCCAGCCGTTCGCAGCGCCGCCTTCCGCACGGCCGCCCCGTACGAACGGGGCGAAGCCGGGGTAGCCGGCATCGGGCGCGGAGTTCCGCGCGGTGTACAGGGGCCGGGTGCTGAGCCCGTCCTCGAGCGTCGTGGACAAGGCCTCCTCGGCGGCATCGCCGGAGACCTCCTTGCCCGTCTTTCGCAGTACGCCTTCCACCAGGCGCTGCCACTGCTCATGCGTCGCATCAGGGAACTCGGCGGCCAGCGAAAGCCCGTCGTCAGGCAGGACCGTCATGGCTCAGACTGTAGGGCAGCGCACTAGAGCGGCAGCAGAGCGTAACGGTGTGACCTTGACCTCTCTGGATGTCCGTACGGGGTCGTGGAACAGCGGGCCGAGCAGCACCGAACCCGCGGCCACCGGCAGCACGGCCGGACCGGCGTGCGGGCCGGCGATGCGCTCCGGGTCGTCGCAGACGTGGGAGAGCTCGACCGCCGCGGCGCGGATCTCACCCATATAGCCGGGGTGCAGCAGGCTCGACCGCTCGGTCACCAGCAGCAGCCCGGGGTTGAACACGTCCAGCAGGAGCGCGGCCGCCCGGCCCACCGCCCGGGCCCGCTCGCGCAGCAGCCGGTCGGCCCGCGGATCGCCCGCCGCCGCCGCGTCGACCACCAGGGCGGCGTCCGGCTCCGGGACGATGCCCTGCCGGACTGCGGCCGCGGCGAGCGCCGGGTCCGCGGCGGTGGCCTCCAGGCAGCCCGTACGGCCGCATCGGCAGTCGGCGGTGGAGCCGGGGACCGGCAGGTGCGCGACATCGCCGGCGCCCGAGCCGGGACCCTCGTGGATGACGCCCGCGATGCCGAAGGCCGCGTCGACGACCGTGCCGACGAAGAGGTGGACGAGGCTGCGCCGCGCCTCGGAACGGCCGAAAAGGATCTCCGACCCGGCGACGGCCCGCGCGTGGTTGTCCAGCCGTACGGGCAGCTGCAGGTTCCGCGAGAGCTCGGCGGCCAGCGGCCTGCCGTGCCAGCCGAGCGCGTCGTGCCGTACGACGACCCCCTCGGCCGGGCGCACCCAGCCGCCGAGGGCGGCCCCGGCGCCCAGCACCGGCCGGTCGCCGGCGAACTCCCTTACGAACCGGTCCAGTCCGGCGCTCACCTGTCCCGGGAGCGCCTCGGGGGACAGGCCCTGGTGGGGGAACGTGCGCTGGGCCAGCACCTGCCCCCGCAGGTCCACCAGCCCGAACGTCGAGGCGGGCACGCCGAGGTGGAGCCCGGCGACGACCGGCCCGCCGACCGGGCCCGTGTGCAGGTCGAGCGGGGTCTGCGGGCGTCCGACGCCGCCGGTGGCCGCCAGCTCGGGCAGCTCGCGGACCAGGCCGAGCCGCAGCAGTTCCGTGGCCTGCCGGGATACGGCGGCCGGGCTCAGGCCGCACAGCCGGGAGACGGCGCTGCGGGCGACCGGGCCGCGGTCGAGCACGGTGCGCAGGACGGTGGCGGCATTGGTCTCGCGCCGGCTGTCACCCGTCATCCGGGGGCCGGGCGGGGCGAGCGTCACGGTGTTCCTTTCCGTCGCGGTGATGGCTGCCGCATTGCGGCGCCGTGAAATCCCCGAGGGTGTGCGCCGAGCCGTCCGCGCAGTACCGCGAGCCGGTGGGGCGGCCCCTGCGCCGCCGAGGGAAAGCACAGGTCAGGGGCAGTGCGCGGGGTGTGCGGAGGGTGCGCGGGGGGCGGCCGCTCGAGTAGTGATTGAACCAGCCCGGAGTGCTGTTTCGGCCCCCGGTCCGGCCTTGACCGGAAACCGGCCCGCTGACACGCTCCGAGCCATGTCCGCGACGCACACTCCCGTCCTGCGGCTCCACACTCCGAGCCGGTTCCGTACGCCGGCCGCGTGCCCGGGCCGCTGTCCGGCCGCGCGCTGTATCTGAGCGAGCGCACCGGACCCATGGGCCACCCGGCCGCCGGGTGACCCGATCGCCCGGCCGCCGAGCGGCCGGGGCGCCGGCGCCGTGATCCGGGGCATCCGGATTCCGGGCCCTGCGCGTGACGCACCCGCCCCTTCCCCCGGCTTCCCCTCAGCCGTTCCCCCTACCGTTCCCCGCTTCGCCCTGCACGGCACAGAACTGCCCGGTACCTGCCGATTGTTCCGCTGACCGGCCTTTCCGGGATGCGCGCCACCCAATTACTTCCGCAGCGAAACGAATGAGCGCAGCCATGCGCACGAAAGGACATGCCATGACCACCGCCCTCACCGCCGCCCCCACCGTCACCAAGGTCGGCGGCCGCCTCGGAGCCGTCGTCGAAGGCGTCGAACTCGGCCCCGACCTCGCCCCCGAGACCGTGGCCGCCGTCCGCGAGGCCCTCCTGCGCCACAAGGTCGTCTTCTTCCGCGGCCAGCACCACCTCGACGAGGCCCGGCACGAGGCCTTCGCCCGCCTCCTCGGCACCCCCGTAGCCCACCCCACCGTCCCCTCCGCGGACGGCCGTTACGCCCTCGGCATCGACTCGGAGCACGGAGGCCGGGCCAACCAGTGGCACACCGACGTCACCTTCGTCCCCGCCTACCCCGCCTTCTCCATCCTGCGCGCCGTGACCATCCCGCCCTACGGCGGCGACACCCTCTGGGCCAACACCGCCACCGCCTACGACCACCTGCCCGCGCCGCTGCGCGCCCTCGCCGACGGCCTGCGCGCCGTCCACTCCAACGAGTACGACTACGCGGCCCTGCGGCCCGACGCCCTGCCCGAGGCCCTCGCCCAGTACCGCGAGGTGTTCACCTCCACCGCCTTCCTCACCGAGCACCCCGTGGTCCGCGTCCACCCCGAGACCGGCGAACGCGCCCTGCTCCTCGGCAACTTCGTCCAGCGCATCGCCGGCTTCACCGGCGCGGACTCGCGCACCCTCCTCGACCTCTTCCAGTCGCACATCGAGCGCCCCGAGAACACCGTGCGCTGGCAGTGGCAGCAGGGCGACGTCGCGATCTGGGACAACCGCGCCACCCAGCACTACGGCGTCGACGACTCCGACGACCACGAGCGCACCCTGCGCCGCGTGACCGTCGACGGCGACGTCCCGGTCGGCCCCGACGGCCGTCCCTCCGTCCTCCTCGAGCCCGAGGCCGTACCCGCCCCGTCCTTCGGCATCCCCTCCGGAGCCTCCACGACCGCCGAGGTCCAGCCCGGCTGAGCACACGGCACCACTTCCCCGCACCCCCGCACCCCCCTCACCGCCCGCGCCTTCCGCGACCAGGAGCCAAGGAGCCCTCCGCCGTGCCCAGACTTCTCGCCCTCTCCGGCAGCCCGTCCGCAACCTCGCGCACCTCGCTCGTCGTCGACCACGTCCTGCGGCTCCCGGCCCTAGCCGGTTCCGAGACCAGCCACCTCGCGGTACGGGACCTCCCGGCCGCCGACCTGCTCGCCGCCCGCACCGGACAGCCGGAGCTGCGCAGCGCGCTCACCGCGGTCGCCGAGGCCGACGGCATCGTGATCGCCACCCCGGTCTACAAGGCCTCGTACACCGGACTCCTCAAGGCCTTCCTCGACCTGCTCCCGCAGGCGGGGCTGGCCGGGAAGACCGTCCTGCCGCTCGCCACCGGCGGCAGCCTCGCCCACGTCCTGACCATCGACTACGCCCTGCGCCCGGTGCTGTCCGCACTCGGCGCCCGGCACGTCGTCGCGGGCCGCTTCGTCCTCGACACGGCGATCGGCCGCGGCCCGGACGCGGGGGTCCTGGCTCCGGAGGCCGAACTCCAGCTGTTCCAGGCGGTCGAGGAGTTCGCCGGAGCACTGCACGCGGGCGCAGCCCTCAGCGCGGCGCCGTAGGCCACCGCCCGCCACCGTCCCGCCCCGCGCCACCCTCCGCCCGAACCGACAAGGAACCGCCATGCCCACGCCCACGTTGACCCCGTCCTCCCGACGCCAGTTCCTCGCCCTGCTCGGCATCTCGGCGGCCGCCGTGAGCTGCGGCCGGGCCACAGCCACCGGCGGCTCCGGCGGCACGCAGACCAAGAAGCTCCGCTACCAGGGCGCGGTCGGCCAGGTCACCCTGCCCGAACTGGCCCAGGACCTCGGCTACCTGGGCGACGTGAAGCTGGAGTGGGTCGGCAACACCATCAGCGGCCCGCAGGACATCCAGTCCGCGGCGACCGGGCAGACCGACTTCGGCGGCGCCTTCAACGGCGCCGTGGTCAAGCTGGCCGCCGGCGGTGCCCCCATCAAGTCCGTGATCAGCTACTACGGCTCCGACAAGCACGCCTACAGCGGGTTCTTCGTCCGCGAGGACAGCCCGCTGCGCACCGCCGGTGACGTGGCCGCCGCCAAGGCCAAGGTCGGGATGAACACCCTCGGTGCCCACGCCGAGGCCATGCTGGAGATCTGGCTCACCCGCAACGGCCTCTCCCGCGCGGACGTCGGCAGGGTCGAGCCGCTCGTGGTGCCGCCCGTCAACACCGAACAGACCCTGCGCCAGCGGCAGATCGAGGTCGGCGTGCTCGGCGGCATCCTGCGCGACAAGGCCCTCGCAACCGGCGGCATCCGGCCCTTGTTCACCGACTATCAGCTGCTCGGCGCGTTCAGCGCCGGGACGTACGTGATGACCGAGCGCTTCATCAAGGCGAACCCGGACACCGTGCGCACCTTCGTCACCGGCGTGGGCAAGGCCGTCGAGTGGTCCCGCACCACCCCGCACGAGCAGGTCATCGCCCGCATGACCGGGATCGTCGAGAAGCGCGGCCGCAACGAGGACACCGCCGCCCTCAAGTACTGGCGCTCCTACGGCGTCGCGGGCAAGGCCGGCCGCATCAGCGACAAGGAGTTCCAGCTGTGGATCGACTGGCTGGCCGAGCGCGGTGACATCAAGAAGGGCCGCTTCACGCCCTCGGACCTCTACACCAACGACTACAACGACGCCGCCGCAGGCAAGAGCGGGAGCTGAGGCCACCATGGCGAAGATCGTGTTCGAGAACGTCGGCAAGACGTTCCCCGTGAAGGCCGCCGGCCGCTCCGGGATCGGTGCCAGGCGCCAGGCGAGCGAGTTCACCGCGCTCGAAGGCATCGACCTGGAGATCGAATCCGGCGAGTTCCTCGTGGTCGTCGGGCCGAGCGGATGCGGCAAGTCGACGCTGCTGGACCTGCTCGGCGGCCTCACCCGGCCCAGCAGCGGCCGGATCCTGCTCGACGGCAAGCCCGTCACCGGCCCCGGCCTGGACCGCGGCATCGTCTTCCAGCAGTACGCGCTGCTGCCCTGGCGCACCGCGCTGGGGAACGTCGAATTCGGCCTGGAGGCCACCGGGGTGCCGCGCCGGGAGCGGTCCGCGCGAGCCCGCGAGTACCTCGACCTCGTCGGCCTCACGGGCTTCGAGGACCGGCACCCCCACGAGCTGTCCGGCGGCATGCGCCAGCGGGTCGCGATCGCCCGCTCCCTCGCGTACGACCCCGACGTGCTCCTCATGGACGAGCCGTTCGCCGCGCTCGACGCGCAGACCCGCGAGTCGCTCCAGGACGAGCTGAGGCGGATCTGGGAGCGCACCGGCAAGACGGTCGTCTTCATCACGCACGGCATCGAGGAGGCCGTGTACCTCGGCCAGCGGGTGGCCGTGCTCACCTCCCGGCCGGGCCGGGTCAAGGAGGTGGTCCCGGTGTCGTTCGGCGACCGCGAGGCCACCGAAGACCTGCGCTCCAGCCCGGAGTTCGCCCGCTACCGGCACGAGATCTGGGGCCTCCTCCACGACGAGGTGGCCCGGGCCCAGCAACTGGAGAAGGAGGAGGTCGCCGTATGAGCAGCGCAGCCGACACCGTGGTCGCCCATCCCGCGACGGAACCCGCCGGCACCGCCCCGGCGGCGCCCGTCCATCCCGTACGCACCGAAGACCCGGTGGCCGTCCCGCCGCGCCCCGCCACCGCCCCGGACCCGGCGCCCGGCGGCCCGTCCGCCCTGCGGCGGGCCGGCCGGTTCCTCGGCGCCGTCGCGCTGAAGTCGGCGGCCATCACCGCGCTGCTCCTGCTGTGGGAGGCCGCGCCCCGGCTCGGCCTGGTCGACGCCACCTTCCTCCCGCCGTTCACCGAGGTCGCGCGGGCCTGGTGGGGCCTGCTGGGCGACGGGCAGCTCGCCCAGCACACACGGGCCAGCCTGATCCGCTCCTTCGGCGGGTTCGGCATCGCCGTCGCGATCGCCGTCCCCCTCGGCCTCCTCATCGGCTGGTACCGCCCGGTGGCGGACCTGCTCGGACCGCTGCTGGAGGTGTTCCGCAACACCGCCGCCCTCGCCCTGCTGCCGGTCTTCGTGCTGCTGCTCGGGATCGGGGAGACCTCCAAGGTGTCCATCGTGGTGTACGCGTGCCTGTGGCCCGTACTCCTCAACACCATCAGCGCGGTCCGCGGCGCCGACCCGACCCTGCTGAAGCTGGCCCGGTCGATGGACCTGTCCACGCCCCGGCTGTTCCAGAAGGTGATCCTGCCCGCCGCCGTGCCCGTGGTCTTCACCGGGATCCGGCTGGCCGGCGCCGTCTCCATCCTCGTGCTCGTCGCCGCCGAGATGATCGGCGCCAAGGCCGGCCTCGGCTACCTGATCAACGCCTCGCAGTTCAACTTCGCCATCCCGCAGATGTACGCGGGCATCATCACGATCTCCGCGATCGGCGTGGCCTTCAACCTGGCCCTCGTGACGCTGGAGCGCCGGCTCACCAGCTGGCGCGTCCCGGCCGCCGGCTGACCCCCGCCACCTACGCCCTCCCCGCCCCGTACGCCCTCCCCGCCAAGGACTCCGCCATGACCTCAGTACGCCCGCGCCCCGGACGCACCCTCCACCTCAACGCCTTCCTGATGAACGCCGGCCACCACGACGCCGCCTGGCGCCACCCGCACACCCGGCCCGAGCGCGCCACCGAGCTGCGCTACTTCCAGGAGCTCGCGAAGACCGCCGAACGCGGCAAGCTCGACTCCGTCTTCTTCGCCGACGGGCTCGCCCTGTGGGGCAAGGCCCGGCACAACGCCCTCGGCGGCTTCGAGCCCCTCACCCTGCTCTCCGCGCTCGCAGCGGTCACCGAGCACGTCGGACTCATCGCCACCGTGTCCACCACCTTCAACGAGCCGTACCACACGGCGCGCAAGTTCGCCTCGCTCGACCACCTCAGCGGCGGCCGGGCCGGCTGGAACATCGTGACCTCCGGCACCGTCGACGAGGCCCGCAACTTCAACCGCGACGAGCACCTGGAGCACGGCGTCCGCTACGAGCGCGCCCGGGAGTTCGTCGACGTCGCCACCAAGCTGTGGGACAGCTGGGAGGACGACGCGATCGTCATCGACAAGGAGAGCGGGGTCTACGCCGACACCGACAAACTGCACCCGGCCGCACACCGCGGCGAGCACTTCCAGGTGGCCGGACCGCTGAACGTGCCCCGCTCCCCGCAGGGCCACCCGCTGCTCGTGCAGGCCGGATCCTCCGAGGACGGCAAGGAGTTCGCCGCGCAGTACGCGGAGGCCGTGTTCACCGCGCAGCAGACCCTCGGCGACGCGCAGACCTTCTACAAGGACCTCAAGTCCCGGCTGCCGCGCTACGGCCGCACCGAGGACCAGCTGCTCGTCCTGCCCGGCATCTGCCCCGTCATCGGCTCCACCGAAGCCGAAGCGCGGGCGCTGGAGGCGGAACTGACCGAACTTCAGGTCCCGGAGTACGGACTCGCCCAGCTCTCCGGCATGCTCGGCACCGACCTGACCGGACTGCCCCTCGACGGCCCGCTGCCCGAACTTCCCGAGGAGCGGGACATCAACGGCAACAAGAGCCGCTTCACGCTCGTCGCCGAGCTCGCCCGCCGCGACGGCCTGACCCTGCGGCAGCTCATCGCCCGACTGGGCGGCGGCCGGGGCCACCGCGTCTGCGCCGGCACCCCCGAGCAGATCGCCGACCAGCTGGAGGAGTGGTTCACGCACGGCGCGGCCGACGGCTTCAACATCATGCCGCCGCTGCTGCCGACCGGGCTCACGCACTTCGTCGACCAGGTCGTGCCCGAACTCCAGCGCCGCGGCCTGTTCCGCACCGAGTACACCGGCCGCACCCTGCGCGAGCACTACGGCCTGCCCCGCCCCGCCAACCGGTACGCCCGGGAGGCCGTATGACCGGGAGGACCGGGATGACGCCGGTCCCGGCCGCGTCCTGAGAAGGGCAGGGCGGGACGGGAGGGGTGCGGGGCGGACCGCGACGGGTCCGCCCCGCACCTCGTCCCGCCCCGCCCGGCCCCCGGCGAGCCGCTCAGACCGTGAGGACGATCTTGCCGCGGGTGCGGCCGGAGGCGCTGAGCTCCCAGGCCTTCGCCGCGTCCGCCAGCGGCAGGGCGTGCGCCACGTGCACGGTCAGCCTGCCCGAGTCGGCGAGCTCGGCGAGGAACGTGAGGTCGGCGGTGTCGGGACGCACCCACAGCTGGTGGGCGCCCTTGGCCGCGGCGCCGTAGTCGGCGATGGAGACGACCCGGTCGGGCCGGCGGACCAGCGACTGGAGGACGTCGACGGCACCGTTCCCGTGGAAGTCGAGCCCGGCGTCGATGCCTTCGGGCGCCAGGGCGCGGATCCGGTCGGCCATGCCCTCGCCGTAGAGAACCGGCTCGGCGCCCAGCGAGCGCAGGTAGTCGTGGTTGTGCGCGCCCGCGGTGCCGATGACCCGGGCGCCCAGGGCGACCGCGATCTGCACGCCCAGCGAGCCGGTGCCGCCCGTCGCCGAGTGGACGACCACCGTCTCCCCCGCCTGCACGTCCACGCGGCGCAGCGACTGGTACGCGGTGAGACCGGCCAGCGGGATGCCCGCCGCTGCCTCGAAGCCCAGCTCCCGCGGCTTGTGCGCGAGCGTGCGCACCGGGGCGGAGACCAGCTCGGCGTACGTCCCCAGCTCCACCCACTCCTTGCGGACGTAGCCGTACACCTCGTCGCCCACGGCGAATTCGAACGTGTCCTCGCCGACCGCCTCCACGACACCGGCGACGTCCCACCCGGGTATCAGCGGGAAGCGCGTCTCCAGGATCGGGTCCAGGTACCCGGCCGCGAGCTTCCAGTCGACCGGGTTGACCCCGGCCGCCTTCACCCGGACCAGCACCTCGCCGGGGCCCACCTTCGGGTCCGGCCGGTCGGTGAGCCGCAGCTCGGCGGGAGATCCGTATGCGTCGTATGCGATTGCCTTCATGGCCGTCCCCAACTCGCCCTCTCCTGCCGGTATTCCGCCGCCGGCGGGCCCTGTGCCCGGCAGCCGCGACCACCGGCGCCGGCCCCGCCGCCATCCGCGGGGCCTCCCTCGCCCGTCCGAGGACCCGCAGGACTGCGCCGAACGGGTGCCGGTCCGGTCCGCCGCCGTGCCGCCGCGACAGGGCCCGTCCCGGATGCGAGGGTGCTCGGGAGTACCGCCGACCCGGGCGGGGAAGGGCAGGGAGCAGCGGGATGGAGCTCACGAGCACGGCGTTCTTCGCCTCCCTGATCGCCGTGACCGCCCTCGCCGTGCTCGCCACCCTGGTCCTGTGGGGCAGGACCCCCGGCCCGGCCTGGGTCCGCTGGCCGCTGCGCCTCCTCATGATCGTCGTGTGCCAGTTGACCGCCATCGCGACGGTCGCCACCTGGATGAACAACAGCTACGGGCTCTACGCCTCCTGGAGCGACCTGCTCGGCACCGCCGGCGACGACGCCGCCGCGGCCGTGACCGGCCCGCCGGTCGGGCGGGCCGAGTTCGCCGAGGGCGCCGACGGGGTCCTGACCACGACCTTCCGCGGCACCCACTCCGAGCTCGCCGGGCAGGTCCTGGTGTGGACCCCGCCGGAGTACGACGCGCCCGGAGCGGACCGCACGCGCTTCCCCGTGCTGATGCTCCTGCACGGCGTACCGGGCGCCCCGCAGGGCTGGCTGGACGCCGGCGGCATGCCGGAGGCCCTCGCCCGCTACGTCAGTGACGGCGTGTCGCATCCGTTCGTCCTGGTCATGCCCGTCATCGACCCCGGCGGGGTGGACACCGACTGCAGCGACACCCCGCAGCGCAAGGTGGCCACCTGGCTGGCCGACGACGTACCGGCCCTGGTCGCCCACCACTTCCGCACCCTGTCCGGGCCGCGCGCCTGGGGGCTGATGGGCTTCTCGACCGGAGGGTTCTGCGCGGCGAAACTGCCGCTGCAGTACCCGAAGGTGTTCGGGGCGGGCGTGGCGCTCGACCCCGATCCGCTCACCGGCGACCCGGACGTGCTCGGCGACCCGGTGCTCCGGGAGCGCAACAGCCCCCTGTGGCTGGTCCGCAACGCCCTGCCCGCGCCCGACGCCGCGCTCTTCCTCGCGACCTCGGAGCAGGACCGGCTCAGCCCGCCGCGGTACCTCGAGCAGTTCGCGCGCGCAGCCGCCGGTACGAAGGTCACCGTCAAGACGCTCGTCCTGCCGACCGGCGGGCACAACTTCGACACCTGGCAGCGGATGTACCCCGCGGTGTTCCCGTGGCTGAGCGAGCGGCTCGACCCGCCGAAGTCCTGACCTGCGGCCACAGGGCCGCCGTCCTCCCGAAAGGCACAGCCATGCGCTACGCAGTACTCGGCACCGGAGCCGCCGGCCGCGCCGTCGCCGCCCGGCTCGCCGGGCTCGGCCACGACGTCGTCATCGGCACCCGCGACCCCGGCGCCACCCTGGCCCGTACCGCGCCCACCGCCACCGGCGCGCCCGCCTACGCGAAGTGGCAGGCCGGCCATCCGCAGATCCGGCTCGTGCCCTTCGCCGAGGCGGGGGCGTTCGGCGAGGTCCTCGTCAACGCCACCGGCGGGCTCGTCAGCATCGAGGCACTGCGGGCCGCCGGCGGCGAGCAGCTCGGCGACAAGGTCCTCGTGGACCTCGCCAACCCGCTGGACTTCTCCGAGGGCTTCCCGCCCTTCCTCGACCCCGTCAACCGCGACAGCCTGGGGGAGCGGATCCAGCGGACCTTCCCGCGGCTGCGCGTGGTCAAGACCCTCAACACCATGCAGTGCTCGATCATGGTGGACCCGGGCCGGGTGCCCGGCGAGCACAACGTCTTCGTCTCCGGCGAGGACGCCGGTGCCAAGCAGGCCGTACGGGAGCTGCTGCGCTCCTTCGGCTGGCCGGACGGGTCCGTGATCGACCTCGGCGGCATCGAGACCGCGCGCGGCGCGGAGATGCTGCTCCCGGTGTGGCTGCGCCTGATGGGCGCGCTCGGCCACACCGACTTCAACTTCCACGTCCAGGTGGCCCGCCCGTCCGGGGCGTGACGGCCGTCCGCGAGCCCGGCGCGGTCGCGGACCTCGTCATGGACGTGGCCGAAAGGGCTCTCTGAGCGCGCAGATACGGACAAGGGGGACGGCAGGGGACGGCGGAGTTCGCTCAGCGGACTCCGCCGTCCGCATTTCGGACGCTTGATCGTCAACCATGCACGCTGACATGCGAGTTGGCGCAGGTCGGGCGCGCGTCGCCGGGCAGGGGGCAGGGGGCCCCGCAGGGGCCGGACAAGGGTTTTCCCCGTATCGAGTTCACCGGCCGGTTGCCTACTGTCTGCCCACCGGCGATCTTTTCCAGCCGAACGGCACACCCGCCAACCCCACATGGCGGGACGCGCCGTCCGGCCCGGCGCGATCCCGGTACCGCCGTTGCCCCCGCCTCGCCGATGCGGTCGGGGCAACGTGGCGACCAGCGGTGGCCGGGGCCGGTCCGAGGAGCACCGCCCCCGGCCCCGCGGCCGCCGTACACCTCCCACACCGCACCAACCGGCCGCTCCGGCCAGCCCGGAAACGGCCGCGAAAGGGAACATCGTGCACGCATCACGACGTAGGCTGATATCTGCGGTGGCCATCTCCGCCACCCTGATCGGCGGAACCGCCACCACCTCCCTGGCCCTCTCCCGCCCTGCCGCTGTCCCCGGTGCGGTCCCGGCTGCGGTCACCCCGCTGCCGTCCGCGCCCGTCGAGAACCTGATCGTCGGTTACAAGTCCTCCGCCACCGAGGCCCGTTCCAACACGGCCGCCGCGGACGACGCCGAGGCCAAGGGCCGCAAGGCCGGCGAGACGGTCGAGTTCGAGCGCCGCCTCGGCACCGGTGCCGCCCTGGTCGACCTCGGCGGCGCGCAGTCCGCGGCCGACGTCGCGGACGTCATGGCCCAGTTCAAGGCCGACCCGGACGTCGCCTACGTGGAGCCCGACTCCCGTGCGTACGCCATGGCCACGCCGAACGACACCGACTACTCCAAGCAGTGGGACCTCTTCGAGCCCACCGCCGGCATGAACGTTCCGGCCGCCTGGGACAAGACCACCGGTTCCGGCGTCACCGTCGCCGTGATCGACACCGGCTACGTGGCCCACTCGGACCTCGCGACCAACGTCGTCGCGGGCTACGACTTCATCAGCAGCTCCTCCGCCGCGCGCGACGGCAACGGCCGTGACAACAACCCGGCCGACGCGGGCGACTGGAGCGCCGCGGGCGAGTGCGGCACCGGCTCCAAGGCCAGCGACTCCTCCTGGCACGGCACCCACGTGGCGGGCACCATCGCCGCCGCCACCAACAACGCCAAGGGCGTTGCGGGCATCGCCTACAACTCCAAGATCCAGCCCATCCGCGTGCTCGGCAAGTGCGGCGGTGCCACCTCCGACATCGTCGACGCGATCACCTGGGCCTCCGGCGGCAGCGTCCCCGGCATCCCGGCGAACGCCACCCCCG
Source organism: Streptomyces sp. NPDC037401 (assembly GCF_055602345.1). Classification (NCBI taxonomy): domain Bacteria; kingdom Bacillati; phylum Actinomycetota; class Actinomycetes; order Kitasatosporales; family Streptomycetaceae; genus Streptomyces; species Streptomyces sp. NPDC037401. The sequence continues at coordinate 187,912 of NZ_JBVJWO010000001.1, forward strand.
CCAAGGTCATCAACATGAGCCTCGGCGGCTCGGGCGCCTGCGGCACCAGCTACCAGAACGCGATCAACGCGGCCGTCGGCCGTGGCACTACCGTCGTCGTCGCGGCGGGCAACAGCAACTCCGACGCGGCCGGCTTCTCGCCCGCCAGCTGCAACAACGTGATCAACGTCGCCTCCAGCAACCGCACCGGCGACCGCTCCTTCTACTCCAACTACGGCGCGATCATCGACATCGCCGCCCCGGGCGGTGAGACCCGCCGCGCCACGGACACGCCCGGCACCATCACCACCCCGGAGAACGGCATCCTCTCCACGCTGAACGCCGGCGCCACCACCCCGGGTGCGGAGAACTACGAGCCCTACCAGGGCACCAGCATGGCCGCCCCGCACGTCGCGGGCCTCGCCGCCCTGCTCGAGGCCGCCAAGCCCGAGCTGACCCCGGCCCAGATCGAGTCGGCCATCAAGACCAACGCCCGCCCGCTGGCCGGCACCTGCACCGGCGGCTGCGGCTCCGGTCTCGCCGACGCCGCCGCGACCGTCGCGGCCGTGACCTCCGGCCCGGTCACCCCCACCTACGAGAACACCGCGAACGTGTCGATCCCGGACAACGGCGGCGCCGTCTCCTCCTCGATCACCGTCTCGGGCCGCACCGGCAACGCCCCGGCCGCCCTCAAGGTGAACGTCGACATCAAGCACACCTACCGCGGTGACCTCGTCATCGACCTCGTCGCCCCGAACGGCACCGTCAAGCGGCTGCAGAACTCCTCGGGCGACAGCGCCGCCAACGTGATCACCACCTACACCGTCGACGCGTCGGCGCTGCCCGCCAACGGCACCTGGCAGCTCCGCGTCCAGGACGTCGCCGCGGCCGACACCGGCTTCATCGACGCCTGGAGCCTCGGCTTCTGATCCGACCGTGACCGCCTCCCGATCAGGCCTCTGATCAGGGGTTAGTACGGACCAACCGGTTCCGCGGACCTGCCGATACACCACGTATCGGCAGGTCCTGCGGAGTTTCCGGGCGCGCGGCTGATTTCTGCGTCACAATCCGGACCCGCCCGGCGGCCGACCTCGTATCCTCAGCGCTCACAGGAGAGGCACAGGACGGGGACCGAGAGGCTGGTGGCTGTGCGTGGCGGCGACGGGGAACGCTGACACGAGCGTCGGACGCGGCGAGCTCATAGAGGCCGCAGGCCGTGCGCTGACCTCGCACGGCCGCGTGATCCTCACCGGCCCGGCGGGAGTCGGAAAGACCGCCGTGGTCTCGGCCCTGGCCGCCGCCGCGGCGGCCCGCGGCGAATGCGTCCTGCGGCTGGCGCCCGAGGCCGCCGACCGCTGGATACCCGAGGCGTCCGCCGCCGCGCTCCTCGCGTCCGTACCCGCGGACGCGCTCGACCGGCTCGCCGGACCCCAGCGCACCGCCGTCGCCTGGCTGCGCCGCGAGACCGACGCACCGCGCGCCGGACGCGACCACGTGGCCCTGCGCCTGGCGGTCGTCGCCGTCCTGCGCACCCTCGCCGCCGCCGATCCCGTCCTGCTCGTCGTCGACAACGTCCAGTGGCTCGACGCCGAGACCGCCGACCTGCTGCGGTTCGCCCTGCGCCTGACCCCGCCGCGCGTGCGCGTCCTGGTGGCCGAATGCGTCCAGGGCGGCGGTCCCGTCGCCGAATCCCTCTGCGGACCGGGCACCCCCGGCCTGCGGGTCCCGCCCCTCGGCGCCGACGACCTCGCCGAGCTCCTCGTGCGCCACGGCCTGCCGGCCCGCCTGGCCGGCCGCATCCACCAGGCCAGCGGCGGCAACCCCCGCCTCGCCCTCGCCCTCGGCCGCTCCCTGGCCGAGACCCGCGACGGCGTCCACCACGCCGACACCCTCCCGGTCTGCGGACAGGCCCGCGAGGTGGCCCGGCGGCTGCTCACCGAGGCACCCGCCCGCACCCACCCCACCCTGCTCCTCGCCGCACTCGCCGCCCGCCCCACCACCGCCCTGCTGCGCCGCGCCGGCCGCCCCGACGCCGAGGCCGAGCTCGCCGAGGCCGAGCGGGCCGGGCTGGTCACCGTGGGCGAGGACGGCACGGTGGAGTTCACCGCCGGGGCCCTGCCCACCGCGCTGGCCGCGGATGCCGGCTGGCCCGACCGGGCCGCCGGGCACGCCGCACTCGCCGCAGCCGTCGACGACCCCGTCGAAGCGGTCCGCCACCGGGCCCTCGCCGTCGACGCCCCCGACGAACACCTCGCCGCCGAGATCAGCCGGGCCGCGGCCGCCTGCCGCCGCCGCGGCAACCGCGCCCTGGCCGCCGAGCTCGGCCTGCTCGCCGCCGAACGCACCCCCGTGGACCGGCCCGGCGACGAACTGCACCGACTGGTGGGCGCCGCCGAGGACGCGGGCTGCGCGGGCCGCGCCGACCTCGCCCGCCGTGCCACGCGCGCCGTCCTCACCCGCGACGCCTCGCCCGCCGACCGGGTCCGCGCCCGCCTCGCCGTGATCGACGCGGCCGGACAGGCCCTCGCCGACCTCGACGAGACCTTCGCGCACGCCATGGACGACGCCGCCGGCGATCCCTCGCTGCTGGCCGCCGTCCAGCTGCGGATGGCGTGGAAGCTCAACCTGAGCGACGGCGACCCGGTCCGCTCCTGCGCGGTCGCCGCCGAGGCCGGGCAGCTCGCCGCGGTCGGCGGCGACCCCGTCGCCGAGGCCATGGCGCTGACCGTACGGGCGCGGATGGGCCGCATCCTCGGCGACCCGGCAGCCGAGGACATCCTCGCGGAGGCACTCGCCCTGCCCGCCCCCGAGGTCCCGCTCGTCATGCGCAACGCGCCGCAGTACCTCGCCGTACGGCACGCGCTCTTCGACGACCGGCTCGCCGACGCCCGCTCCCAGCTCCTCGTGCTGCTGCCGGCCGTGGAGCGCTCCGGGTCCGCGGAGGACGTGTTCGAGGTGCTGCGCAGCCTCACGGAGGTGGAGCTGCGCAGCGGCCGGTGCGCGGCCGGGGCCGGGTACGCCCGCCGCGCCCTCCAGCTCACCATCCATGCGGGCCTGTCGCCCGGCCCCGCCTGGTACGTCGCCGCCATGGCCGAGTCCACCGGCGGCAGCTTCGCCCGGGCGGTGGCCTACGCCCGGCGCGGGGTGCAGGCCTCGGAGGAGGAGCGCGACCAGGTGTTCCTCTCCCGCAGCCTGTACGCGCTCGGCCTGGTCGAGCTGGCGATGGGGGAGACCGCCAAGGCGGTGGCCACCCTGCGCCGGGTCGCCGAACTGGAAGCCGCCCAGCAGGTGGTGGACCCGTCCATCCTGCGCTGGCACGGCGAGCTCGCCGAGGCACTGGTGGCCGCCGACGCGCCGGACGAGGCCGCGGAACTGCTCGACTCGGTGCACGCCGTCGCCGTGGGCCTCGGCCGCACCGGGGTGATCGCCGCCCTGGACCGGGCGCGCGGGCTCCTGCTCTCGGCGGGCGGGGACCCGGCGGGCGCGGTCGCCCTCCTGGAGAGCACCGCCGAGCGCTTCGCCGGCCTCGAACTGCCCGTGGAGCGGGGCCGGACCCTGCTCGCCCTGTCCCGGGTGGAGCGCCGCCGGCGCCGGCGGGCGCCTTCCCGGGCCGCCCTCCAGGCGGCCGCCGACGTGTTCACCCAGGCCGGCGCCAAGCCGTGGGCCGCGCTGGCCCACGAGGCCCCGGCCGGGCCCGGCCGGTCCGGCGCCGCGGTCCTGACGGACGCCGAGACCAGGCTGGCGCTCCTGGTCAGCCAGGGGGCGAGCAACCAGGAAGCCGCGGACAAGCTCTTCCTCAGCGTGAAGACCGTGGAGGCCCGGCTGACCCGCATCTACCAGAAGCTCGACGTCCGCTCCCGGGCCCAACTGGCCACCGCACTGCGGCGGTAGCGGCGGGCAGGCCGTGCGGCGATCGCGACCTCGCTACGGTGCCGGGGCCGCCGGGCGGTACACCGTGAGCGCGTCCGGCAGCTTCTCCAGCAGCAACTGCGCGGGCGCGGGCGCGTACTCGCCGTCGTAGGCCAGCGCCGTGCCCTCGGGGATCCGCGAGATCCGCAGGGTGCGCAGCCGGGTCGCCGTGTGGACGGGGGAGCGCGTCAGCGGGCCCGCCATCGCCGCGGCCAGCAGCCGCGGCCCGGGCCGCCCGCCCCCGTACACGATCCGTACGTCGAGCCGGTCCTCGTGCAGGCCGAGCCGGCGCCGCGGGGCGGGTCCGGCCCCGTGGTACGTGCCGTTGCCCGCGAACATCAGCCACACCGCGCGCGGCCGGCCGGCGAGTGTCAGCTTCACCGGGCGCCGGGCTCGCAGCACCTTCCACGCGGCCAGCAGCATCGCGGGCCCGCCGCCGATCCTGGGCGCCCAGTGCAGCCGGTGCCCGAGCAGCTCGGGGTACACGCCGATGCTGAAGGTGTTGAGGAAGTACCCGGCCCCGGCTGCCTCTCCGCCGGCCTTTCCGCGTGCCCTTCCGCCAGCCTTCCCGTCGTCACCGGGCCCGGGGGTGAAGCGGCCCACCCCCACCCGGACGGCCTCGCCCGAGGCCAGCGCGCGGCACGTGTCCTGCGGGCCCGCCAGCCCCAGGTCGAGGGCGAAGTGGTTGAGCGTCCCGCCCGGGAACACCGCGAGCGGTACGCCTGCGCGCACGGCGGCCGTGGCGGCGGCGTTCACGGTCCCGTCGCCGCCGCACACGCCCAGGACCCGGCACCGCGCCGCGGCCGAGGCGAACGCCTCCGGGAGATCGGCGCCGGTGCACTCGACGACCTCGGCATCCGGCAGCAGGTCCCGTACGGCCTCCGGCACGCCCGTACCGGCACTGCCCGACTCCTTGTTGACCACGAGCACCAGACCCGTGCCGCCGGGCAGCGCGGGCGCCCCGGGGGCGGGCCGCTCCTCGCCCGGCGCGACCCTGGCCTCCTCGGCCTCGCGCAGCGCCCGCCGTACGAGGAACCCGGCGGCCACCCCGAGCGCCGCTCCCGCCGCGACGTCCGCCGGATAGTGGACGCCGGTGTAGACGCGCGAGAAGGCGACCGACGCGGCCACCGGAGCGATCGCGGCGCCCCAGGCCGGTGACTGGAGCGCCACCCCGCCCGCGAAGGCGAAGGCGGACGCGGAATGCCCGGACGGGAAGGACGTGGTCAGCGGCGGCCGGGACGGCCGGCGGACCTGCGGCACCCCGTCCGCCAGCGGCCGCGGCCGCCGTACGGACCACTTGCCGACCGTGTTGATCGTGCCGGAGGCCAGCGCGAGGGAGACCATCCCGCTCAGCGCGGCGCGGCGGGTGCGCGGGGAGCCGAACACCGCGAGGGCGGCGGCCGTACCCGCCCACAGCACCCCGTGGTTCGCCGCCCGGCCCAGCCGCGGCAGCACCCGGTCGGCCCCCGGCCAGTGCCGCCGGGCGACCGCGTCGAACAGCTCCCGGTCCCAGCGGGCGAAGGTGCCCCGCCAGGTCAGGGGCGCCCCGTGGGCTCCCGCACCGGGCAGGGACCGTACCTCGTGTTCCGTCACACCTGGCCTCCTTGCAGTCTGCGTGCCCGCGCGTCTACCCGCTGGACGCCGTACCAGTCCCGGCCCTCCGGCCCGGTCGCCGTGCTGCACCGCCGTCGCCGCCACGGTGATCAAACCAGCCGCGGCCCGGCCTGACGGCCCGGCACGCGGCGTAGTCACCGTGGTCCGTGTGACGTACGTGTCACGGCCCGAGCAGGGGGAGAACGGTTGTCCGGGGGCCGCGAATCAGCTCTACTGCTGAGATGCCTGCGGCGCAGGCATATTCACAGGTACATCCTCGGGAGGGACGATGGGCGCGGATCCGGTCAAACGACGGGACCGGCAAAGGCCGTTGGGGCACCGGCGCAAAGGATTGCGCGCCAGACGGCCGCTGGCGGCCTTCTTCGTCGCGGCCTTCCTCCTCGTCGGGGTCTGCACGGCGGCCGGCTTCGCCTGGGATCCCTTCCGCGCATCGGCGGAGGAGGAACGCTCCGCGCCGCAGATCGGCGACGCCTGGTCCGCGCCGCCGCGCCGCGGGGGCGGCAGCGCGCCGGTGACGGCCCTGCCCCGCGTCCCCCGGACGCCTTCCGCCCGGCCCACCGTCAGTGCGGAGCCGCCGCGCGGGGAACCCCCGCGCGAGGCCGTACGGCCCGCCGGGGCGCTGCCCTTCGACATGCCCTCGGCGGACCGCCTGCGGGCGAGCGGCCGGCTGGTCTTCGCGCACTACTTCACGCCGTACCCGCTGTCCCTCGACAACGACCCGGCGCACAAGGACTACTACACCCGCAACTACCTCAAGCCCGACGGCGAGCGCGGCAAGCACCAGCGGTACGGCGGACTGCTGCGCGACCGGCCGCTGCCGGTCGCCCCGAAGCCGGGCAACTGGGAACTGGCCAACCTGAAGCAGGAGGTGCGCACCGCCCGTGCCGCCGGTCTCGACGGCTTCACGCTCGACCTGCTGTCGCTGTCCGGCAAGAACTGGGAGCGCTCCAGGATGCTGCTGGAGGCCGCCCGTTCGGTCGACGCCAAGTTCAAGATCATGCTGATGCCGGACATGACCTCCCTGAACACGGACCCGGCGCGGCTCGCCGACTCGCTCGCCCAGCTGGCCTCCTCGCCCGCCGCACACCGGCTGGCCGACGGGCGCCTGGTGGTGTCGCCGTTCAAGGCCGAGGCGAAGAGCCCCGCCTGGTGGTCCCAGGTCATGGACAACCTCCGGCAGCGGCACGGCATCCGCACCGCGCTGGTCCCGCTGTTCCTCGACTTCGGCGCCCACTCGGACGAGTTCGCCCCCATCAGCTACGGCTTCTCCGAATGGGGCAGCCGCAGTTACGTCGGCCAGGAGAGCGTCACCAAGGACGTCAAGCGCGCACACGCCCTGGGCAAGAAGTGGATGCAGCCGGTGTCCGTCCAGGACGCCCGCCCCAACCAGGGCATCTACGACGAGGCGGGCAACACCGCGACGCTGCGCACCACCTGGAAGCGGGCCATCGCGGACGGCGCCGACTGGGTGCAGCTGACCACGTGGAACGACTACTCCGAGGGCAGTCAGTTCGCGCCCTCGCTGCACAACGGCCACGCCTATCTGGACCTCACCTCCTACTACCTGACCCGCTTCAAGACCGGCAGCTGGCCCGTGATCGTGCGGGACACCCTGTACCTCACCTCGCGGGTCCAGTTCGCCGGAGCGGACCCGACCGGCAGCCAGTCCCTGGTGATGGCGCTGCGCCGCGGCTCGGCGGCGCCCCGGGACCGGGTCGAGGTGCTGAGCTTCCTGACGGCTCCGGCGAGCGTGCGCAGCACGGTCGGCTCCGTGCGGTCCGCGCACGAGGCCCCGGCCGGGCTCCACGCCAAGCTGCTGCCGCTGCGGCCGGGCACCAGCTCGGCGGCCCTGAGCCGGGGCGGCCGCACGGTCGCCGCCGTGACGCTCGACTACCCGGTCAAGCGGGTGGTGACGGTCCAGGACCTCCAGTACTACGCGGCGACCAGCGGACGGGAGTAAGAGGGGGAAGACGGTACGGGAAGGCGGTACGGGGGAGGCCGTACGGGGGCGTGGGCGTGGGCGCGGCCGGGCTGCGGGCGCGGCGCGCCGGGGCGGGGTTCCGGGAGGAGCTCAGGCCACGGCATGATCCATAGCGGCAGACCACGCCCCCGTACCGGCAGGAGACCCCGTGCCCGCACAGACGTCCAGCAGCCGCCCTCTCGCCGCATTCCCCGGCGGACCGGACCTGTTCCGCCTCGACCCGGCCGTCGTCCACCTCAACCACGGATCGTTCGGCGCCGTCCCGATACCCGTCCTGGAGGCCCAGGCGGGATTCCGCGCCGAGCTGGAGGCCGACCCCGACGCCTTCTTCCTCGCGGCCCCCGAGCGGATCGAGGCCGCCCGCGGGCTGATCGCCGCCCGCCTCGGCGCCGACCCGGCCGGCATCGCCTTCGTCTCCAACGCCACCGAGGCCGCCAACATCGCCCTCGGCTCGCTCAGCTTCGCCGAAGGCGACGAGATCCTGGTCACCGACCACGGCTACGGCACGGTCAGCGCGGCCGCCGCCCGCCGCGCGCCGCTGCGCACCGTCGCCCTGGACCCGGAGCTCCCGGACGAGGAAGCGGTGTGTGACGTTGTACTGGCAGCTGTGACACCCCACACCAAGGTGGCGGTCCTCGACCACATCACCTCGCCCACCGCCCGGATCGTCGCCGGGCCGCGGCTCCTGGCCGCGCTCGCCGAGCGCGGGGTGACCACCGTCGTGGACGGCGCCCACGCCCTGGGCATGCTGCCCGACCCGCTGGCCGGGGGAGCCGACTTCTGGTTCGGCAACCTGCACAAGTGGGGGTACGGGCCGTCGGGCAGCGCGATCCTCGCCGTGGCCCCCCGCCACCGCGCGGCCGTCCAGGCGCTCGTGCCGTCCTGGGAGGACCAGCACGGCTTCCCGCGCTCCGTCGAGAACCGCGCCACCGCCGACTACACCGGCTGGCTGGCCGCCCCTGGGGGCCTCGACCTGCTGGACCGCCTCGACGCCGCCCGGGTGCGCGCCCACAACGAGGCCCTGGCGGCCCACGGCAGCGCGCTGCTCGCGCAGACGGCCGGGCTTCGCCCGCTGCCGTACAGCGACGGCGTCGCGATGCGCACCCTGCGGCTGCCCGCGGGCGTGGCGCGGACCCAGGACGAGGCCCGTGCCCTGCGCATCGAGGTCTTCGACCGGCTGCGCACCCGGGTGAACACCTTCGGCAGGCCCGGCGGCGGGGGCTTGCGGATCTGCGGGCAGATCTACAACCGGCCCGAGGAGTACGAGCAGTTCGCCACCGGTCTCGCGAAGCTGCTCGACGGCCGCTGAGCTGCCCCGCCCGGCCGCCGCAGGCGGCCGCCGGCCCGGGTCAGCCGCGCCGCAGCAGGTAGGTGTCCATGATCCAGCCCTTGCGGGCCCGCGCCTCGGTCCGCAGTTCCTCGATGCGCTCCGACACCTCCGCCAGCGGGCCCTGGACCAGGATCTCGTCGGGGGTGCCGACGTACGCCCCCCAATAGATGTAGAGGTCCTTGTCGAGGTGGCGGGTGAAGGCGTGCCGCGCGTCCAGCATCACCACGACGTCGTCCGCGTCCTGCGGCCAGCCCTCCGCCAGGCGCCGGCCCGTGGTGATCTGGACCGGGCGGCCCACCCGGTTCAGGTTCGTCCGGTGCTTCGCCAGCAGGGCGGAAACGCTGCTGATGCCCGGGACGACCTCGTAGTCGAACGCGACCTCGCCGCGGGCGGTGACCTCTTCGAGGATCGCGAGCGTCGAGTCGTACAGCGACGGGTCGCCCCACACCAGGAACGCGCCGGTACCGTCCTCGGCGAGGTCCTCGGCGATGAACCGCTCGAAGATCTCCGCCCGCGCACTGCGCCACCCGTCGACCGTCGGCGCGTAGTCGGCGGGGGTCCGGTCGCGGTCCGGGTCCCGGCCCTCGACCAGGCGGTGCCCCGGCTTGGCGTGCGCCGCCAGCATGTCGCGCCGCAGTCCGGTCAGGTCCGCCTTCTCCTCGCCCTTCTCCAGGATGAGGAACGCGTCCGCGGCCCGGATCGCCTTGACCGCCTGGAGGGTCAGGTGGTCCGGGTCGCCCGCGCCGATGCCGATGACATAGAACTTTCTCACCCGGCCGAGTCTGCCCCATGCCCGCCCGTCCGCCGCTGCCAGGTCCCGCTATCCTCCGGGCATGCGCGCCGCCCTGTTCGTCACCTGCGTCAACGACGCGCTGTATCCCGGGACCGGGATCGCCGTGGTCCGGCTGCTGGAGCGGCTCGGCGTGGAGGTGGCGTTCCCCGCCGCGCAGAGCTGCTGCGGCCAGCCCCAGTACAACACCGGGTACCGGCACGAGACCGAGCCGCTGCTGCGCCGTACCGCCCGGGCCTTCGAGGGCCACGAGTACGTGGTCACCCCCTCCGGGTCCTGCGCGGCCATGGTCCGCGAGCACTATCCGCGCATCGGCCGCAAGGCCGCCGCCGAGGGCCGCGGCCCGGAGCTCGCGCGGCTGGCGGACTCGCTCGCGCCCCGGGTGTACGAACTGACCGAGTTCCTCGTCGACGTCCTCGGCGTCACGGACGTCGGTGCGTACTTTCCGTACACGGTGACATATCACCCGTCATGCCACGGTCTGCGCGGCCTCGGCCTCGGCGACCGCCCGCGCCGCCTGCTCCAGGCCGTGCGCGGCCTGGAGCTCGCCGAACTGCCCGACGCCGCCGAATGCTGCGGGTTCGGCGGCACCTTCGCCCTCAAGAACCCGGACGTCTCGGCTGCCATGGGCGCCGACAAGGCGGCGGCCGCGCTCTCCACCGGAGCGTCCGTCCTCTGCGGCGCCGACAACTCCTGCCTGGCCCACCTCGGCGGCATCCTGCACCGGCAGGGCGCCCCGCTGCGCGCCCTGCACCTCGCCGAGATCCTGGCCGCCACCGAACAGGAGCCCCTGCGGTGACGGGCACCTTCGTCGGCATGCCGGCCTTCCCCCGCGCGGCACGGGAAGCCGTACGGGACGAGACCCTGCGCGCCAACCTCCGGCACGCCACCCGCACCATCCGCGACAAGCGCGCCGGAGCCGTCGCGGAACTCGACGACTGGGACCGGCTGCGCGCCGCGGGCAAGGCAATCAAGGACCATACGCTCCGCCACCTCGACCGCTACCTGCTCCAGCTGGAGGCGGCGGTGACCGCGGCGGGCGGCACCGTGCACTGGGCCGCCGACGCCGACGAGGCCAACCGGATCGTGACCTCGCTGGTCCTGGCCACCGGAGAGCGGGAGGCCGTCAAGGTCAAGTCGATGGCCACCCAGGAGACCGGTCTCAACGAGGCCCTGGAGGCCGCCGGCATCGCCGCCTACGAGACCGACCTCGCCGAGCTCATCGTGCAGCTCGGCCACGACCGCCCCTCGCACATCCTGGTCCCCGCCATCTACCGCAACCGGTCCGAGATCCGCGACATCTTCCGTTCCGAGATGGGTCACTGGGGCCGCCCGGCCCCCGATCCGCTGGGCACGGACCCGCGGGAACTGGCCGAAGCGGCCCGGCTGCACCTGCGCGAGAAGTTCCTGCGCGCCAAGGTCGGCATCTCCGGCGCCAACTTCATGGTGGCCGAGACCGGCACCCTCGTCGTCTTCGAATCCGAGGGCAACGGCCGCATGTGCCTGACCCTCCCCGAAACCCTGATCTCCGTGGTCGGCATCGAGAAGGTCGTCCCGACCTTCCGCGACCTGGAGGTCTTCCTCCAGACCCTGCCGCGGTCGTCCACCGCCGAGCGGATGAACCCGTACACGACCATGTGGACCGGAACCACGGACGGCGACGGGCCGCGCGCCTTCCACCTCGTCCTCCTCGACAACGGCCGCACCGACACCCTCGCCGACGAGGTCGGCCGCCAGGCGCTGCGCTGCATCCGCTGCTCCGCCTGCCTGAACGTCTGCCCCGTGTACGAGCGCGCCGGCGGCCACGCCTACGGTTCGGTCTACCCGGGCCCGATCGGGGCCATCCTCAGCCCCCAACTCCGCGGCACCGCCGGCGAGATCGACGCCTCGCTGCCGTACGCCTCCACCCTCTGCGGGGCCTGCTACGAGGTCTGCCCGGTCGCCATCGACATCCCGGAGGTCCTCGTCCACCTGCGCGAACGCATCGTGCAGGGGGCCACCGTGACCCGCCGCGGCGTCCGCGTCACGATCCGGCCCGCCCGCGGCCACACCGCCGAACGGGCCGCCATGCGCGCCGCCCGCCTCCTCCTCGACCACCCCGGTGCCCTCCGCGCCGGCGAACGGCTCCTGGCACGGGCCCGCCGCCTGCGCCCCCGGCGGCTGCCGGGCCCGGGCCGGGCCTGGACCGACAGCCGCGCCCTGCCCGAGATCCCCGCCGAGCCGTTCCGCGACTGGTGGCGCCGCGAGCGCGGGAACGGACGCGGCCCGGAGCAGCCCCCGCGTCTGCCGCCCACACCACCCGCACCGCCCCGCGACGAGGAGGGAACGGCGTGACGGGCAGCAGCCGCGACACCGTGCTCGCCCGCATCCGCCGGGCCCTGGCCGACGCACCACCGGCGCCCGGGATCCCCCGCGACTACCACCGGGTCCACGGCGCCCGCACCCCCGCCGAGAGCGCCGACCTGCTGGCCCACCACCTCGCGGACTACCGGGCCCGCGTACACCGCACGGACGAGCAGGGGCTGCCGGAGCTGCTGATGCGGCTGCTCACCGGACACGGGTCCCGCTCCGTCCTGGTCCCCGACGGGCTCCCGCCCGCCTGGCTGTCCGCGGCCGGCCCCGGGGCGATCACCCGGGTCGCCGACCGGGCCGCCTCCACCGCCCGCGAACTGGACGCCGTGGACAGCGTGGTCACCGGCTGCGCCCTGGCGATCGCCGAGACCGGCACGATCGTCCTGGACGGCGGCCCGGCACAGGGCCGCCGCCGCATCACCCTCGTCCCCGACCACCACGTGTGCGTGGTGCGGGTCCCGGAGCAGGTGGTGGACTCCGTACCGCAGGCGCTCGCGCGGCTGGACCCCGCGCGCCCGCTCACCTGGATCGCGGGCCCCTCCGCGACGAGCGACATCGAGCTCGACCGGGTGGAGGGTGTCCACGGCCCCCGCACACTGGAAGTGGTCCTGGTGCGGTCACAATGAGCCCATGCCCTCACATATCGCCCTGACCGCCCTCGTCGTCACCGACTACGACGAGGCCATCGACTTCTACACCCGGGCCCTCGGCTTCGACCTCGTCGAGGACACCGAGCGCCCCGACGGGTCCCGCTGGGTCGTCGTACGGCCGCCCGGCGCCACCGAGTCGGCCCTCCTGCTCGCCCGCGCCAAGAACGACGCGCAGCGCGCCCGCGTGGGCGACCAGACCGGCGGCCGCGTCGGCTTCTTCCTCTACACGCGCGACTTCGCGACCGACCACGCCCGGATGACCCGGGCCGGCGTGCACTTCCTGGAGGAGCCGCGCCACGAGACGTACGGATCGGTCGCCGTCTTCGAAGACCTGTACGGCAACCGCTGGGACCTGCTCCAGCCGGCAGGCTAGGGCAGCGTCAGCCGGGGGGCCTCGGCCGCCGCGTCCACCGGACCGGCGGCGGCCTCCACCCGCCCGGCCAGCGCCCGGGCCCACCGTACGAGCCCGGCCAGGTCCATCCCGTACGCGCCGCCGCCCGCGGCTCCCCCCGCCTCCCCGGACTCCTCGATCCCGCGGGCGCCGCGCCGCAACAGCCGCGCCCCGCCCACGCTGTTGCCCCGCGCGGCATGAGTGAGCCCCACGGCCAGCTGCGCCAGCGCGCGCCACAGCGGAGCCTCCTGCTCCGGCCCGGACTTCCAGGCGTCCTCGAACACCTCGTGCGCATGGAACGGCATCCCCGCGTCCAGCAGCCGCTGCGCCTCCCGCACGGTCTCCTCGGGCGCCCGCACCACCCCCTCGGGCTGCCGCTCGACCCCGGCCGCGCCGTACGGCAGCGGCCGCCCCAGCCCGTCCCGGGGCCGGCCGCTCCGTGCCCGCCCGGCGCTGTCCCGGTCCCGCCCGTCCGTCCCGTCAACCCCGTTCACCCCGCCATCATCCTCCCCAACCGATCACCGGTGCCCACGCACCCCTCGACGTGGGGTAATGTTCTGTCTGCACGCCAACGCGGGGGAAACCCCAGGTCAGCGGGCATCGGGACGTGGCGCAGCTTGGTAGCGCACTTGACTGGGGGTCAAGGGGTCGCAGGTTCAAATCCTGTCGTCCCGACTGTGCTTTACGCACGTCGGAGGCCGTTCTCTCATCCGTGAGAGGACGGCTTTTCGTGTACCCGCGACCGGTCAAACGCATCTGCTCCGTTAGCATGTTCGGGTTAACAGCGGTCACGTTGAAACCATAATCAATCGGCTGAAAATTGATATCTACGGTAACGCGAGCGCTCTCGCGAATAAACGGCGGAATCAAGTCCGCCTCATGGCGTCAACCCCGCGTCGTGCTGTGGGTCGCCGTGAGCGTGGTGGCCCTCGGATTCCTCGTCGCACTGGAGATCGCTGCGCGTCACTACGGCGTGCCGGGTCCGATCACCGTCCAGGCGCGCGAGGTGATCTTCGCCCCGCAGTCGGGGACCGTGCTGTACGCCAGCATGGCGTTGATGATGGTCGTGCTCACCTGGCGCCAGCGGTTCATCGCGGTCGGTGCCGCGATCGCCATCGACCTGGTCTTCTGGCTCGTGCGGGGGCTCGTCGGTGCCGAGATGATGTTCGGCAACGGCGCATTGCTGGTGACCCTGGCCTGTGCCGTCTTCGCCTTCACGCACCGCACCGGCCGCGAGCGCCTCCTGCTGCTGAAGGGCGTCGGACTGGCCCTGCTGCTGGTGGCCGGCCGCAAGACCGGCTACACCTGGCTGCTGATCACGACCAAGACCCGCCCGACGGTGCTCGACCAGTACGTGGCCGCCGCCGATCAGGCGCTGGGCAATCCGTCATGGGTGGCGGGCCGGATCGTCGAGGCCACCGGCGCGGTCGGCGCGCACGTCCTCGACTGGGTCTACATCCAGCTCGCCGTGGCCGCGGTCGCCGTCGCCCTGTACCAGCTGCGCCACGTGGCGGTGGACCGCGCCTTCCCGCGCCACCACCTGGTGCGGACGTTTCTGGTGATCGGCCTGCTCGGGCCGGGCATTTACATGATCTTCCCGGTGGTCGGGCCGATCTTCGCGTACGGCGCCGACGGCGGACAGTGGGCGCTGGCCGATCTGTGGCCGCACACTCCGCCGCCGGTCGATATCCCGCGCCCGATGCTCTTCGACGAGTTCACGCCGCGCAACTGCATGCCCAGCCTGCACACGGCGTGGGCCACCGCGATCTTCATCCACTCCCGCAAGGGCCCCAGGCTGCTGCAGTTCCTGGGCGCGTTCTGGCTGATCGCGACGCTCGGCGCAACGCTGGGCTTCGGCTACCACTACGGCGCCGACATCGTCGCGGGCGTCGTGTTCACGCTCACGATCGAGACGGCACTGCGCTCGCAGGCCCGTGGCTGGGACCGGCCGGGGATCCGGCTGACCGCCTACGGCGCCGCGGTGTTCGTCGCGCTCCTGGTCGCGTACCGCTACCTGTCGCTGGAGATGGCCGGGCACCCGTGGGTGTTCGGACCGCTGGTCATGCTGGCGATGGCATCGGTCGTCCACGGCTACGTACGGACCACCAGGCTCTGGGACCGGCAGGCCGCTTCGGTGCACCTGCCGGAACAGCGCCGCGAAACGCAGCCCGAACTGGTCGAGTCACGCCGGGCCTAGGTCGTGTCGTCGAAGTCCCGTCTGGCCGGCCCTCCGGGCGGACGACGCCACTTTGACGACACTCCCCAGGGCGACCACCGCCGCCCGCCCCTCCGTGCGGAGGAGGCGGGCCGGCGCATGCGGCACCAGGGCCGCGTCGTACGGGCCGAGTGCGACGCCGGGGCCCGGGGCCCCGGGGTGGCGGAGGGTCGCCGGGCCGTCGAGGGCGACGACCAGCAGGGCTTCGTCCGGCAGGGCGGTGAGGGCGAGCTCGCCCCGCACGACGGCGGTCCGGGCCCGGACCCGCCCCCTGCGGTACATCACGTTGAAGTTCACGACGGGTCCGCCGAGCAGCCGGCAGTCGGTCGGCCGGTCCCCGGGGAAGTCCTGGGGCGCGTAGCGCTCGTCGACGAGCCGGCGTACGCCGTCGACCGTGAGGTCCATGCCCGCGCCCTCGGCGAGCGTGAGCGTCCGCTCGACACCGGGGAAGCGGGAGAAGGCCCCGTCGGCAGCCACCTCGGCAAGGCTGACCCGCCAGGCGAAATCTCCGGTCCCGGCGCCCTCCGGCCAGGCCGCGATCTCGCGCGTGACCCCGCCGCCGTTCTTCCAGGGCTCCGCGGTCCGGTCGGCGGCGCGCAGGATCCGGATCTCGGCAGGGCCGGGCATACGGGGCTTCCTTCCCTCGGGTCGTCGTACCGCCCTGCGGGAGGGTGCGAACCCGGACGGTCGGGCCCGAGCCTATCGGCGCGGGCGGGCCCGCCCGCCGGGCGCCCGTGTCGTGGCGCCGTGCGCGGGGGCGCTGCCGGGGCGGGGTGTTGCGGATCGCGCGTGGTCGCCTACAGTGCGTGATGCCCGCATCCGGCCCGTGACGACGTACAGCCGCCGAACAGGAGCAGACCCGTGGCCACCCACGCCCGCCCCGGCTTCCTCCCGAGCCAGTCCCCGGCAGGCCGCCGGGTCCCCGAACTGGATCCCGACGCCGTTGCACAGTGGCAGGCCGGGGGAGGGGAGCTGATCGACCTCTTCGCCCGGGCGCGCGAACGGCTGGGCGGCGTCGCGGCGTTCCGGCTCGGGGCGGCGCGGCCGACCGTACTGGTCACCGCGCCCGAGGCCGTACAGCACGTGCTCGCGCTCCGGCCCGGACGGTACGTGAAGCGCTCGCACCGCGCCCGCCTGCTGCTCGGCGACGGCGTACTGGCCGCGACGGGCGAGGCGTGGCAGCGGCAACGACGGCTGCTCCAGAGCCAGTTCACCGGCCCCGGAATGCGCCGCTACGAACAGCGCATCGCCGGGGCCGCCCGCACCGCCGCGGCACGCTGGGACGGCCACGCCCGTACCGGACAGGTCTTCGACGTCGGCGAGGAGATGCGCCGCTTCGCCCTGGACACCATCTGGCGCTCCCTGACCGGCCACCCCCTCGACCCCGGCACCGAACGCGAACTGGCCGCCGTACCCGCCGTGGTGGCCGCACTGCCGCGCCTGCCCGCCGACGGCACCGCCGCAGCCGGAGCCGTCGCCGATGGAGCCGTCGCCGCCGAGCTGGCCAGGATCGACGCCGTCGCGAGCCGCGCCATCGCCGCCGCCCGCGACGGGCAGGCCGGACCCGACGGCCCCGGCCTGCTGCACGTCCTGCTGGACGCGGCGGGAACACGACCCGAGTACACCGACCGGCTGATCCGCGACGAGCTGGTCACCCTGCTGGTCGCCGGTCACGAGACCACCGCCACCACCCTCACCTGGCTCTACCTCCTGCTCGACCGCAACCCGCAGGCGCGGGAGCAGGCCCTCGCCGCGGGCGCCGAAGGCTCGCCCGAGCGCCGGCAGGCCGTACAGGCGCTCGTCCACGAAACGCTGCGCTTCTACCCGTCCGCCTGGATCCTGCCGCGCTGCGCGGCGGAAGACGACGTCCTCGCCGGGTTCGAGATCGAGGCCGGCACGGACGTGCTGGTCTGCCCGTACCTCACGCACCGGGACCCCGCGCTGTGGGACGACCCCGCGCGGTTCGATCCGGAGCGCTTCACCACCCCCGGGCGGCGCCCCGCCCACCCGGGGAGCTACCTGCCGTTCGGCATCGGGCCCCGCGCCTGCCTGGGCCTGCAGTTCGCCCTGCGCGAGTCGACCGTCCTCCTCGAACTCCTGCTGCCCGCGCACACTCCGCGCTTCCGCTCCACCCCTGCCAAGGCCGCCTACAGCATCACCGTCCGCCCGGACGGCCCCACCCCCGCAGTGCTGGACGGCTGACCCCGTGCGCCCCCGGTAAACGCTTGGACTGCGCGGGCGCCCCTGCGGGACACTGCGATTCCTGGCCTGCCGGTCCGACCATTCGGGGTTGGGATGGAAACGCCTGAACCGCAAGAAGACCCGCGACCGGGCAGGGGCCCGGTCCTCCTCGCACTCCGCTACTACGGCCGGGAGCTGGCCCGCCTCCGGTGGCACACGGCCCCCGCGATGCTGCTCCCCGCCCTCGGCAACATCGGCATCAACTACATCGCGCCGCTCGTCATCGCCAAGCTCGTCGGCCGGCTCGCACAGGACGGCGGGACGGGTGGCGCGGCGGGCGGCGGCATCGGCCTCGGCGCGACCCTTCCCTACGTACTCGCCTTCGGCGGCGTCCTGTTGCTCGCGGAGGCGCTCTGGCGCATCGGACTGCACTCCCTCAACCGCCTCGACGCCCTCGGTATCGAGCACCTGTACGTCATCGGCATGGACGAGCTGTTCGCCAAGGACGCGGCGTTCTTCCACGACAACTTCGCCGGATCGCTGACCAAGCGCGTCCTGAGCTTCGCCTCCCGCTTCGAGGAGTTCGTCGACACGCTGACGTTCTCGATCGTCGGCAGCCTCGTGCCGCTCGCGTTCGGATCGGTGGTGCTGTGGCACTACGAACCGCTGCTCGTCATCGGCCTCCTCGCCATGATCGCGCTGACGGCGCTGGGCGTGACGCCCCTGATCCGCCGCCGCCAGGCGCTCGTCGACCAGCGGGAGACGGCGATCGCCCGGGTCTCGGGCCACGTCGCCGACAGCCTCATGAACATGGACACCGTCAGGGCCTTCGCCGCCGAGGAACGCGAAGCCGCCGAGCACCGCTCGCGCGTCGCGGAGTCGCGGCGGCTCATGCTGCGCTCCTGGGACTACGGCAATCTGCGCATCGACACGCTCGTCGCGCCGATGTCCGTACTGACCAACGCCCTCGGCCTGCTGCTCGCCCTCGCGCTCGCCGGCGGCGGCCACGGCGTGGAAGCGGTCGTCGTCGCCTTCACCTACTACACCAACGCCACCCGGGTCATGTTCGAGTTCAACCAGATCTACCGCCGCCTGGAGAGCTCGATGACGGAGGCCGCGCAGTTCACCGGACTGCTGCTGACACCCCCGACCGTGCTCGACCCGGCAGCGCCGGAACCGCTGCGCCCGCGCGCCGCCGACGTGCGCTTCGAGCGGGTCGGCTTCGCCCACGCCGGCGCGGATCCCCTCTTCGAGAGCCTCGACCTGGCCGTGCCCAGCGGCGCGAAGGTCGGCCTCGTCGGCCGGTCCGGCGGGGGCAAGACCACGCTCGCCCGGCTGCTGCTGCGGATGACGGACATCGACGCAGGCCGGATCCTGATCGGCGGGCAGGACATCAGCAGGCTGTGCCAGTCCGACCTGCGCAGCCTCATCGCCTACGTGCCCCAGGACCCGGCGATGTTCCACCGCACCCTGCGCGACAACATCGCGTTCGCCAGACCGGACGCCACCGACGCCGAGATCCGCCGCGCGGCCGAGGCGGCGCACGTCACGGAGTTCGCCGATGCGCTCCCCGACGGGTTCGACACCATGGTGGGCGAGCGGGGCGTCAAACTCTCCGGCGGGCAGCGCCAGCGGGTCGCCCTCGCACGGGCCATCCTGCGCGACGCGCCGATCCTGCTCCTCGACGAGGCGACCAGCGCCCTGGACTCCGAAAGCGAGATCTTCGTCCAGGAGGCGCTGTGGCGGCTCATGGACGGGCGTACGGCGCTCGTGGTGGCGCACCGGCTGAGCACGGTCGCCGGCATGGACCGGCTCGTCGTCCTCGACCGCGGACGGATCGTCGAGCAGGGCACGCACCGGGAACTGCTCGCCGCGGAGGGTGCGTACGCGAAGCTGTGGCAGCACCAGTCGGGCGGCTTCCTCGACGACACCCCCGCCCGGGCCGACCTGAACTGACACCGGGCGCCCACCGCGGCGGCGCGGGCGGGGCCCGCCCGGTCAAAGCATCACGTGCTTCGGGTGGGTGTAGTCCAGGAGGCCGGAGAGGGACAGGTCGCTGCCGTAGCCGGAGTGGCCCACTCCGCCGTGGGGCATCTCGGAGACCGTGGTGCCGTGGGTGTTGACCCAGACGATGCCCGTGCGCAGCGCGCGCGTGGCGCGCATCGCCCGGTCGTGGTCCCTGGTCCAGACGCCTGCGGCGAGGCCGAAGCGGACGTCGTTGGCCAGGTGCAGGGCCTGCGCCTCGTCGGCGAAGGGCTGTACGGTCACCACCGGGCCGAAGATCTCCTCCTGCACGATCTCGTCGTCCTGGCGCGCCCCGGCGACCACGGTGGCCTGGTGGAAGTAGCCGGGGCGGGGGATCCGCGCGCCCCCGGCGACGATCCCGGCGTGGCCGGGCAGCCGCTCCAGCAGGCCCCGGACCGAGGCGAGCTGGGCGGCGTTGTTGAGCGGACCGAAGGCGGCCTCCCGGTAAGGGGCCGAGGAGGCGGCCGCGGCGAAGGCGTCCAGGAACGCGTCGTACACGCGGTGGTGCACCAGGAGCCGCGCGGGCGCGGTGCAGTCCTGGCCGGCGTTGTAGTACGCGACCTCGGCGAGGGCCGCGGCGGTGGCCCCGACGTCCACGTCGTCGTGGACGATGACCGGCGCATTGCCGCCGAGCTCCAGGTGGAGCCGCTTGAGGCCGGCCGCCGCGGCGGCCGCGATCTCCCGGCCCGCCCGTACGCTGCCGGTCACCGCGATCAGGGCGACGTCGCGGTGGGCGGTGAGGGCCCGGCCGGTGTCGCGGTCGCCGCAGACGACGTTGAGCACGCCCGGCGGCAGGTGCCCGGCGGCCAGCCGGGCCAGCAGCACGGACGAAGACGGGGTGCTGTCGGCGGGCTTGAGCACCGTGGTGTTGCCGGCGGCGATCGCCGGGGCGATCTTCCACACCGCCATCATCAGCGGGTAGTTCCAGGGGGTGATCTGGGCGCAGACGCCGACCGGTTCACGGCGCAGCAGGGAGGTGCGGCCGTCGGCGTACTCCGCCGCGGCCGCACCCGGCAGGTTCCGTGCGGCTCCGGCGAAGTAGCGGACGGTGTCGGCGATCGCGGGCAGTTCGTCGGCCCGGAAGCGCTCCGGCGGCTTGCCGGTGTCCGCGGACTCGGCGGCCGTCAGGGCGTCGGCGTGCGCCTCGATCACGTCGGCGAGGGTGAGCAGGGCGCGCTGCCGGGAGGCCGGAGTGGCCGCGGCCCAGCGCGGGTACGCCGCCGCGGCCGCCGCGCACGCGGCGTCGGTGTCGGCCCGGCCGGAGCGCGGTGCGTAGCCGTGGACCGTGCCGGTGGCGGGGTCGGTCAGTTCCATCGTCTCGCCCGAGGCGGCAGGCCGGTCGGCGCCCCCGATGTGGTTGCACAGCGTGTCAGCCACGGCGCAGCGCCTCCTCGGCGGCGGCGCGCCCGGTGCGGACGGCGCCTTCCATGTAGCCGGCCACCCACTGGTCGGATCCGCAGACGTAGAAGGGCGGTTCGTGGGTGCCGTGCCGCGGGCCGACCGCCGTGACGTCGCCGGGCGTCCAGTGGGTGACATACCCCTGGGTCCACGGATCGGTGCCCCACAGGCGCAGGTGGGTGGTGAGCGGCCGGTGCGCCCGGTCGCCGTAGAGGCGGGCGATCTCGGTGAGCAGCTCGGGGGCGCGCAGCGGGGCGGGGATGCCGAGCAGGACGCCGTACCGTTCGGGCGGGACGAGGGCGGAGAGGACGCC
Organism: Streptomyces sp. NPDC037401; assembly: GCF_055602345.1. Taxonomy (NCBI): domain Bacteria; kingdom Bacillati; phylum Actinomycetota; class Actinomycetes; order Kitasatosporales; family Streptomycetaceae; genus Streptomyces; species Streptomyces sp. NPDC037401. The sequence continues at coordinate 209,040 of NZ_JBVJWO010000001.1, forward strand.
CTCGCTCTGCGGCCAGGTGCTGCCGAGGACGCCCTCGCACTCGGAGAGGCCGCTGCGGCCGCGGCGGCGCCAGAACGGCTCGTCGTACGCCGCGGTGAACTTGGCGGCGACGGCGTGGCGTTGCCGGTGCAGTGACGCGAGGCGCTCGTCGGAGACTCCGGTGACGGCGAGCGAGCGCAGCGGTCCCACCGGGAGGGCGCTGACGACGGCGCCGGCGGTGAGGGTCTCGCCGCCGGCCAGGCGTACGGTGCAGCCGCCGCTGCGGCGTACGGCCACGGCCTCGGCCGGCGCGCCGGTCCGGATCCGCCCGCCGAGCGCCCCGGCCATCCGCAGGGCCACCGTCGCGGAGCCCTCGGCCACCCGCAGGCCTTCCCACGCCTCGTACGCATACGCCTCGGGGCCGGGTACGGCCGCGTGCTTGCGCAGGGCGGCGAGCAGCGATGTGCGTTCGTACGAGCCGTCCGCGAGGGCGAGTTGGCCGATCTCCCAGAGGCGTACGACAGCCGGGGAGGCTCCCTCGGAGCGCAGCCAGCCGGCGACGGAGAGGCGGTCGAGGGCCGCGGCGCCGGGGTGGGACCACGGGTCGGCCGGGTCGACGGTCGCGGCGAGCGCGGTGAACGCGGCGGTGACCTTGCGGTGGCAGGCGTCGTCGCCGGGGCCGAACCAGTGGGGCGGGTCGCCGGCCGAGACGCCTTCGGGGGTGGCGCGGGTGAGGGCACCGGGTTCTGCGACGTAGCTGGGGACGAGGGTGAGGCCCAGTTCGGCGACGAGGGCGGTGTAGGCGGTGTGGGCGCGGCCCGCCACCTCGCCGCCGAGCTGGACGAGCCGGCCGTCGGGGAGCCGGGTCTGCTCGACGCGGCCGCCGACCCGCTCGCGGGCCTCGACGACGAGGACGTCCGCTCCGCCCGCGGACAGGTCGCGGGCGGCGCAGAGGCCGGCGAGGCCGGCGCCGAGGACGATGACGTCGTGGTTCATGGACGGGTTCCTCCGGTCGGTGCGCTCGGTCGGGCGTGCTTTCAGTCCAGGACCAGGCAGTGTTCGGGCTTCCAGCCGATCTCGACGCGTTCGCCGCCGCTCCAGCGGTCCTCCATGCGGGAGCGGACGGTGTTCTGCTCCAGTACGGACACGGTGACGCCCGGGGCGAGTTCGATGAGGTAGGTGGTGGTGGGGCCGGAGTAGACGGTCTCCCGGACGACACCGGCGACCTTGGCCATGCCCGGTTCGAAGTCGGAGAGCCAGATCTTCTCGGGACGGATCGAGAGGCTGACGCGGCTGCCGTCGGCGATGCCGGAGCGGGGACCGACGTGCAGGGCAGGGCCCTCGTCGAGGACGACGTCGCCGGAGCGGTAGGTGCCGGGGACGAGGTTGGAGGTGCCCATGAAGGAGGCCACGAAGCTGCAGGCCGGCCGCTCGTACACGTCTTCCGGGGTGCCGCACTGCTCGACCCGGCCCCGGTTCATGACGGCGACGCGGTCGGACATCGTCAGGGCCTCGTCCTGGTCGTGGGTGACGAAGACGAAGGTGATGCCGACCTCGCGCTGGATCTGCTTGAGCTCGACCTGCATGCGGCGGCGCAGGCTGAGGTCGAGCGCGGCCAGGGGCTCGTCCAGCAGCAGCACCTGGGGCCGGTTGACCAGGGCGCGGGCGAGGGCGACGCGCTGCCGCTGGCCGCCGGAGAGCGTGGGCGGCTTGCGGCCGGCCAGGTCGCCGAGCTGTACGAGGTCGAGCATGTCGGCCACCCGGGTGCGGATCTCGGCGCGGGCGACGCCCTTGCGCTTGAGGCCGAAGGCGACGTTGTCCGCGAGCGAGAGGTGGTCGAAGAGGGCGTAGCTCTGGAAGACGGTGTTGACGTTGCGTTTGTCGGGCGGCAGTCCGGTGACGTCCTCTCCGTCGAGCAGCACGCTGCCCTCGGTGGGGTCGGCGAATCCGCCGGTCATCCGCAGCAGGGTGGTCTTGCCGCACCCGGAGGGGCCGAGGAGGGAGAAGAACTCGCCCGGAGCGATGTCGAGGGTGAGGTCGTGGACGGCGTAGCTGCCGGCGGGCGCGCCGGCGTACCGTTTGCTGACCCGGTCGAGCCGGACGGCGGGGTGCGGGTACGGGTGCTGCATGGCGTTCACTTCCCGGAGAGGAGGTCGAGGCCGCCGCGGCGGCCGAACAGGCGCGGGATGACGAGCGCGAGGGCGATCAGGGCGATGGAACCGGCGAGCATCAGGGTGCCGACGGCGTTGATGGTGGGCTGGACGCCGAAGCGGATCGCGGAGTAGATGCGGACGGACAGCGGCTGCGGGTCGACTCCGGTGGTGAAGTACGCGAGGACGAAGTCGTCGAAGACGAGGGCGAAGACCAGCACCGCGGAGGCGAGGATGCCGGGCAGCAGGGCGGGCAGGGTGACCAGGCGCAGCGCCTGCCGGCGGGTGGCGCCGAGGTCCATCGCGGCTTCTTCGACCTCGGGGTTGAGGGCGGCGATGCGGGAGCGCAGGATCACCGTCACGTAGGAGACGGAGAAGGTGATCTCGGCGAGCATCACGGTGGTGGTGGACAGGGTGATGCCCAGGCCCTTGAAGAGCAGCATCGCCGCGACACCGGTGACGATCTCCGGGGTGATCAGCGGTACGAGCATGACCAGGCCCGCGAAGGAGCCGAGGCGGCCGCGGCTGCGGACGAGGCCGAGGGCGAGGGCCACGCCGAGGGCCAGCGATCCGGCCATGGCGACCAGGGAGACCTGCAGGCTCATCCCGACCGAGTCGATGAGGACGTCGTCGTGGAAGAAGGCCTCGTACCAGCGCAGGCTGACGTCCTCGAAGACGGTGAGGGACTTCTGCGAGTTGAAGGAGAAGAGGACGACGACGGCGACGGGCAGGTAGAGGAGCGCGAAGAAGACGGCGGTGACCGCGATGGCGAAGCGGGGGCGGCGCCCGGCGCCGCGGCGGCGCCTGCGGCGGGCCGGGCGGGCGAGGGGCCTGCGCAGGGCGGCGGTGGTGGTCCGGAGCGGCCGGAGGGCGGGCGGGAGGGTCATCGGGCCGCCTCCGCCTCGTCCTTGCGGGTGCGCCGGAGGTAGCCGAGCATCCCGAGGAACAGGACCGCCATCAGCAGCATGGTCAGGGCCGAGCCGAGCGGCCAGTTCTGGCCCTGGAAGAACTTGTCCTGGATCAGGTTGCCGATCATGATCTGGTCCGGGCCTCCCATGAGCTGGGCGCTGACGAAGTCGCCCATGGCGGGCAGGAAGACGAGGACGCAGCCCGCGGCGGCGCCCTGCCGGGTGGCGGGGACGGTGACGAAGAAGAAGGTGCGCAGGGGCCCGCCGTAGAGGTCGCGGCCCGCCTCGATGAGCGAGGTGTCCATGCGTTCCAGGGCTGCGTACAGCGGGATGACCATGAAGACCACGAAGCCGTAGACGAGTCCGGCGACGACGCCGGCGCCGGACTGGAGGATCCTGGTGTCGCCGTCCGCGAGACCGATGGACCGCAGCGCCCTGAGCAGGGGCCCGTCGTCGGAGAGGACGACTGACCAGCCGTACATCCGCACCAGGTAGTTGGCGAAGAACGGTACGACGATCGCGGCGATCAGGAGGTTCTTGAAGCGGCCGCCGCACATCGCGATGGCGTACGCGACCGGGTAGGCCACGGCCAGGCAGATGACACAGGTGATCAGCGCGTAGACCAGGGAGCGCAGCAGGACCGTACGGTAGGCCGGGTCGGCCAGGGCGGCGACGTTGCCGAAGTCGAGGCCGAAGCGCGGGTTCCCGAGCGGGTCGGTGGTGCCGAAGGCGAGCGTGGCCACCAGGAGCAGCGAGACGACGAGGAAGCCGGTCATCCAGACGGTGCCGGGGAGCATCAGCCACGTCCACAGCCGGGCTCCCGACGCGGCCGGGCCCTTGCGGGGGGTCGGTGCCATGTCACCCGGCCTTCACGTCGGTCCAGGCGGCGTCGCGGGCCCGTTCGCCCTTGGCGGTGCCGTTGCGGAAGAAGAGGTCGTCCTTGAGGTCGTCGGCGGTCACCTGGCACTGCGGGAAGGGCTCCACGAGAGCGGAGTACGTGTCCTCGCTGCCGTGGACCGGCATCGGGTAGCCGATGTACTCGATGTTCCTCTTCACGTTCTCCGGGCGGAGCATGTAGTCGATGAAGAGCATCGCGGTCCCGGGGTGCCGGGCGTTGGCGGGGATGGCGTAGCAGTCGGAGTTGACGGGGGCGCCCTGCCGGGCGACCTCGAAGCCGAAGACGGAGGGGTCCTTCGCCTGGGCCAGCATGGCGGCCATGTCCCCGCTCCACGCCTGGGTCATGTCGGCGTTGCCGTTGAGCAGGTTGTTGTAGCTGTCGCTGGAGAAGCCGCGCAGGCGGGGGCGGAGCGAGCGCAGGGTCCCGGTGATCATCTTGAGGTCGTCCGGGTCCTCGGTGGTGAGGTCGAGGCCGTGCTTGAGCGCGCCGAGGCCGAGCACCTCGTCGCGGTCGTCGAGGACGAAGACCCTGCCCTTGGCCCTGGCGTTCCACAGGTCGTCCCAGGAGCCGGTGAGGTCGCCGAGCCGGTCCCGGCGCCAGCCGATGCCGGTCTTGTACATCGTGAAGGGCACGGTGTGCGCAGAGCGCGCGTCGTACCAGGGGTCGGCGAAGTAGTCGTAACTGCCGAAGACGGCACCGGCGTTCTTCAGCCGCGCGTGGTCGATCGTGCGCAGCTTGCCTCCGGCGGTGAGGCGCTCCGCCCACTTCGCGGTGGGGAAGATGACGTCGTAGCGGTTGCCGGCGTTGAGCTTGGCCGCCATGCCCTCCATGGAGTCGAAGTTCGACTGGACGACCTTGACGCCGTACTCCTTCGAGAAGCCTTCGAAGACGGCCGGGTCGACGAAGTCGGCCCAGTTGAAGTAGACGAGGTCGCCGTCGACCCTGACGTCGATCGGGGTCTGCCGGGCCTCTGTGCGGGCCGGGTCGGAGCCGGCGTCCGAAGAGAAGCCGCAGCCGGCCGCGGTGAGGCCGAGGGCAGCGGCGGTGCCGGCGCGCAGGAGCGAACGGCGGGACGGGGAACGTTCCTCGGGGGACATGGGGGTCCTCTCCGTAGGGCCGCAGGGGGACGGCGGGGGCGGGGCGGGGGAGCCGGAGTCAGTGCTCCGCGGCGGCGAGGTCGGCCCGGATGCGGGCGGCGAACCAGCCGACGGCCGACTCGCGCCGCGAGAGGGGGCCGGGCTCGAACCCGGGCGTGGTGAGCCCCTTCTGTACGCGGGCGACCAGCTCGGCGTCCTCGTCGTTGGTGATCCAGCCGATGTGGATGTTCAGGCGCCGGGCGAGGCGGGTGCGCAGGCCCGTGCCGCGGCGGGTGTAGAAGGCGCCGGGCACGGCCACGCGGTCCACGGCCGTCGGGATCGCGGTCCAGGCCAGCACGTGGTCGGGGTAGAAGTCGAGGAGGGTGTTCGGGTAGATCACGGCGTACCGCCAGACCCGGCGGTCGGCCTCGGCGAGGCCCGGCATGGGGGCGGCGAGGCGCTGGTAGAGGCGTTCGGCCCAGTTGGAGGACGGCTTGTCGCGCAGGGGCGAGGCGAAGAGCGCGTACGACTCCTCGGTCCGGCAGGTGTAGTTCTGGTAGTCGAGCAGCCGCATCAGCCCGGGGTGGGCGACCGGGACGTGGTAGCCCTCCAGGTAGTTGTCGACCGCCACTTTCCAGTTGGCCTCCTGTACTTCGGCGGAGGCCAGGTCGTGGATGCGGCTGCGTCCGACCGGTACGAGGTCCGGCCCGGCGTAGTGGCCGATCGCGTCGGCGAGGCCCGCGCACTGCTCGGCCAGTGGGACGGCATCGGGGTCGAGGTTGACGAAGACGAAGCCGAGGAAGGACTCGACGCGGGCCGGGAACAGGCCGAGCCGGGGCTTGTCGAGGCAGGGGATCTGCCGGGCCTCCGGGGCGCCGACGAGCGTTCCGTCGAGCCGGTAGGTCCAGCCGTGGTACGGGCAGCGGATCGCCTTTCCGGCCGGTTCCGGGGCGGTGACCAGGCGGGTGCCGCGGTGGCGGCAGACGTTGAGGTGGGCGGCCAGGCCGCCGTCCTCGGTGCGGACGACGAGGACCTCGCGGTCCGCGACCGCGGCGGCGATCCGGGCGCCGGGGTCGGGGAGGTCGGACTCGTGGCAGACGACCTGCCACGACTTGGCGAACACGTGCCGCACCTCCGCGGCGGCGGTCTCGGGGTCGGTGTAGTAGCGGGCCGCCAGCGCGGGCCCGGGGGCCGCCCGGCCGGGCGGATCGAGTGGTGTTCCGAGGGCTCTGGAGTGCATCGGGTGACTCCTCCGTGCCGCGCGTGCGGCGATGGGTGTCGAGGCTGCGACCCAGCGGCGGGCAGCGGCAGGCGGCGGACGCCGGGAGCACGCTGACCGATTGGACAGCCAGATTGCTGGCTGCTTTCCGCCGGGTCAAGACTTGTACGCTGACCGATCGGTCAGCTAGCGTGATTGGCATAGCCGATCCGGCGTTTCACCGCTTTCGTCCGGCCCGTACGGGCCGGACACGGCCGGTTCCCGGCTGCCCCTCCGTATGCGATCCGCCGGGGCGGCCGGCCGGCCGCGCACCGCCAGGGCGCGGCCGGGACCACCACCGGCGCCTCCTGCAACGCGCACCGGGTACCCGCTCCCTCCGCACTCCGACCCGGTGCCTGCGCCCCGCGCCCCGCTCCCGAGGCCCCCGCCCCGGCCGGGCACGGCATCCCGCCCCCCCGCACCCTCCTCCTCCACCACCCCATCCCTCCCGGAGGCACGCATGAGCGGTCATCGGCGTCTGGACTGGCTCGGGCTCACCCCCGAACCGGAGCGGGAACTCCCCGCCGCGGTCGCCGTGCTGCGCGCCTCGTCACAGGGCACGCCCGGTACGCCGGCCCCGGCGCTCGCGGCCGCCGAGCGGCGCCGCGTGGAAGACCTGGTCCTGCGCGGCAGCCGGCACGGCTGGCTCCGCTACCTCGCCGAGGTCACCGGCCTGGTCACCGCGGTGGCCGCCGGGGCCCGGCCGGGCGACCGGACCGCCGCGCTGCTCGCCGCCGAGGTGGTCCTCGACCACCACCGCATGCTCATCGGCCTCCCCGGCCCGGGATACGGCCGTACCGCGCAGGACCGCACCGCACTCGAAGCCGCAGTACGCACCCTGCGCGCGGCCCCCACCGGCCCAGGAGGCCCCCGATGACCGTGATCCGCCACCTGGCGGCGCCGCCGGGCACCGTGCTCGGCCCGGCGCCCGGCACGACGGAGAGCGCCGGCGCCTACCGCGCCGCCGGCGGCTACGCCGACACGACGGGCCCGGACGAGCTGCTGCACCACCTCGCCGCCTCCGGTCTGCGCGGCCGCGGCGGTGCGGGCTTCCCGGCCGCCGTCAAGCTCCGTGCCGTCCGCGAGCGGGGCGGCGCCCCGGTCGTGGTCGCCAACGGCGAGGAGGGGGAACCCGGTTCGGCCAAGGACCGCTGGCTGCTGCGGGCCCGCCCCCACCTCGTCCTCGACGGCCTCGCCCGCGCCGCCGCCGTCACCGGTGCCGTACGCGGCTACGTCTACCTCTCCGACCCGGAATCCGCCGCCCGCATCCGGGCGGCCCTCGCCGAACACCCGCCGCACCTGCCCGTCGAGGTCGTCGAGACCGCCCGCACCTACGTCGCCGGCGAGGAGAGCGCGGTCGTCCGCAGGATCGACGGCGGGCCGGCCCTGCCCACCGCCAAGCCGCCCCGCCCCTTCGAACGGGGTGTCGGCGACGCACCGACCCTCGTCTCCAACGTCGAGACACTCGCCCGCATCGCCCTCACCGCCGCCCACCCCGGCCAGGGCCGCCGGATCGCCCGCACCACCCTCGTCACCCTGTCCGGCGGACCCGGCGCACCCCTGCTCACCGAGGTCCCGTACGGCACCACCCTGCGCGCCCTGGCGGCTGCCCACGGCACACCGGACGCGGCCGGGGCCCTCATGGGCGGCCTGTTCGGCGGCCTCGTCGACACCCGCGCCCTGGACCTCCCCCTCGATCCGGACGCGCTCCGCGCCGCGGGTACGGCCCTCGGCTGCGCGGCGATCCGCTTCCTCGCCCGCGGATGCTGCCCGGTGGCCACCGCCGCCGAGGCCGCCGGCCACCTCGCCGCCCAGAGCGCACGCCAGTGCGGGGTCTGCGTGTCGGGCACGGCGGCCATCGGCGGCGCCCTGGCCGCCCTGGCCGCCGGCTCCGCCGCACCCGACACGGTCACCCGCCTCGACCGGTGGGCGGGGAGCCTGCCCGGGCGCGGAGCCTGCGGCCTGCTCGACGCCGCCGCGGCCACCGCCGGCAGCCTGCTGCGCACCTTCCCCGGCCTCGTCCGGTCCCACCTCGCCGCCGCGTGCCCCGCCTGCGCCGCCGCCCCGCCCGGGGACGGCCGCCGCCTCGCCGTGGCCGTACCGGACGTCACCCGCACACCCGAGGGCCGCACCCCGCCGCCCCGCACGACCCCGCCCCGCACCCCGCTGTCCGTGCTGAGAGGAACGCCGTGAAACTCCTGATGGACTCCACCCGCTGCCAGGGCTACGGACTGTGCCGGGAACACGCCCCCGGACTCGTCGAACTCGACGAATGGGGCTACGCGAAGGTCGTCGCCGTCGCCGTCCCGCCCGGCGAGGAGGACGCCGCGCGCGCCTGCGCCGAAAGCTGCCCCAACTCCGCCCTCCGCGTGGAGCGCTGACATGGCGCGCGATCTGACGGCACTCTTCGACCCCGCCTCCGTCGCCGTGGTCGGCGCCAGCGACGACCCCGCCAAGTACGGTCACGCCGTGGCCTCCCAGGCACTGCGCGCCCCCGGCCGGCGGCCCGTACACCTGGTGAACCGGCGCGGCGGCACCGTACTCGGCCGTACGGCAGCCACCTCCCTCGCCGCACTCGGCGAGCCCGTCGAGCTCGTGGTCGTCTCCGTCCCCGGCGCGGGGTTCGAGGCCGCCGTCGACGACGCCCTGGCCTGCGGGGCGAAGGCGATCGTCGCCATCACCGCCGGCTTCGCGGAGGCCGGACCGGCGGGACTGGCCCGGCAGCAGGCGGTCGCCGCACGCGTCCGGGCCGCCGGAGCCGTGCTCGTCGGCCCCAACTGCCTCGGCATCGCGGACAACACGACCGAGCTGTACCTCGCCTCCGACCGCTTCGCACCCGGCGGCGTCGCCCTGCTCAGCCAGAGCGGCAACCTCGCCCTCGAACTCCAGCTCCGCGGCGCCCCGCACGGCCTGGGCTTCTCCCGCTTCGTCTCGCTCGGCAACCAGGCCGACGTCACCCTCGTCGACCTGGTCGAGGACTGCGCCCGCCACGACGCCACCTCCGCGATCGCCGTGTACGCCGAGGACTTCGGCGACGGCCGCGCCTTCGCACGGGCCGCCGCCGGGGCGGGCAAACCGGTGGTCCTGCTGACCGCCGGCCGGGGCAGCGCCTCCGCCCGCAGCGCCCGGTCGCACACCGGCGCGCTCACCTCGCCCGCCGACGTGGTCGCAGCCGTGTGCCGGGACGCGGGCGTCGAACTCGTCCGCACGCCAAGGGAGATGACCGTCGTCCTGGCCGCGCTGGAATCAGGCCCGCACACCGGCCCGCGTACGACCGGACGGCGGACCGCGGTCTTCACCGACGGCGGCGGTCACGGCGCCGTCGCGGCCGACGCGGCCGAGGACGCCGGACTGGAAGTCCCCGAACTCGGCGCGCCGACGCAGGACCGGCTGAGAAGCGTGCTGTGGGAGCAGTCCGCCGTCGGCAATCCGGTCGACCTCGCGGGCATGGGCGAACAGCGCCCCCTCTCGTACGCCGACACCGTCGCCGGACTGCTCGCGGCCGAGGAGGTCGACGCCGTCCTGATGACGGGCTACTTCGGCGGCTACGCCGCCTCCGAAGGCGGCCTGGGCGGCGGCCCGGCCGGCGGCTCCGTCCTCGCCGAGGGCGAGACCAGGGCCGCCAAGGAGATCGTCGCGCACCTCGCGGCCGCGCCGAAGCCGCTGGTCGTGCAGTCGATGTACCCGCGGTCGCCGAGCTGCCGGGTCCTGGCCGAGGCCGGGGTACCGGTGTTCGCCGACACCGAGGACGCCGCCCGCGCCCTGGCGGCGTTGACCGGCCGGGCGCCCGCTGCCGGGCCGCCCGGCGTCACCCCGCTGCCGCCCGCGGCCGAGCCGCTGCGGGACCCGGGCTACCACGGGGTGCGGGCGCTGCTCGGCGCCGCCGGGGTGCCGTTCCCGGCCGCCCGCGAGGTCACCGACGAGGCCGGACTGCTGGCCGCCGCCATGGAGTTCGACGGACCGTACGTCCTGAAGGCCCTGCACCTGCTGCACAAGTCCGACGCCGGCGGCGTCGCGCTGCGGCTGGCCGACCGGGACGCGCTCCTCGCCGCGTACCGGGACATGCGGGCCCGGCTCGGCGCGCCGTCCTACTCGGTCGAGGCGATGGCCGCCCTCGAAGACGGCATCGAGCTGATCGTCGGCGTGAACCGCGACCCCCGGTTCGGACCGGTGGCCATGGTCGGCCTCGGCGGCGTCCTCACCGAGACCCTGCGCGACGTCGCCTTCTCGGCGGCCCCCGTACCGGCCCGGCGGGCCGAGGCCCTGCTGCGCGGGCTGCGGACCGCCGCGCTGCTGGACGGCGTACGCGGCAGGCCCGCCGTCGACGTGGCCGCCGCGGCCGCCGAGATCGAACGGATCACCACCGTGGCCGCAGCCCACCCGGAGATCGCCGAACTGGAGGTCAACCCCCTGCTGGTAGGCCCGGACGGTGCGCTGGCGCTGGACGCGCGAGCCGTCCTCGGCTGACCGGCCACCGGCCACCGGCCCCATCCGGCCCATCCAGCCCGTCCGTCGGATCCATCCCATCCGTCTCGCCCATCGCACCCGCACCCCCACGCCTCCCGGAGGACACCGCCACCATGGACTTCCGCTACACCCCCGAGCAGGCCGGTCTCAAAGCCAGGGCCGCCGCCTACACCCAGCTCCTGATGAGGTACGAGAACCAGTCCGAGGAGGCCGGCGGGCCGCTGCCCGCCGGGACGGTCCGCGACCTGACCCGCGCCGCGATCGAGGCCGGCGTGTACGCGATCAACATGCCCGCCGAGTGGGGCGGCGCCGGGCTGTCCCTGCTCGACCAGGTCATCGTCGAGGAGGAGTTCGGCAAGGTCACCAACTGCCTTTGGGACATCCCCTGGCGGCCCGCGAACGTCCTCGCCCACGGCACGCGGGCCCAGCGCGAGAAGTACCTGCTGCCGGTCATCCGGGGCGAGCGCTTCGACGCGTTCGCCGTGACCGAGCCCGGCGCCGGCTCCGACCCCGGCTCCGGCACCAGCACCGCGGCCCGTACCGACGGCGGCTGGCTGCTGAACGGCGAGAAGTGGTTCGTCACCTGCGGCGACATCGCCGACTTCCTGCTGGTGCAGGCCGACGCGGGCCCGGAGCGCGCGGCGACGCTGTTCTTCGTGGACAAGCAGGCGCCGGGCGTCGAGATGACCCGGGTCCCGCGGTTCATGCACTCCGCGGTCAACGGGCACCCCGAATTCACCTTCACCGACGTCTTCGTCCCCGACGAGGACGTGCTCGGCGGGGTCGGCAACGGCTACGAGCTGACCAAGGAGTGGTTCACCGACGAGCGGCTGATGATCGCGGCGCGGACCGTCGGGGCCGCCGAGCGGGCCCTGGAGCTGGCCCGGGACTGGGCCGTGGAGCGGCGCCAGTTCGGTTCGCGGATCGCGGACTTCCAGCTGATCCAGGGCATGCTGGCCGACTGCGCCGTGGACATCGCGGTGAACCGCGCGTACACCCACCAGGTCGCCTGGGAAGCGGACCGGCCGCACACCGACCGCAAGACCCTGCACGCCAAGGCGTCGACGGCGAAGCTCGCCGCGAGCGAGGCGGCAGGACGGGTCATCGACCGGTGCGTGCAGATCTTCGGCGGCCGCGGCTACGACCGCTCGTACCCCGTCGAGCGCATGTACCGCGAGCTGCGCGTCGACCGCATCTGGGAGGGCACCTCCGAGATCCAGCGCCTGATCATCGCCAACGAGCTCGTCAAGCGCGGCACTCGGGCCCTCGCGCTGCCCGTCTCCTGACGACCGCCCCGCCACCACGACCCAGAGGACCCACGGACATGGACTTCCGTCTCACCGCCCGCCAGGAAGAGCTGAAGAGCACGGCGCGCTCGCTCACCGAATTCATCATGAAGTACGAACTGGACTGCGAGGAGAACAACGGCCTGCCGGCGCAGGCCCACACCGAGATCCGCGACGCCGTCCTCGACAGCGGCCTGCAGGCCGTCAACATGCCCGCCGAGTGGGGCGGCGCCGGACTCGGCATCCTGGAACAGGTCACGGTGCAGGAAGAGCTCGGCCGGCTCACGGGCGCGCTGTGGGACACGGTGTGGCGGCCGGCCAACGCCCTGTCCTTCTGCACGCCCGAGCAGCGCGAACGGTACCTCGTGCCCGTGATCCGGGGCCGGCGCCGCGACTGCTACGCGGTGAGCGAGCCGGAGGCGGGCTCGGACCCGCAGAGCCTGAGGACCACGGCGACGCGGACCTCCGGCGGCTGGGTGCTGAACGGCGAGAAGTGGTTCGTCACCGTCGGCGACCACGCCGACTTCATGATCGTGCTCGCCGCGGCCGGGGAGGAGCGGGCCCCGACCCTCTTCCTCGTCGACAAGGACACCCCGGGCATCGAGATGACCCGCGTCCCCCGCTGGATGCACACCTTCGTCTACGAGCACCCCGAGTTCACCTTCACCGACGTGCACGTCGGCGACGACGCGGTCCTCGGCGAGCCGGGCCAGGGCTACGACATCACCCGCTCGTGGTTCACCGAGGAACGGCTGATGATCGCCGCCCGGACGATCGGGGCCGCCGAGCGGGCCCTGGAGCTGGCCCGGGACTGGGCCGTGGAGCGGCGCCAGTTCGGTTCGCGGATCGCGGACTTCCAGCTGATCCAGGGCATGCTGGCCGACTGCGCCGTGGACATCGCGGTGAACCGCGCCTACACCCACCAGGTCGCCTGGGAGACCGACGAGGGCCTGACCGGCCGCAAGACCCTGCACGCCAAGGCGGCCATCGCCAAGCTGTCGGCGAGCGAGGCCTCCGGCCGCGTCATCGACCGGTGCCTGCAGATCTTCGGCGGCCGCGGCTACGACCGCTCGTACCCCGTCGAGCGCCTCTACCGCGAACTGCGCGTCGACCGCATCTGGGAGGGCACCTCCGAGATCCAGCGCCTCATCGTGGCGGGCGAACTCGTCAAGCGGGGCACGGGCGTGCTGGGGATGCCCGGCTCCGGGTGACCCGCCTGCGGAATGCGCAAGGATGATGGACCGGTGGGTCCGGCAGCCGGACCCACCCGCCCGCCCTGCGGGCGCCGACACGGGGAGCAGTCAACGTGACCAAGGCCGAGCGCGCATTCGAGACGCGGGAGCGGATCCTCACGGCCGCGTGCGAAGTGATCGCCGAGATCGGTTTCGAGAACGTCAGCATGCGCAAGGTCGCCGAGCACGCCGGTGTCTCCAAGGCCCTGCTGCACTACCACTTCGACACCCGCGAGAAGCTGTTCGCCGAGGCGATGACGCACTCCTTCGCCCAGACCGGTACGGACACCGACGCCGATGCCGGCGAGGTGCCGGCCGCCGTGGTCCTGGCCCGCATCCTGCGCAGCATGCTGCCGGCGGACGCGGAACTGCGCCAGGACTGGAAGCTCTGGCAGGAGCTGTGGGTACGCGCGCAGCGCGACCCGACGGCCAGGCACCTCGCCGTCGACCTGTACGACCAGCTGCACGCCTGGGTCGGCGGCGCCGTGGAACGCGGCATCGCCTCGGGCGAGTTCACCGACTGCGACGTCGCCGCGCTCAGCACCTTGGTCCTGGCCCTCTGCGACGGCCTGGGCATCCGCGTGATGCTGGACGACCCACGGGTCGACCTCGCCACCGCGCGGGCCGCGATCTGGGGCGCCATCGCGCCGGCTCTCGGGATCGACCCCGCCTTCCCGGACGTCTGAGCACCGCCTCCGTCCGCCGCGGGGCGCCTCAGCGGATCTCGTGGATCACGCCGTCGATCCCCGCCCGGTAGAGCTTCCCGGCCGAGAAGCCCCGCCGTGTCGAGGCTGCTGCTGGTGGACCCGGCCCGTGCCGACGAGCAGCCGCCCGTCCTCGCGGACCACGATCCCGCCGTTGGCGCCGACGCGCCCGGTGATCGGGACCGGAGTGCTCCCGGGCACGTCGATGCGGTAGACCCGGCCCGAGTGGTACGCGGTGGCGAACATCCGGCCCTGCCGGTCGACGGCGACCGACTCGTCCCGGTCGGGTATCCGCGCCACCCCGGCCGGCCGGGCTCCGCCGGCGGCTCCCGCGCAGTCCGGCGCCGCATGGGCCGGGGCCGCCGCCGGCAGGCCCGCCGCCACGACCGCCAGTACGGCCGCGGCCGTCACGGCGCCGCGGCGCGAGAGGCGCAGCACGGCGTGCAGCAGCGCCTTCGGCTCGCCTGTGTGAGTGTCCGTCATCGAGTCCCGTTCCCGTTCGCGTCCCGTGTTCCACCCGGTCCGCACCGGCCTCGCGAGGCGGTCTACCCGACTTGCCGGACGAACAGGCCCTGTTTGTAGGCCTGTTCGCCTAGGGTGAGCATTCCTGCGCCGGGGGGCGCAGGACGTTTCGCTCTGGGGAGGGCGTAGTGGGGGCTGGACTTTTAGCGCGTTCGCGCACGCGTGTGCTGGTGGTCGGGGCAGTGGCCCTGGCCCTGCTGGGGGGAGCGGTGACCGCCGAGGCGGCGCTGCCCACCCGCGAGCCGGCGGCGGCCGCCGCCCCGGCCGCGGATCCGCAGCCGCCCGGGGAGAGGGCCGGGCCACCGGAGCAGGCGGCCGCCGCCGCGCCCACGACGGACGACGCCGTCTACGCCTACGACGCCGCGGGCCGGCTCGCCGGCCTCACCGACCCGGCCGGGGAGACGGCCCGCTACCGCTATGACGCGGCGGGCAACCGGCTGGGCGTGGACCGGTTCCCATCCACGAACCTGTCCGTGCTGTCCGTGGTGCCGGTACGCGCCGTCCCCGGAGCCCGCATCACGCTCTCCGGCACCGGCTTCTCCACCACGGCCGCCGGCAACAAGGTGACCCTCGGCAGCCGGGCGGCCACCGTCGTCAAGGCCACCGCGAACCAGCTGGTCGTCAAGGTGCCCACCGGCGCCGCGACCGGCAAGGTCACCGTCGGGGTCGGCAGCAGGAGCACCGTCGCGGCCGAGTCCTTCACCGCAGCGGTACCGCCGAAGATCACCGGCATGGACCCGGTCACCGGACCTCCCGGCACCGTCGTCACCCTGACCGGCTCCGGCTTCGCGGCCGCACCCGCCGACAACGCCGTCCGGTTCAAGGGGATCCTGGCGACGGTGACGGCCCGTACCGCCACCGCCCTGAAGGTGAAGGTCCCGCCCGCCGCGGTCTCCTCGTCCGCACCGGTCGAGATCACGACCCCGGACGGATCCGCCGTATCCGCGGCGCCGTTCGACGTGACCCGCCACGTCGGTGAGATCGAGACCACGGCGCTGACCTCGTACACCGACGAGACACCGCCCGTGGTGGGCACCACGGCCACGCTCAACATGGCCGAGGTCCGCTTCGACGGGGGCAAGGGCCACCACGTCGGCTTCGGCTTCACCGAGTCGACGTACCGGTCGGACCTGTACGTCGAACTGCTCGACCCGCAGGGCAAACCGGTGCCGGACGGCGGCGGCTACCTCTCGCAGAGCCGCACGCGCTGGGGAGTGAGCAACCTCCCGGCGACCGGCAGGTACTCCCTGCTGGTCAAGTCCGGCACCGGCTACAACCCCGGCAAGGTCAAGGTCACCGTCTCCCGGGCGCTGGCCGTGCCCCCGCTGACCACGACCGCGGCCCCCGCGACCCCCAGGACCACCAGGGCGGGCCAGGGGATCCACGCCACGTTCAAGGCCTCCGAGGGCGCCGACGTCTCCATCGCCGCCACGGGCAGCACCTTCACGGGGAGCGCTTCGCTGTGGGTCGTCGCCCCGTCCGGAGCGGACGTGGGCAGTACGCAGACGGTGTACCCGGGCGGCGCGCAGTCCATCCGGATGCAGGACCTCAAGGAGACCGGGACGTACTCCGTCTTCGTCGTCCCGAGCAAGGCCGAGACCGGCTCCGCCACCCTGACCCTGTCCGCCGACGCACGCAGCACGCTGACCCTCGACGGCCCGTCGGCGCCCGCCCGGGCGACCCGCCCCGGCCAGCGGATGCGGGTGGAGTTCAAGGCCCCGGCCGGCGGATCCGCCGGGTTCGCGCTGACCGGCAACACCTTCGAGGCCAGCAGCAGGCTCGATCTGTACGGGCCCGGCGGCGGCTACCTCGGCTACGTCGGCCCGAAGCAGGACGGCATCAGCTACCTGACGGGTCTCGAGCCCGGCCGCCCGTACGCCGTCACCGTGACCCCCGAGGGAGTGGCGGTCGGCCAGACGACCGCATGGCTCTCGGGGACGAAGGCCGTCGCGCTCGCCGCGAACACACCCAAGACCGGAACCCTCACCCGCCCCGGCCAGACGCTCGAATTCACGATGGCCGCCTCCGCCGGCGCCGGCGTCAGCGTGCTGCTGAACGGGCCGACCTTCGGGCCCTCGACCGTCCGCGCGTACGCCCCGGACGGGACCACCGAGTCCCGGTCGATGTCGCTCTCCACCGAGATCGACGTGGACCTGCGCGCCCCGCTGCCCGCCGGCACCCACCGCATCAGGGTCAGCCCCGACCGGCCCAACACCGGAAAGGTCGTCGCCACCCTGCTGCCGGACGTGGTGGGCGGCAAGCTGACGGCGGGCGGGCAGCGGCGGCCCGCCGAGATCACCCGCCCCGGCCAGAACGCCCGCTACACCTTCACCGGCACGGCCGGGCAGCGGCTCACCCTGGACGTGGGCGCGTCACCGTACAACTGGCTGCTGTCCGTGCGCAGGCCGGACGGACGGTGGCTGGTCGAGGACAGCTACGTCTACGACACCACCGCGTCCGAACGGCTTCCCGAGCTGCCCGAGGCGGGCACCTACACCGTGACCGCCGCGCCGTACCTGGCCCGGACGGGCACCTTCAGCCTCGGGCTCTCGCCCACCCCGGCCGCGGCCGCCGTTAAACCCCCTGCGGGTGCGGCGCCCAAGGCCCCCGCAGCCCCGGGGACCGACCCGGCCGGGCCCGACAGCTGGCGGCCCGCCAGGGCCCAGCTCGCCGGCGCGGACTGGACGACCCGGCGCGGCAGCGCGCCGAAGGCCCCGGCCCCCCTGCGCGCCCCGGCCGGCAGCACGGCACTGACCGGGCACGTGCTCAAGCTCGACGGCAGCCCGCTGCCCGGTGTCACGGTCCGCGTGGGCGCCGTACGCTCCCGTACCGACGCCCGGGGGCGCTTCCTGCTCGCGGGCATCGACGAGGAGTCCCGGACCCTCGTGGTCGAGGGGGCCTCCGCCGACACGGCCGGCCGCCGCTACGGACGCTTCGACATCCGCATCACACCGAAGGCCGGCCGCAGCACCGACCTGGGCTTCCCGGTGTGGATGACCCCGCTCGACACCCGGCACACCGTCCGCTTCGAAGCCCCCGCCCAGCGCGAGGTGGTGCTGAAGACCCCGCACATCCCGGGGCTCGAAGTCCGCATCCCCAAGGGCTCGGTGGTCCGCGACGAGCACGGGAAGCCCGTCACCGAGCTCGGCATCACCGCCATCCCGATCGACCGGCCGCCCTTTCCGCTGCCGGCCAACGGCGTCGTGCCGGTGTACTTCACCGTCCAGCCCGGCGGCACCCACGTCTTCCCCGAGGGCGCCCGGGTCGTCTACCCGAACTACACCCGTGAAGCCCCCGGCACCCGGGTCGAGTTCATGGACTACGACCCCGCGAAGAAGGGCTGGTACGTCTACGGGCACGGCCGGGTCTCCGCGGACGGCCGCCAGGTGGTCCCCGACCCCGGCACGCGGGTCTGGGCCTTCCACGGCGCGATGTTCAACCTCGAAGGCGTCAGCCCGCCCGAGCGCAGCCGGCTGAAGGACGCCGTCGACTGGGTCTCCGGCGACCCGGTCGACCTCGCGACCGGCCTGATGACCGACACCCGCACCGACCTGGCCGTGTCCGGCGGCCTCGGCACGGCCGAGGTCAACCGGACGTACTGGCAGGGCGACAAGGGCAAGCGCGCCTTCGGCATCGGCCGCGACCTGTCGTACAACGCCTTCCTGCACTCGATCGAGTACTACAAGCAGGTCGACCTGCACCTGCCGGGCGGCGCCAAGATCCACTTCGTGCGCACGTCGGAGGGCAGCAGCCCCTTCGGCGCGGTCTTCGAACCGACCGACACCCCCTCGGAGTTCCGCGGCGCGAAGCTCGCCCACGAGAACGGCACCGGGACCAACCAGTGGGTGCTGCGCTTCCGGGACGGAACCTCCTGGCACTTCCCCTGGTACTCGCCGCTCAGGGAGATCCGCGACCGCCACGGCAACGTCACCAAGGTGACCCGGATGGGCGGCAACGTCGACGAGAAGGGCCCCGTCGCCCGCGTCGACGCCCCCGGCGGGCGCTGGATCGCCTTCACGTACGACTACGAGCAGCGGGTCCGCCAGGCGCGCGACAACACCGGCCGCACCGTCTCGTACACCTACGACAAGGCCGGCCGGCTCGCGACGGTCACCGACCCCGCGGGCAAGGTCCTCACGTACACCTACGACGGCGACAGCAACCGCATCGCGACGGCCAGGGACGCCCGCGGGATCACCTACCTGGCCAACACCTACCACCCCGACGGGCGGGTCAGGACCCAGAAGCTGCCCGAGGGCGCGGCGTACTCCTTCGCCTACGCCACGGGGGCCGGCGGCACGTCGTCCGTGCAGGTCACCCAGCCCGGCGGGGCGGTGCGCCGGGTCGTCTTCGGAGCAGGCGGACTCGGGCTCTCCGACACGCAGGCCCACGGCTCGCCCCTGGCGCGCACGACGAAGTACACCCGCGGCGCGTACGGCCGGATCGATGCGGTCACCGACCACTTCGGGCGGCGCACGGACCTGAAGTACGACGCCAACGGCCACCTGACGAGCTCGGTGGAACTGGCCGGCACCGCGAACGCCCGGAGCACCGGGAGCACCACCTACGACGGCCCCTTCGACCAGCCGACCAAGGTGGTCGACGCCGCCGGCAACACCACGCTGATCGGCTACGACGCAGCGGGCAACGTCGACAGGACCACCGACCCCGAGGGCCGGGTGAGCACCTTCACCCACCTGCCCACGGGCCAGCGGCAGACGGCCAAGGACCCGTCGGGCGCCGTCACGACGTACACGTACAGCCACGGCGACCTGGTGTCGGTCACGGACCCCCTGGGCCGCACCACCGGCCAGTTCACCGACGCGGCCGGCCGCCCGACCGCCCTCACCGACACGACCGGAGCACGCACCTCCTTCGCGTTCGACACGCTCAACCAGCCCACCCGGGTCACCGATCCGCTGGGCCGGGCCTCGGCGTTCGCCTACGACCCCAACGGCAACCTCACCCGGTTCACCGACGCCCGCGGCAACGCGGCCGGGTGGACCTACGACAACGCCGACCGGCCGAAGACCGCGACCGACCCGCTCGGCGGGCAGGCGGTGTTCGGGTACGACAAGGCCGGCCGGATCACCTCGGGCACCAACCGCGAGGGCCAGGTCGCGACCACCGGGTACGACCTGCTGGGCCGGACCACGGCCACGGCGTACGGCGTCAAGGCCGGCGTCGCCGAGTCCAAGGCCACGTACACGTACGACGCGGTGGACCTGCTGGAGAAGATCACCGACAGCAAGGCCGGTACCCAGTCCTTCCGTTACGACGCCCACGGCCTCCTGCGCTCCACCACCGGCCCCACGGGCACCGTCGCCTACACCTACGACAAGGCCGACCGCCGCGCGACCATGACGGCCGCCGGAGTCAGGACGGTCTACGGCTACGACAAGTCCTCGGCCCTGAAGTCGGTCAGGACGGGCACCGAATCGGTGCTCTTCACGCTCGACGCCGCCGGCCGGGAGTCCGTGGCGACGCTGCCCGGCGGCATCACCCGCAGCACCGGCTACGACAAGACGGGCGCCGTCACCTCGCTGGCGTACAAGAAGGGGGCCACCGCCATCGGTGACCTCCGGTACACCCGGGACGCCGCAGGCCGGCAGTCCCGCCTGACGGGCACGCTGGCGAGCGTGGCCCTGCCGGCGGCCGAGTCCGGATCGGTCTTCGACAAGGACAACCGGCTCACCCGCTTCTCCGGCCGCAGCCTGACCTACGACAAGAACGGCCAGCTCAAAACCGACGGCCTGCGCAGCTACACCTGGGACGCCCAGGGCCGGCTGACCGGCCTGGCCAAGTCCGGACAGGCCTCGTCCTTCGCGTACGACCCGCTGGGCACACGCAGCGCCAAGACGGTCGGGACCGCCAGGCAGCGGTTCCTGACGGACGGCTCCAACCCGCTCGTCGAGCAGTCGGGCACGGGCACGGCCTCGGCCACCGTCG
Source organism: Streptomyces sp. NPDC037401 (assembly GCF_055602345.1). Taxonomy (NCBI): domain Bacteria; kingdom Bacillati; phylum Actinomycetota; class Actinomycetes; order Kitasatosporales; family Streptomycetaceae; genus Streptomyces; species Streptomyces sp. NPDC037401. Next base: position 229,469 of record NZ_JBVJWO010000001.1, read on the forward strand.
CGACCTCGGGACTGGACCAGTTCCTCACCCGGACCTCCGGCGGCAAGACCCAGGTCTACCTGACCGACGCCCTCGGCACCGTGGTCGGCCTGGCCGACCCGGACGGCAAGGTCGCCACCCGGTACTCCTACGACCCGAACGGCCGGGCCGCCCGCAGCGGCGCGGCGACCACCAACCCGTACACCTTCACGGGGCGCGAGGACGACGGCACGGGCCTCCTCTACTTCCGCGCCCGCTACTACGACCCGCAGACCGGCCGGTTCGTCTCGCAGGACCCGATCGGGCACGACGGCGGCCCGAACCTCTACCAGTACGCCCTGTCGTCCCCCACCACCTACACCGACCCCTCCGGCAACAACCCCCTGCTCGTCGGCTGCCTGGCCGGCGGCGTCATGGACGGACTGTCCGACTGGGGCATGCAGCGCCTGTCGGGCCGGAAGGTCGACTGGGGCCAGGTCGGCATGTCGGCGCTCACGGGCTGCGCGACGGGCATGCTCGGACCGCTGTTCGCGGCGGGCAAGTGGCTCAAGCGCGCCGCTGCCACCTGCGCCGTGCCCAACAGCTTCACCGAGGGCACGCCGGTCCTGATGGCCGACGGTTCCCGCAAGCCCATCGAGGACGTGCGGACCGGCGACCGGGTCCTGGCGACCGATCCGGAATCCGGCGCGAGCGTCCCCCGCGAAGTCACCGCACTGATCAGGGGATCGGGACAGAAGGAACTGGTCGACCTGACGCTGTCCACGGCCGACGGGGGCAGGGACTCCTTCACCGCCACGGCCGGGCACCCCGTCTGGCTGCCCGAGGCGGGCGAATGGGCCGAGGCCGGAACCCTCCTCGAGGGCCAGTGGCTGCGCACCTCGGCGGGCACGCACGTCCAGATCTCGGCAGTCCGCCACCGCACCGCCACCGCGGCCGTCTACAACCTCACCGTCGACGACCTGCACACCTACTACGTGGTGGCGGGGGACACCCCGGTCCTCGTCCACAACGCCGGCGGCTGCCGGCTTCCCAAGGGCGGCGTGTACGCGCTGGTGTCGCAGAACGGCACGGTGATGCGCACCGGCATGGCCTCGAACCTGCGCAGCCGCCTCGCGTCGCACGCCCGCACCTATCCTGGCCTCCAGCCGGTGATCCTCTACCGGTCGGACAGCAGGGCCGTCCGGCGGGGCCTGGAGCAGCTGGCGGAGAACGCCTTCTCGCCGATCCTGGCACGGCAGCGGGCCATCGCCCTCGACAATCCGAGGATCGGGGAGTACATGCAGGCAGCGCGTGACTTCCTCGACCGGGTGAACTGAGAAAGTGAGGAAGGCACGTGAGCGCTTCCGGTGTCGGGCCGTTCGAGAACGACTTCGCCCTGGACCTCTGCGACGAACTGGGCGAACTGGCCGCTGACGACGTGGTGGACGCACTGCGGGAGGCCCTGTCGGCAGCGGCCCTGACGGAGGCCGGGGACTACCTCGACCGCGAGGTCGGCGAGCCGGCGGTGGCCGCGGCCGCCCTCGCCCTCGCACGGCTCCACGGGCGGGAACACGTCCTGGAGGAGGTCGGGTTGGCCGGCGCCGTCCCCGAGCTGCCGGCCTCGTTCTTCCCGCTGGTCGTCTCCGCGCTCGCCAGGACCCTCGAGGCGGATTCCGAGGTCCACTGCCTGTGGCGGGAGGCGGGATACGGCGCGCAGTGGAAGGCGGTGGTGGACGGTCTCCTGCGGGAGGCCGCTGCGGTCGCCGGAGAGGCCGACGGCACGTGAGACGCCGCTCGCTGCTGACCGGAGTGCCGGCGATCGCGCTCGGGGCCGGCGCCGCCGCGTGCAGCGCCGGCGGGGCGGGAGCCGGGGCAGCGGAGGGAGACCTCCCCGCGCAGCTGCGCGGGGAGGAGCCGCCCGTACGGGTCGAGCTGCTCGCGCTGGACGCCGGGCACGGCGTACGGCGCGACGCGCTCCTCGCCCTCGTCCGGAGCGTGGCCGGGGAGACGGCCGGGGACGGCGGGGTGGCGTTCGGTCCCTCCGTGTTCGGCGACGCCGCCCGCGCCCGGCCCCGGCACCTGCGGGTGATGCCGTCGTACCCGGGGGACCTGCTCGACCCCGCGCGGACGCAGGGCGACGTACTGCTCCACATCGGCGGGCGGGACGCGGCCGCGGTGCGGGAGTCCGTCCGGCGGGTGCTGGACGCGGCGCCCGGATGGCGGGTCCGCTGGCGGATGGCCGGGCACCGGGCCGCCAGCCGGACCGGGCAGGGCCGCGGACTGACCCGCAACCCCTTCCACTTCACGGAGGGGTTCGGCAACCCCGAGGGGGAGCGGGGCACCGCCGACCGTGCCCTCGTACGGCGCGGCGACGGCGAGCCCGAGTGGGCCGTGGGCGGCAGCTACCAGGTCGTGCGGATCGTCCGGCTGGCGACCGCGCTGTGGGACGAGGACCCGCTGGAGGACCAGGAACGGATGATCGGCCGCCGCCGCGACGGCCGCTGGCTGGACGGCACGCCGGGCGACGAACGCCCCGATTTCGCCACGGATCCCCGCGGCCGGATCACCCCCCTGGACTCCCACGTCCGCCTCGCCGCCCCCGACCGCCGCACACCCCCGCCGCTGGTCCGCCGCAGCTACGCGTACGACCGGGGCGACGGGGACACCGGCCTGCTCTTCAGCTGCTTCCAGCGCGACCTGACCACCGGGTTCGAGGCCGTGCAGAAGCGCCTGGCGGGCGAGTCCATGGCCAAGTACCTGCTGACCGTCGGCGGCGGGTACTTCTTCGTCCCCCCGCCGACCGAGTCCTGGGCCACCGCCGTCGCTTAGGTCGTGTCGTCGAAGTCCCTCCCCCGGCTACCGCTGGGAGGTGCCCCCGGGTCGGGGGGGCCTGGCACGCACGCTCGCTCCGTCCCGGCTCGGCTGCGCAGGCCTTCGGAGGCCGAGCTGTCGTCGGTCGCCGATGCTCCGCACGGGCTCCCTCCTCCGCCTTGCGATCGCACGCACCAGACCCCGCCGACCCCGCGCTCCGGGCGGACGACGCCACTTTGACGACACTCCCCAGGCCCTGCCTTCCGGGTCAGGCCGGATCAGCCTGCGGCGCGGGGTCAGACGAGTGACGCGGTCCGGTCGGCACCGCGCCCGAGCCCGGCCGGGGTCTGCGGGACGAGGGTGCGGCCCGGCGCGGCGGCGGGTGCACCCGCCGCCGTGTCCGCTTCCGTGTCCGTCAGGAGGGCGACGAGCGAGATACGGGCACGGGCCACCCGGGAGCGGACCGTGCCCACGGGACAGCCCACGGCGGTGGCCGCCTCGGCGTAGGAGAGGCCGATGAGCTGGGTCAGGACGAAGGCCTCGGCGCGTTCGGAGGGGATCGCGGCCAGGAGTTCCGCCAGGGCGATGCCGTCGTCGAAGCCGGGCACGCCGTACGGCTGGGCGTGCTCGGCGGCCGTCTCCCAGTCGTGCCGGTCCGACAGCCTGGGTCGGGCGGCGGCGCGGCGGAGGCTGTCCACGACCGTGCGCCGGGCGATGGACAGGATCCAGGTGCGGGCGGATGAGCGGCCCTCGAACCGGTGCAGGGCGGCGAGGGCCCGCAGGAACACGTCCTGCGTGAGGTCGTCGGCCGCCTGGGTGTCGGCGCTGAGATAGGCCACGTAGCGCCACACGTCTCGCTGGAGGGCGCGTACGAACCGGTCGGCCTTCACGGGGTCGCCGTCGCGGGCCTCGAGGGCCAGCCGGGTCACGGCAGCGTCGGAGTCGGGGGTGTGCCGGGCAGTCAGGGCAGGAGTCATCGCCACAGGTCCTTACGGGCAAGGGGTGTCCGGCGCACGGCGGCGCCGGTGAAGGAGGTACGGCCTGCCGGAGGCAGGGCCGATGCCCGAGGCGCGACGGCAGGCAAGCCGTCGGACGCGCACTCGGGGAACCGTCTGTCAGAGGACAGCGGTTCCCGCGGGCGGACCCCGTGAGGTGATGGCGTGGACGAGCAACTGCTGCCGCAGCGCGCGGCTGCGGCGCTCGCGGCGTACGCGGACCGTGGGCCGGTGCGGTGTCGACGGCGTCCTGAAGAGGAGCCGCCGCAGCGGTGTCCGGAGCCAGCCCGCGAGGGCGCGCAGGACACGGAACGCCGCCTGCTCGCCGTGCGCGAGCCACAGGCCGCACAGCACGGCGGCGAGGAGGTGGGCGGCGAGCATGCCGGTCGGCGAGAGGGCGCCCATGTCGTGGGCGCTGCCGGCCATCTCGTGCACGGCGTGCGCGGACTGCAGGGAGTCCATGGACTGCATGGAATCCACCGGGGAGTCCACGGCGTGGTGGTGCGCGTGGGAACCGGCGGGCGGCGGCGGCTGGGCAGCGGTCGGCGCCGCGCTTCGACCGCCTCCACTGCTTTGACTGCACGTCAGGTACTGAACCCACTGGCGGGCCAGGGACGTTCCGTCCGGCAGCGACGGGTGGAGAACCGACTGGGCCAGGGAGAATCCCGCATGGAGCGCGGCTTGGACGCCGACGGCCGCCGTGGTGACGGCGAGCAGTCCGCGCTCCCGCCCGGCGAGGGCCCAGGCGGTCGCCGCCGTGGCGCCCAGTGCGGTGCCAACGGCCCACCAGGGCACCGCCATGCCCGAGGTCAGGATGTGGCCGGTGGCCGCGAGCAGCACGCAGACGGCTGCGAACATCGCAGCCCGTAAGGCTCGGGAACAGTGGCCTGGTGTCATGGCGGGCTCATCCTTGCATCAGCCGTCCGGGCTGCGCAGCGGGGAGCGCGTGAAGTGACAAGTTCCCGTTCCCACTATGGCATTTCGCTCGCAGCGGGCGGTCCCGCCGGTGTGGTGCAGCGCACAACGGATGCCGGGAACCGGCGGGTTGCCCGGCGCGACTGTCTCTCCCGGCCGGTCGACGACACCACCATCCGGGAGAGGGAGACGCCAGTGGCGGCAGAGAGGACGGCGGCGCTTCCGCCGCCGCAGGCGGACGGACGGGCGGGCCGGTGGTTCACCGCGCTGCTCACCTGCGCCATGGCGTTCTCGATGCTCCAGCTGTTCCTGATCGGGGCACTGGGCCCGCGCCTGGTGGAGGCCTGGGACGTCTCGCCCGCGGTCCTCGGCCTCACCACCACGGTCGGGTTCGGGACCGCTGCCGTGCTGTCCCCGCTGGGCGGCCGGATCGTGGACCGCATCGGGCCGAGGCGTTCGCTGGTCACCCTGCTGGTGGTCGCCGCCGCCGCGCTCGCCCTCATCGCCTCCGCCCCCGGTACGGGCCTGCTGCTCGGCGCGGTCGCGCTGGGCGGAGTACCGCAGGCTCTGGCCAACCCCGCCACCAACAAGGCCGTCCTGGCCGCGGTCCCGCCCGCCCGGCGCGCCGCCGTGACGGGGCTGAAGCAGTCCGGTGTGCAGCTCGGGGCGTTCGCGGCCGGGCTGCCGCTCGCGGCGCTCGCGGGCGGGCTCGGCTGGCGGGCGGCGGTGTGGACCGCGGCCGGTGCGGCGCTGCTGGCGGGACTCTGGGCGTGGCGCGCCCTTCCGTCCGACCCGCCCCCGCCTCCCCGGCAGGCCGGGGTCCGGACGTCGTACGTGCCGCGGGGCATGGTCGCCTGGCTGGCGGTGTTCTCGCTCTTCCTGGGCACCGCGATCGCCTCCGTCAACACCTACCTCGCCCTGTACGGCGTCCGCGCGCTCGGGATGGGCCCGACCGAGGCCGGCGCCCTGGTCGCCGTCCTGGGCGTGGCGGGCATTGCCGGCCGGGTGGGATGGGCGAAGGCGGCCCGGCCCGGACGGGCGGAGTGGCTGCCGGGCTGGCTGGCCTGCGGCGCACTGGGCGCGGCGGCCCTGCTGGGGGCTGCGCCGGCCGCGCCCGTGCTGGTGTGGGCCGGGGCCGTGGCCGTCGGGGTGTTCGCGGTCTCCGGCAACGCCGTCTCGATGGTGCTGGTCATCCAGCGCGCCGCCCCCGGCCGGGCGGGCCAGGACTCGGCCCTGGTCGCGGCCGGCTTCTTCGCCGGATTCGCCGTGGGTCCCCCGCTGTTCGGCCTCCTCGCGGCGAGCGGCCGCTACGGGTCCGGCTGGCTGCTGGTGGCGGCGGAATTCGCACTCGCCGGCGCCGTCGCCTTCACCTGGGCCGTCCGCGACCACGGAGCCCGGCGGGCGGGCGCGGCACCGGCACCGGCGCAGGGCCAGGGCCAGGGCCAGGGCCAGGGAAGTCGACAGGGACGGGCGACGTGACGCCGGACGGTACGAGGGCCGGGGCCAGGGGTCCGGGCGAGGTGGCGATGCCCGGGGACGCGGCGTCCGGGAACGGGAGGCCCGGCGGGACGAATGCCGGGGACTGGGCCGGGCGCGCATTCGAAAGCGTGATGGTGCGGGTCGGCGTTACCCGGGCGGAGGTCGGGGACCGGTTTCCGCTGTACGCCGAGCCCCGCGACGGGGTGTGGACGACGACCGGGCGCGGGTCGTGGACCGGCGGGTTCTGGGCCGGGCTGCTGTGGCTGCGCGCGCGGTACACCGGCGAGGCGGCGGACCGGCAGGCCGCCGCGGCCTGTACGGAGCGGCTCGCTCCCTGGGCGGCCGCCGACACCGTCACCCGCGGACTGATCTTCTGGTACGGGACCGCCCCGGCCGGTGACGACGCCGGCGCAGCCGCGCTCCGTACCCGTGCCGCCCGCGCCTGCCTGGCCGCCCACGACCCGGGCCTGGGGCTCGTACCGTGGGGCGGGGCGCTCGGCGGGCCCCGGCTGCTGGCCCGTGCCGACGGGGTGCCCGGGACCGTACCGCTGCTCGCCGGGGCCGGGCCCGAGGGGGCAGCCGTGGCGGCCGCGCACCTGCACCGGCACCTGGACCTGTGCCTCGACGCGCCGCACCACCCCGCCTGGCGCCACGACGCCGCGGCCGGCTGGCAGCCGTGCGAGGAGCCCCGGCCGGGCTGGAGCCGGGGGCAGGCCTGGCTGCTGCTCGCCGTCGCCGACGCCCTGCTGCGCCCGGAGGTGGCCGCCCACCGGCCCGGCCACCTGGCCGAGGCAGCGGAACGCCTGTTGTCGCAGGGGGAGTTCCTGACCGGGCCGCGGCTCGTCCCGCCGGCCGGGGCGTCCGCGCCGGACGGGCCCCTCGACACGTCGGCCGCCGCGATCACCGCCGTCGCCCTGCTGAAGCTCGCGCACCTGCCCGGCCCCCGCTCGGCGCAGTGCGGGCACCGGGCCGCCGCGATCCTGAACCGGCTCGCCGCAGCCCACCTCACCGGGCCGGAGCCCGGCCGGCCTGCCGGGATGCTGCTGGACGGCTGCTACGACGCCGCACAGGGGTCCGCCGTACGGCACGAGCTCATCTGGGGAGACTTCTTCCTGGCCCTCGGACTGGCCGCGCTTGACGGCCGCGCCGACCTCAGCCGGGTGTAGCCGCTCCCCGGCCGTAGCCCCGCAGCACCCGCCGGGCCACGGAGGTGATGTGCAGCTCGTCCGGTCCGTCGAGGATGCGCGCGGCGCGCCCGGTCCGCAGCAGTGCGGGCAGCGGTGTGTCCGGCCCGAGCCCGGCGGCGCCGTGGACCTGGATCGCGGAGTCCGCGACCTGCTGGAGCATCCGGGCGGCGGCCACCTTGGCGAGCCCCACCTCGGTACGGGCGTCCTGCCCGGCGGCTATCAGTGCCACCGCCTCGTGGACCAGCGGCCGGGTGGTGCGCAGCGCGAGCAGGGCGTCGAAGACGTGCTGCTGGACCAGCTGGTGGCCGGTGAGCGGCCCGCCGGAGCCGTCGCGGGTCGCGGCCCGCTCGCACATCAGGTCGAAGGCGCGCTGGGCCTGGCCGAGCCAGCGCAGGCAGCGCAGCGTCCGCCCCATCGCGAGCCGTTCGCCCGCGATGGCGAGGGCGCCACCGGCCTCCCCGAGGAGGTGGTCGGCGGGCACGCGCACCCGGTCGAGCGCGATCTCGTACTGGCCCGCCGCGCCGAGCACGGGCAGTTCCCGTACGACGCGGAAGCCGGGCGAGCCGGTGGGCACCAGCAGCAGCGAGAGCCCGTCGCGGTCACCGGCCGCCCCGCCCGTGCGCGCCAGGACGGTCACGAGGTCCGCCCCCGCGGCCCCGGACGTGAACCACTTGCGGCCGCTGACCTCCCAGCTGCCGTCCGCCCGGCGCTCGGCCCGGGTGCCGGTCCGCAGCGGGTCGGACCCGGGCACGTCCGGCTCCGTCATGGCGTAGCAGGTGCGCAACTCCCCGGCGACCAGGCGCCGCAGGTACTCCCCGCGCACGCGCGGCCCGCCGTGCCGCGCCAGCATCGTGACGTCGAGCAGGGAGGCGGAGCCGAGCGCGGCGGGGCCGTGGTCGCTGGCGCCCTCGGCCTCGGCCAGTTCCGCGTACTGCGCGAAGGACAGTCCGCCGCCGCCCAGTTCCGCGGGGAGCGGCAGGGCCCACAGCCCCTCCTCCCGGGCCCGGGTCCGCAGGTCGGCGAGCGCGGCGGCCGCGGCCGGACCTCCCGCGTCGAGCACCCCCTCGCACGGGAGCACCCGGGTGCGGACGAAGGCGGCCACCAGCACGTTCAACCCGGCGTCACCCGGGGTTCGTTGCGGCGCTTCCCGATGGGCGATGCCTGGCGTTCTCACTGCATTCCTCCTCATTCCCGGGAACCCGTGGGAACGGCTGTCCGACTGTCTGTCCGTGGAACTGGTCGGGTGCGAACGCTCCCGGGTTCCCGCGTTCCCGTACGAATCCGGCGACGGCCACCGCCGCGCCAGGAGAGGAGAGGCATGGCGTCACCGGCAACCACCCAGACGGTCCGGCCGCTCGACACACTGCGCTTCGCCACCGCGGGGCCCGTGCAGATCACGAGCGTCGTCGCGGACCACCTGCGGCTGCTCGGCGCTCGGACGGACGGAGCCCGGTCCCGGGAGGCGCCCGGCGCCGTCACGCTCACCGGCGGCGGGTTCGCACCGGCCCGCGCCACCGCCGCCTGGTCGGCGGTCGGCCCCGGCGGCGCCCTCGCCGACGAGGCCACCGTGCAGGCCGCCACCGGCATCATGGCCGTGCACGGCCGGCGGGACGGCAGCCCGCGCGGCCTGGCCGTCGACTACGCCGCCACGGCGGCCGGCGTCCTCACCGTGCAGGCGCTGCTCGCCGGACTGGTCGGCCAGGCCCGCGGGGCCGCCGCCTCCCACGCGACCACCGGCGCGGACGGCGCGGGGCTGCTCGCCGTCTCCCAGTACCTCGCCGCTGCCGGAGCCGACGAGGGCGAAGCCGCCGAACTGGCCCCCGGCGGGCCGCCCTTCACCTCCGCCGAAGGGGTCCTGTTCGAACTGGAGACGCTCGATCCGGGCGCCTGGGCGGCGTTCTGGCGGGACCTGGACGCACCGGCCGGCGCGATGAGGGCCGGGTGGCGGCCGTTCCAGTTCCGCTACGCCACCGCCTGCGCGCCCTTCCCGGCGGAACTGCACGCGGTGACGCGGGCACGGCCGCTGGCCCGGATCCGGCAGGCCGCCGCCCTCTCGGGCGCCGAGGTCTGCGTACTGCGCACCCTCGCCGAGCGGGCCGGGGAGGACGACGGCGCGGCCCCGTGGTCCCTGCGGCCCCTCGGCGCCGGCGGACCGGGCCGCAGTCCCGGTGGCGCCGGCACCCCGGCGGCCGCCGGACCCGGCAGCGCGACCGGCGGCACCGGGCCCTGCGCCGCCCGCCCGCTCGCCGGACTGACCGTGCTGGAGGCCGGCCGCCGGATCCAGGCCCCGCTCGCCGCCCACCTGCTGGGCCTCCTCGGTGCGGACGTCGTCCGGATCGAGCCGCCGGGCGGCGACCCGCTGCGCGGAATGCCCCCGGCCTGCTCGGGGATCTCCGCCCGCTGGCTCGCCCTCAACCGTGGCAAGCAGGCCGTGGAGATCGACATCAAGGCGCCGACGGACCGGCAGCGGCTGCGCGAACTGACCGCCGGGGCCGATGTGTTCCTGCACAACTGGGCCCCGGGCAAGGCCGAAGAGCTCGGCCTCGACGCCGACGCACTCACCCGCGTCAACCCGCGGCTGGTCCACGCGTACACCAGCGGCTGGGCCGGCCGGCTCCAGGACGCCCCCATGGGAACGGACTTCATGGTCCAGGCCCGCACCGGAGTCGGCGAGGCGGTCCGCCCCGAGGGCGAGCCGCCGGCCCCCTCGCTGATGACCCTGCTCGACGTACTGGGCGGCCTGCTCGGCGCCGAGGCGGTCCTCGCCGGGCTGCTGCTCAGGGAACGCACCGGGCACGGCGTACGGGTGGACTCCTCCCTGCTCGGCGCGGCCGACACCCTCACCGCTCCCGCGCTGCGGCGGGCGGCCCGAGGCGAGAACCCCCGGCGTCCGGCCGGCTTCCGGCATCCGCTGCGTACCGCCGACGGATGGATCGCACCCGCGGACGACAGCGCCGCAGCCGCGGCCCGCCACGACCTGCGCGACCTTTCCACCACCGACGCCCTGGCCCGGCTCGAGGCCGACGGCCTCACCGCGACGCCCGTCACCACCGACCTCTCCGGCCTGCACCACGACACGCGCTTCGGCGGCTCGATCAGCCGCGACGCGCACGGCGCCCCCGCAGTCCCCGACCCGTGGAGCTTCGCATGACCGTCGCCATGAACGACCTGCTGCCCGTCGAGCTCCGCCGCTCCTGGGTGGTCGACGGCACCTGCCCCGACCTCGACCTCTACAGCCTCTTCCGCGCCCGCCAGATCGCCGACCTGCACCGCCCGGCCGTCCTCGACGCCAAGGGCAAGCTCTGCTACACCGCACTCGACCGCAAGGTGCGGTGTCTGGCCACCGGCCTCAGAGCGCTCGGCATCCGCGAGGGCGACGTGGTCGGCGTGCAGCTGCCCGACGACCGCAACGCCGTCATAGCCGACCTGGCCCTGGCGGCCCTCGGCGCGGTCGCGCTGCCCTTCCCGGTGGGCCGGGGCACGCGGGAGGCCGTGTGCCTGCTGCGCCGAGCCGAAGCCGTCGCCGTGATCGCGGCGACCGAGCACCGCGGCTCCCGGCACGCGGCCGACCTGCAGGCCGCGGCAGCCGCCCTGCCCGCGCTGCGCCACGTCATCGCGTCCGGGCCGGGCACCGCACCTGAAGGAACGATTCCGCTGTCGCAGCTCCTGCGCAGCGACCCCAGCGGATTCGTGCCCGCCCGGCCCGACCCCGACAGCGCGGCCCGCATCCTCGTCTCCTCCGGCTCCGAGGCGGAGCCCAAGATGGTCGCGTACTCGCACAACGCGCTGGCCGGCGGGCGAGGGAACTTCCTCGCCTCCCTCATCCCGGACCGGACCCCGCCGCGCTGCCTGTTCCTCGTACCGCTGGCCTCGGCCTTCGGCTCCAACGGCACCGCCGTCACCCTCGCCCGGCACGGCGGGACCCTCGTCCTGCTCGATCACTTCACGCCGGACGCCGCGATCGAGGCCGTACGCGCCCACGAGCCGACGCACGTCCTCGGCGTGCCGACGATGCTCCGCATGATCCTCGAACGCCTCGACGCGACCGGGGAGGAACTGCCGTCCCCCACCGCCCTCGTCCTGGGCGGCGCGCCGCTCGACGAGACCACCGCGGCCGCCGCGGCCGAGGCCTTCGGCTGCCCGGTCGTCAACCTGTACGGCTCCGCGGACGGCGTCAACTGCCATACCGGCCTGGCGAACACGGTCCCGCCCACCGACGGCTCGGGCGTCGTCGCGGGCCACCCCGACCCGCGGGTCGCCGACATCCGCATAGCGGACCCGCAGACGCACGAACCGCTGCCCGACGGCATCATCGGGGAGATCGTCTCGCGCGGCCCGATGACCCCGCTGTGCTACGTCGGCGCCCCCGAGCTGGACGCCCGCTACCGCACGCCCGACGGCTGGGTCCGCACCGGCGACCTCGGCTACCTCGACGCCGACCGGGTCCTGCACGTCGTCGGCCGCCTCAAGGACATCGTCATCCGCGGCGGGGCCAACATCAGCCCCGCGGAGGTGGAACGCGAACTCACCGCACACCCCGGGGTGCGGGACGTGGTCTGCGTGGGAGTCCCCGACCCGCTGATGGGAGAGCGGCTCGCCGCCTGCGTGGTGGCCAGGGGACGGCAGGTTCCCGACCTCGCCTCGCTCGCCGACCACCTGACCGCGCGCGGGCTGGACCGGCGCAAGCACCCCGAACGGCTCCTCGTCCTGGAGCAGATGCCGCTCACGGCGGCCGGCAAGCCGGACCGGGCCGCGCTGCGGGCGCGCCTGGCGGCGGACCTGCCCTCCCTGGACCCCGCGCCGGAGCCCGGCCCAGCCGAGGCCCGGCTCGCCCCCGCCGGATAGGGGCACGGACAGGACGCCCGTGAGGGAACGACGACGGCAGGGGCCCGGCGGCGCAGATGCCGCCGGGCCCCTGCCGTGCGCGGGCGGGCCGGGTCAGGAGCCGCCCATGGCCTTCTTCAGCTCGGCCGCGGCGTTGCGGTAGACCGGAAGCAGGTCGAGGTCGTCCGCCGGGTAGTTGACGATCTTCACCTGCTTCGCGCCCGAGTCGGGCAGGACCGTGCCGGCCGACATGTGGGCGTTGTCGAGGACGAACGCCGGCTTCTTGGCGGACAGTTCGGCGAGCTGCGCCGGGGTGACGGCTTCGGGACCGTACGTACCCACCGTGGTGGCGCCCGCCAGCTTCGCCGACCAGGCGGTGAAGACCTGCGCGACGACGTTCGGGCTCTTGCCGCCCGGCCAGGCGGCCCGCATCTCCTTGCTGAGCTTCCCGTACTCGCTCTCGAAGCCGGTCTTCCACCGCGCGGCGGCGTCGCCCGTGCCGAAGAGCCCGCCCAGCCTGGCGACTTCTGCGGTCACCTTCGCGGGGTCGTTGTCGAGGTTCACCTCGACCAGCTCCGCCGAGGAGCCCGCCGCCTCCTTGATCTTCGCCGCGTACGGCTCGAAGGGCGCGTACAGGACGAAGTCGGCCTTGGCCACGGCGGCCAGGTCGGACGGCTTGGGGTCGTAGTCGGGGGCGTGGTGGACGGACTGCGGCACGATGACCGTGACGTCCTCGGCGCCGGCCGCCTTCGCGAAGGCGCCCTCCCAGGTGGTGGTGACGACCACCACGGGCTTGTCCTTCTTCCCCCCGGCCTCGTCGCCGCCGCCCTTCACGGCCGGGCTGCCGGAACCGGCGTCGGAGCCCGTGCCGGATCCGCCGTCGCCGCCGCAGCCGGCGGTCAGGGCGAGCGCCGCGCTCAGTGCGAGGAGGGAAGGGATGCGCCGGATGCGCGAGGTGCGGACGCGGGTGCGCGCCATGAGGTGATTCTCCGTTCGGGTACGAGATGGACGGCGAGGACGAGCGCCCCCGCCGTCAGGACGAGGACCGGACCGGGCGGCCAGTCCAGCCACAGGGCCAGCAGGAACCCCGTGAGGTTCACGGCCACGCCGATACCGACCGCCCAGAGGGTGATCGACTTCAGCGAGCTGCCCAGGCGCCGGGCGGCGAGTGCGGGCAGCAGGGTCAGGGCGTCGACGAGCAGGGCGCCGGTGAGCTTGATCGCCCCGGCGACGGCGACGGCGACCAGCACCAGCAGGGCGGCGGTCAGCATCCGCACCGGGACGCCGGAGCACTGGGCGAGTTCACGGTCGTAGAGCAGCAGCCCGATGTCGCGCCGCCGCCACCAGAACAGGCCCGGCACCGCGACGGCGAGCACGCCGAGGACGACCAGGTCGGGGGTGCCGACGGACAGGATCGACCCCCACAGCAGGGCGAAGGCCCCCGAGGCGTTGACGCCCGACACGGCGAGGACGAGCAGCGCGGCCGCGATGGCCAGGCTCATCAGCAGCCCCATGGCCCCCGACAGCCCGTCGGGGGTACGGGCGAGCGGTGCCACGCCCGCCCCGGCGAGGGCGCAGGCGACGAGCGCGCACAGCATCGGGTCGAGCCCGGTGAGCAGGCCGACGGCGATGCCCAGGAGCGCGACGTGCATCATCGCGAACCGCACCGGCATGATGTCCAGACCGACGATCACAACGCCGATGACGGGCAGGCCGATCGCGGCCAGCAGCAGGGCGATGCCGGCCCGCTGGACGGGCAGCAGCTGCAGGAGCGCGCCGACGTCGGCGCCGGCGAGGGTCACCGGACCTCCCGCAGCCGGCCCGCGGCCATCTCCAGGACGCGGTCGCAGCGGTCGGCCAGCGCCCGGTCGTGCGTCACCACGACCAGGGTCACCGGAAGCGAGGCCAGCACGTCCGCCGCCTCCGCCTGCCCGTCGAAGTCGAGCGCCGCGGTGGGCTCGTCGGCCAGCAGCACCTGGGCCCCGGCGGCGACGCAGCCGATCGCCCGGGCCAGGTACATGCGCTGCAACTGCCCGCCGGAGAGGGTGTGCAGGGGCCGCCCGGTCAGCGTCCCGACTCCGAGCCTGCCCGCCGCGTCGGCCGCGTCCGCCGGCGCCGTGCTGCTGGCGAGCAGCTCGGCGCCGAGCAGCGGAAAACGGCCGGCCGCCGGCTTCTGGGGGATCCAGGCGCAGGCCCGGCGCCGCCAGGCCCAGTCCGCGGGCGAGCGGGTGTCCCGGCCGCCGACGAGGACCGAGCCGGAGACCTGGCGGTGCAGGCCGAGCACGGCGCGCAGCAGCGTCGTCTTGCCCGAGCCGTTGGTCCCGGTCAGTGCGACCCGTTCCCCGGCGGCGATCTCCAGATCCACGTCCGCCACGGCCTCCACCCGGCCGTGCCGGCAGGCGACCCCCTGCATCCGTATGTCCAGCCCGCCCATCCCACGCCCTTCGGTCGTCCCCGGCTGCGCGGGCGACGCCTGTCCGCCGCCCACGCGCCAGTAGTCGGACGGACCGCGCCCGTGGTTCCCGCATGCAGCGGTTTGCGTGGATGCGTGGATGAGCGGATGCGCGCGGACGGGGCGGGAGCTACCTGCCGACGTCCCGGCTGCGGAAGTCGTCCAGGGTCTCGCGCCGGATCAGCAGCCGGGCCGTGCCCTCGTGCACCGCGACGACCGGCGGCCGGCCGACCAGGTTGTACCCCGAAGCCATCGAGAGCTGGTACGCGCCCGCCACCGGTACGGCGAGCAGGTCGCCGGGGCGGACGTCGCCGGGCAGGGCGGCGTCCGCGGCCAGGATGTCGCCCGCCTCGCAATGGCGGCCGACGACCGTGGCCGTGCACGGCCCGGCCGTGGAGCTGCGCCCGACCAGCCGGGGCGCGTAGCGCACCCCGTACAGGGCGGGCCGGGGGTTGTCGCTCATGCCGCCGTCGACGGCCACGAACACCCGCTCGCCGGTGCGCTTGACGGCCAGGACCCGGTAGAGGGCCACACCGGCCGGCCCCGTGATCGCCCGCCCCGGCTCGATGAACAGGCGGGGCACGGGCAGCCCGGCGGCGGCGCAGCTCTCGGCCAGCTCGGCGCGGATCCCGCGGGCGAGGGCGGGGAGGTCCAGGGCCGCCTCGCCCGGCCGGTAGGCGACGCCGTGCCCGCCGCCCAGGTCCAGTTCGGCGAGGGCGATCCCGTGGGTGTCGCGGATGCGGGCCATCAGCTCCACCATGCGGCGCACGGCCGCCAGGTACGGGGCGGTCTCGGAGATCTGGGAGCCTATGTGGCAGTGCAGGCCGGTCAGTTCGAGCTGCGGCTGGCCGAGGATCCTGGCGATGGCGTGCTGGGCGTGGCCGTCGGTGGGGGACAGGCCGAACTTCTGGTCGTCCGTACCCGTACGGATCTTCTCGTGGCCGCCGGCCGAGATGCCGGGCACCACCCGCACCATCACCCTCTGGTGTCCGCCCGAGCCCACGGCGGCCGCCAGCCGGGCGATCTCCGACGGGCTGTCGATCACGATGCGGCCGACGCCGAGGCGCAGCGCCGTGCCGATGTCCCGCGGCGACTTCGCGTTGCCGTGCATCACGATGCGCTCGGGCAGGAAGCCCGCGGTGACGGCGAGTTCGAGCTCGCCCGCCGAGCACACGTCGAGCCCGAGGCCTTCCTCGTCGACCCAGCGCACCAGCGCCCGGGACAGGAACGCCTTGGCCGCGTACACCACTTCGGCGTCGGGGAAGGCGCTGCGGTACGTCCGGCACCGCTCGCGCACCTCGCCCTCGTCCAGGACGTACGCGGGAGTGTCGAACCGCTCGGCTATCTCGGTCAGGGGCACCCCGCCGACGGACAGCCCGCCGTGGGGGAGCCGTGCCGTCGAGGCGGGCCAGACGGACAGGGCGTCGGCGCCGGCGGCGGTCTCGGAGAGTACGGCAGTGGTCATGGACGGCATCCCCTCAGGCGGTCCGGACGGAGACCGGGGCCGCCGGGGCCGTCACCGGGGTGACGGCCGGGGCCGAGAAGGCCGGGTCGATCGTGAGCAGGCCGACGCCCAGCGGCGCGGCCAGGGCGCGCAGCGCGGACTCGGAGAGCCGGATCCAGGGCAGGCCGGCGCCGAGCGTCGCGGCCAGCCGCTCCCTGTCCGTGAACCCGACGGCGGTGCGCTCGCCCAGCGGGGTGCGGAACATCCGGAGCGCCACGTCCGCCGCTCCCGGCCGGACGGGCACGTACAGGGGTCCGGCCGGGACTGCTGCTTCGGGTGCTTCGGGTTCCTCGGGTTCCTCGGGCGCTTCGGGTTCCTCGGGTTCCGGATCGTCGGCGTACTGGAACAGGCACATGGGGTCCTCCTCGAGGAACCACGGACGACGGGTGGCGCCCCGGACGCGGGGAGGCGCTCCGGGGCACGCAGTCGAAGCTATCCCCGGATCCGGGCGCCGCAGCGGCCCCATGACGCGATCCTGACGGTGTCCGTCCCGGTCCTGACGCAGCTCTGACGCCCCCTGGCAGTCCCTGACACGCCCCGGGCAGCGGGCTCACCCGGCCGGAGCGGAGTCCCCGTCCTGCGGCCCGTCGAGCTCCAGCGGCTCGGTGGCGGGGCCCTGGAGCACCCGGCCGTCGTCCGCGGCGAACCGCGAGCCGTGGCACGGGCACTCCCAGGTCCGCTCGGCGTCGTTGAAGCCGAGCTCGCACCCCATGTGCGTGCAGCGCAGCGCCCGCCGCCCGGCCGCGAAGTGGCGGGCCACCCCGCCCTGCGCCCGGACCAGGTCCGGCAGGTCCCGCAGCGGCAGGACGCGGCGCGGGTCGTACAGCTCGGTCCACGGCGGGCGCGGGCCCCCGGCCAGGTGCGCGGTGAGCAGCCGGGCCGCCATCAGGCCGCCGCTCATGCCCCAGCCGCCGAAGCCGGTCGCGACGTAGACGTGCTGGGTGCCGGGGTGCTCGTGGCCGACGTACGGGAGGTGGTCGACGGAGAACACGTCCTGGGCCGACCACCGCTGGACCCCGCCGGCCGCGCCGAAGCCGCGGAAGTGCCCGCGGGCCCACGCCTCCAGCCGTGCGTACCGCTCGGCGGTGCCCGGGGCGCCCGGCTCGAAGGCCTCGCCCGCGACCAGGAGCAGCCGCCGGTCGGGCCCGAGGGGGCAGCTGCGCACGGAGCGGGTGTTCAGGTCCGGCGTGAGGTACATGCCCTGCGGCGCGGTGCCGGCGGCGACCGGGGCGGCGACGACCAGCTCCCGGCGCACCGAGAGGCGGGCCAGGAGCGAGGCGTGGCAACGCAGCGGCCACTGCGTGGCCAGGACGACGTCGTCGGCCGACACGGTGTGGCCGCCCGCCACGGTCAGCCGGCAGAACGGCCGCTCGTGCACGGCGGTCACCCGGGTGTGCTCGTGGATCCGGCCGCCGTGCGCCACCAGGTCCGCCGCGATGCCGAGCAGGAACCGCTGCGGGTGGAACTGGAACTGGTCCTCGGCCCGGACCGCCGCGGCCACCGGGAACGGCAGCCCCGCGTCCGTGTCCGCGCCGCCCAGGTACGAGACGCTCAGCCCCGCCTCGGCCGCCGCCTCCGCCTCCGCCCGGAACTCGTCCGCGCGCTCCCCGTCGCCCGTGTACGTCACCGCGGGCAGCCGCTCCGCCTCGGCGTCGATGCCGAGCTCGCCGCAGAGCAGCGGCAGCTGCCGCAGCGCTTCCTCCTGCGACTGCCCGTACAGCCAGGCGGCCTCCGTGCCGTGCTCCTTGCGCAGCCGGGCGTAGGACAGCCCGTGCAGCGAGGTCACCTTGCCCGTCGTACGGCCCGTGGTGCCGGAGCCGATGCGGCCGGCCTCCAGGACCACGACCTCGCGGCCCGCGCGTGCGAGCTCGCGGGCGGTGCACAGGCCGACGATCCCGGCGCCGACCACCGCCACGTCGGTCGTGAGGTCGTCCCGGAGCGGCTCGCCGGCGGCCGGGGCGGGGGCGCTGTCCAGCCAGTAGGAGGCCATGGCGACTCCTCGGGTGGCGGCTCGTGTCGCCCCGTGGGGCGACCGCGGTCGTCCCGCGCCTACCCGCGACGGCGCCGCCCATGCGGCCGGACGGCACCCATCCCGCCGTGTCGACCGCGGAAGGAGCCATGTAAAGAACCTTTGACACGATGTCCGTACTGCTTTACATTCCGGGTATGGCTCTGGAAGAGAAACGCGCGTGGATCATGGCGCTGGTCACCGTCTGTGCGTACGCGGTCTACCTCGCCGTCGTCCTCGGACGGGCGGACGGGACCCCGCTGTCCGAGGTGACGTACGTACCGGTGCTGCTGTGGACGATCGGGGCCGCGATCGCCGCGGCCGTCGTGCTCCACGTCGCCGCGGCGCTCGCCACGCCCGGCGGCCCCGAGGAGAAGGACCAGCGCGACCGCGAGATCGGCCGGTTCGGGGAGTACGTCGGCCAGTCCTTCGTGGTCCTCGGCGCGGTGGCGGCCTTCGTCATGGCGCTGGCGGAGGCGGACCACTTCTGGATCGCCAACGCCGTGTACCTGGCGTTCGCGCTGTCGGCCGTCACCGGATCGGCGGCCCGGATCTTCGCGTACCGGTGGGGGTTCCACCCGTGGTGAAGCCCAGGCCTACCAAGGTCACCAACACGATCCGGGCCCTGCGCTTCGCGCGCGGAGAGATGACGCAGGCGGAGCTCGCCCGGCGCATCGGAGTGACCCGGCAGACCGTGATCGCCATCGAGCAGGGGCGCTACTCGCCCTCCCTGGAGATGGCCTTCCAGATCGCCCGCGTGTTCGAAGTTCCGCTCGACGAGGTGTTCCAGTACCCCGACAGTGCAGAGGAGACACCGTGAAGGCAGTGGTACACGACCGGTACGGACCGCCCGAGGTCCTGGAGCTGCGGGACGTCCCCCAGCCGGTGCCCGGACCGGGCGAGGTGCTCGTACGCGTGCACGCCGCCGGGGTCGACCCCGGCGTCTGGCACCTCATGACGGGACTGCCGTACCTGCTCCGGGCCATGGGCTTCGGACTGCGGGCCCCCAAGGTCCGCACCCGCGGACGGGACGTCGCGGGCGTCGTCGAGACCGTCGGCGCAGGGGTGACCCGGTTCCGGCCGGGCGACGAGGTGTTCGGCATCTGCGAGGGCTCCTTCGCCGAGTACGCCGTCGCCCGGCAGGACCTGCTCGCGGCCAAACCGGCCGCCGTCGGCTTCGAGACGGCCGCGGCCGTCCCGATCTCGGGCCTCACCGCCCTCCAGGCCCTCCGCGACGCCGGACGCGTCCGGCCCGGACAGCGGGTCCTGGTCATCGGCGCGGCCGGCGGCGTCGGCACGTACGCCGTGCAGCTCGCCAAGGGCTACGGCGCGCACGTCACGGGCGTGTGCAGTACGGGCAAGACGGACCTGGTCCGCTCCATCGGCGCCGACGAGACCATCGACTACACCCGCGAGGACTTCACCGACGGCAGCCGCCGCTGGGACCTCGTCGTCGACAACGCCGGACACCGGCCGCTGCGGCGGCTGCGCCGGGCGCTGACCCCGCGGGGCACGCTGGTCATCGTCGGCAGCGAATCGGGCGGACGGTGGCTCGGCGGCACCGACCGGCCGCTGCGCGCACTGCTGCTGGGGCCGTTCGTGAGCCAGCGGCTGCGCGGACTGATCTCGGCCGAGCGCCGCGAGGACATCGAGGCCCTGGGGAAGTTCGTCGAGGACGGCACGGTCGTGCCCGTCGTGGACCGCACCTTCGCGCTCCACGAGGCGGCCGACGCAATCCGGTACGTGCAGGGCGGGCACGTCCGCGGCAAGGTCGTCGTCACCGTGTGAGCGGTTCGGCCCGCACGACGCCGTCGGGCGACCTTGTTCGCGGCGCCGTCCGCCGCCGCGGGGCCGGTCATGACGCGAACACCGCGGTGCGGAAGTCGTCGCGCAGGCGGGTCGCCCGAGCACGGTCTCCGGTACCGGCCCCGGTACCGCCCCCCGTACCGGTCCCGGCGGCCGGTGGCGGTCCGGTGAGCAGGACCGCCCAGCGGTCGCCGGCCGGGGAGACCCACAGGCCCGAGCCGCCGGCTCCGTGGTGCGCCCACAGGTCCTCCCGGCGGCCGGTGCCGGCCGCGGGGTGCCAGAGCAGGCCCCGGGCCGGGCCGAGCTCGCCCGTGCGGATGCGCAGGGACTCGCGTACCCAGACCTGGCCGAAGGCCGCCGGGGAGGGGGAGAGCAGGTGGCGCAGGAAGAGCGCGAGGTCGCCGAGGACCGACGAGGCCCCGTGCTCGCCGGGGCCGCAGCGGGTCCGCGTCATGCCGAGGGGCCGCCAGACCCGCTCGGCGGCCAGCTCCCCGGGGGGCCGGCCGGCCAGGTGCGCCAGCAGCCGCCCGAGGACGTGCCCGGCCCGGTCGCTGTACTCGACGGCCTCGCTGGGCGGCCGGCACGGGAGCGCGTCCCGTACGCCGCCGCCCGCCGGACCGCGCAGGCCCGCCGTGTGGGTGAGCAGGTGGTGGGCGGTGATCCCGCTCAGCGGATGCCCGGCGACCTCGTCCCAGTACACGCCGATCGGCGTGTGCAGCCGCAGCGTGCCCTCCTCGGCCAGCGCGCCCGCCGCGGCCCACACCACCAGGATCTGGCTGAGCCCGCCGAGGCCGAACTCGCTGCCGCCGCCCGCGGGGAGCGGCCCGGCGGCGCCCTGCGCCAGCGTCCCCGCGGCATCGCCGACGCCCCAGACGACTCCGGCGGTCACACCGTCGCGTACCCCGCCCTGAACGATCTCCCCGATACGGTCCGCACTGAGAGGCATGCATCCACGCTAGCCGCGCCCCGGGCACGCACGGGGCCGCGGCACGACAACGGCCGGTGAACCCACCTGGAGCGCTTCCTGAACCAGGGTCTGACCGAGGTCCACGACGAGCGGATCGTCGACAGCCGGCTTCGGCGCACCCGCACCCTCGCCGCGACCGGCCGCCAGAGCCCGGCCGCCGAAGCGCAGCGTGAACTCCGTCTGCTGCTCCTGTACCCGGACGACTTCCGCCGCGCCTTCGGCGACGGGACAGCCGAGGCCAACCGCGAGGCGACCGGGGCGCCGACCGCCTCACCCGGCTGCGGGAAGCCGCCGACATCGCGGCGCACGCGCTGCGCCTGCGCTCCGCGCACCGCGGCGGGCGGCTCGTCGCCGCCGCGGCCCCCTTGGCAGCCTCGGGCAGTCACGGCCCTCCCCCGAGGAACCGGTGCTAGTGGTCGTACACGGTCACGGGTATTCCTTGCCCGGTCAGCCGGGAGCGGACCAGGGGCTCGATCCGCTCCCAGCGCCCTCCGGCCAGGCCGCAGCCGATCCTCGGCATGTGGACCGAGGCGCCGAGGCGCCCTGCCTCGGCGGCGAGCCGCCCCAGCGCCTCGTCGACGGCGTCGTAGCGCACCGGCACCCCGCTCGAGCGGCCCGTCCTGATGCCGCGCTGCCCGATCATGTTCGCCACCCACACATACGGCTCCACCTGGACCAGTTGCAGCGCGCCGAGTCCGAAGTCGTTGCCGGCGCGGTTGCGGTGCCGGCGCCGGTAATCAGCCTCGGGCTCGGGCCACCGGCGGGAGACCGCGAGCACGAAGCCCTTGCCCCAGCCGCCCAGGTCGTTGCAGACGTGCGCGATGATCTTGACGCCCTTGCCGTGGGGCGCCGTCGCGTCACCGCGCACGTACTCGATTGCCTCGCTCATGTGTGCCAACGGTAGGGCGGGGCTCTGACAACGGCCCGTCGTTTCCTCACGCTCCGACCGGCCATCACGGCCTGGTGGTGCTCGATGACGACGACGGAGTTGCCGTCGTCGACCAGGCGGTCCAGCACTGGACAAGGTCCCGACACCCGGGACGGCCTCGCCGCTCTCATCGCGTCGCGGGCGTGATGTTCTGGTTCAGCCGCAGGACGTTGTCCGGGTCGTACGTGCTCTTCAGCGCCCGGAGCCGGGCCAGTTTCCCGGGCCCGTAGGCCTGCGCGATGCGCTCGGCGCCCTCGTCCATCAGGAAGTTCACGTAGGTCCCCGCGTGGTACGGCGCCAGCGCCGACCAGAGCCCGCGCACCCACGCCCGCTCCTCGGCGAACCCCGCCTCGGTGCGGCAGGTGCCGTTGATGTTGAACGTGTGCCCGGTCGCCCGCCCGCCGAACGCCGTGTCGTCCTCCCCGGTACGGGCCACCGCCCCGCCCCGCTGGAAGACCGTGACGACCGACAGCGGCGACCGCATCCGCACGGTGTGCGCCACCGTCGTGTCGATCACCTCGTCGGTCATCCGGTCGATGTCGCAGGCCCGGAAGTAGTACCACCAGCCGTGCGGGAAGGACGGGTCGAACATGGCCTGGAGCGCCGTGTACGGCCTGGGCGCGCAGAGGTCCAGCAGCGGGGTGCCGTACCCGCGCAGCGGCCGCAGGACCCGCTCGCCCTCGCCGACGTCCCCGGCCCAGCACGTGCCGACCGCGACCACCGGCCGGCCGTGCAGCTCCGCCGGAACCGCCGGGATCGGGGGCGCCTTGCGCAGGGTGACCAGCGTCGTCAGCGCGTCCGGCACGTCCTCGATCCAGTCGCGGTAGAACCGCAGCACCTGCGCCGCCTCCTCCATCGGCCACAGCACCGGCCCGGCCAGCACCTGCGGGCCCACCGGGTGGAGCCGGAACCCGAACTCCGTCACCACGCCGAAGTTGGCCCCCGCGCCCCGCATCCCCCAGAACAGCTCGGGTTCGCGGTCGGCGCTCGCCGTCACGAACGACCCGTCGACCGTGACCAGGTCCACCGAGAGCATCTGGTCGGCGGTCAGCCCGTACCGGCGCATCAGCCAGCCGATCCCGCCGCCGAGCGCCAGCCCGGTCAGCCCGGTGTGCGTCACGATCCCGGCGGGCACGGCCAGCCCGAAGTGCTGCGTCTCGCGGTCCAGTTCGCCCAGCAGCACACCGGCCTGCACCCGGGCGGTCCGGCCCGCGGGGTCCACCCGGATCCCCTTCATCGCGGACAGGTCCACGACGAGACCGTCCGTGCACACGGAGTGGCCGGGGAAGCTGTGGCCGCCGCTGCGCACCGCTACCGGAAGCCCGGCGGTCCGGGCGTAGCGCAGGGCGGCGGCCACGTCGGCCACCCCGGTGCAGTAGGCGATCAGCGCGGGGAAGCGGTCGACCGAGGCGTTCCAGATCCGGCGCCCGTCGTCGTAGCCGGGATCGCCGGGGACCAGCAGGCGTCCGCGGAAGGATGCGGTCAGCTCGTGCAGCGCGGCGCCGTCCACGGTCGCGCACCTCCCGTCGCCGGGGTCCCGCGCCTGCGCGGGACCCGGGGCCTCAGACGAAGTTGACCTTGCCGCGGTGCAGCAGCGGGTCGCCCTGGAGCTTCCACAGCGGAACCGCGAAGTTGCCGAAGCGGAACCGGCCGCCGAAGTGGAGGCCGATGACCCGGTGGTCGGCGAGGTCGAAGACCGGGGAGCCGCTGTTGCCGCCGAGCGTCGAGCAGTCGTGCTTCATGGTGGGCTGCCCGTCCATGAGCCCGGTCGCCGTGCCCGGCTGGAGGCGCTTGACGTTGTAGACGTCCATGAAGATCCGCCGCATCGCCTCGGGTTCGTTGCGGCGGCCGTCGGCGGCGGGGTAGCCGATCACGTACACCGGCCGGCCGGCCACTTCGGCGGGCGGCTCGGCCGCCACCTGCAGCGGCTCGGGCAGCGGCTCCCCGCTGCCGGCCGCCGGGGCGACGCGCAGCAGGGCGAGGTCGACCTCCTGGTGGATGCCGATGACCTCGGTGACGTCGTACGCGGGCGCCCCGCCGGGCGCGGCCGGGCCGAACTCCTCGCCGGTGTCCACGGACGCCGTCATGCCCTGCCGGAAGGTCCCACCGGTGCCGTCGCCGCGGGCGAACTCGGATGCGACGTGCCGGTTCGTCATCACGGTGTCCGGGCCGACCAGGAAGGCCGTACCGACCCAGTCCAGGTCGGCGTGGCCGGTGACCTCCACCCGGCCGACCCGGGCGAGGGACTCCCGGATGGCGGGCCGGTGGCCGTCCAGGACGGCCCAGTCGCCCTGTTGAGAGGCGAAGTCCCGGCCCTGGACCAGGATCGCGGGCCGGCCTTCGAGGAGGACGATGGCCTCCATCCCGAAGAACTCGTCCTCGTCGATGTCGCCGCCCCGCCCGGCCGCCAGCTTCTCCAGGCCGCGGGCACCGTCCTCCAGCACGCGGGCCCGTTCCTCCCGGGCGAACCGGGCGATCTGGTCGGCGGCCGCCTCGTCCGGCGGCAGGTCCTCGGCGGACTCCTCGATCAGCGTGGACGCCATGCTGTCCTGAACGTTCTTGCGTACGCGTGCGGCGACTTCGAGCAGGTCCGAGAAGACCCGTTCGGGGCCGGTCGCCACGGGCGAGCCGCTCCACATCTCCATCCACCTCCGGTTCAAGGACCGTTGCCGAGTGCTGTCTGAGCCGCCGTGATCTCGGCGTACAGTTCCGGGCTGTGCTCCTGCAGGTGCCGCAGGATGCTGCTCATCTGCGTGCCGACGTTCACGAACGCCGTGCTCTTCCCCTGGAAACTGACGTCCTCCACCCGCCGGGTGCCCCGGTGCAGGGCCACCACCGTCCAGTCGTCGGTGAGGACCGGCGAGCCGGAGGAGCCGCCCCGGGTGTCGGTGAAGTAGCGCACGTCCTTCTCGTCCGCGGAGAAGACGAGGTTGTTGCGCAGCGCGACCCGCTTCGGCTGTCCCAGCGGGTGCTGGATGATGTTGACGGCGACCGGCGCGTCGCCGGTGACGGCCAGGGGGGTGGTGGCCACCCGCAGCACGGGCCGCCCCGCGTGGTCCGCCAGGCGCAGGACGGCGTAGTCGAGTTCGCTGTCCGAGGCCTCCAGGGCGCTGGCGGCGGCCTCCTCCGTCTCGATGTCCTCGTCGGTGTAGTCGAACCGCGAACGGGAGTTGACCGCCTGGAGCTGCAGGTCGGCCGGGCCGGCATCGGCGCGCCCGGCGGCGGTGCGGGAACGGGCGTTGACCACGTGGTGGTTGGTGACCAGCAGCCCCGGCGCGATGAGCCAGCCGGTCCCGGTGTGCGGGTAGCCGTTGGGCTGGAGCGGGGCTCCGCCCTCGTACGGCAGGACCTTGATCCGGGCCACCGAGAGGCCGGCCCGTTCGCCGCCGGCCAGGAAGGCGAACGGCACCGTGTCGTCCAGGTGGACGATCTCCTCCTTGGTCTCCGCCTCCGCGGCGTCGGGCGGCGGCACGTCAGGCTCGCCGGCCGCGGCCCGGGACACCCGGTCCAGCGCGGCCTGGAACACGGCCAGCGGCTTCTGTACGGTCGTCATCGTCACGGCGTTGCGCAGCCAGATCTCCAGCGGGACGGACCCGTCGACCAGCCGCTCCACCCGGTTCATCTCGGTGAGGTCCGACTGCACCTGCAGCCCGGGCGCGGGCAGCAGCGGCAGGACCGCCTTGTACTTGAGCATGATCCCGTTCAGCAGGAGCTGCCGGGTCTGGGGGTCCGCGAGACCGGCGTCGAGGGCGGCGTCCTTCAGCAGGACGATCTCGTCGAGCGGGAGGTACGGTTCGTCGTCGCTCATGGTCGCTCAGGCCGCTCGGGGGCCGTTCCCTTCGAGGGGGGTGGGGCCGGCTGCGGCCGCCGGGGCCGGGGTGGTCCCGGCGCTCATGGCGGCGGCCACTCCGGAGGTGAGCGCGCCGCTGTCGTCGCGTACGACGAGCAGCCGGCGGGCCAGGGCGTCCAGCGTGCCGAGCCGGCGCGCCTCGCGCAGGATCCCGGCCGACATGGCCTGCAAGCCGGAGCGGGAGATGGAACCTGCGATGCCCGGAGTCCCGTTGGTCCCCCCGGCTGCGGCACCCCCGGAGACGCCGGACCCGCTGGCGGGCGCCCCGGCGGGGGCCGGCTGTGCCGGGGCCGGGGGCGGCGCGGCATCGGCGGCCGGGGGAGACGGGGGAGGTCCGGCGGGGCGTTCCCGGGGCTGCGGGGTGGCGACGGCGCTCTGCAGGATGTTCAGCAGCGCCGCCTGAAGCTCCGGCTGGCCGGTCACCGCACGGCCGATCGCCTGCGCCAGTGCGTCGAGGACGTCGTCGTCGGCCTCGGGCAGCCCCACCACCCCCAGTGTGTGGTCCAGTGCCTGCGGGTCCTGCCGGGAGACCTCCGCGGCGATGGCCCGGACCAGCGCCGGCCGGCGCCCGAGCTCCTCGTCGGGCAGCCCGCGCAGCCGCCGCGCGAGCCGGTCGTCGACCTCCGGATCCCCGTGCCGCGAGGCCTCGGCCAGCTTCGACCGGGCCAGCAGGGCGCCCATCGCCTCGAAGACGCGGCCCAGCCGGGTGGCGATGTCCTCCGCCTCGGTCAGAGCGCGGTCCGCGTCCGCCAGGTCGCCGTCCTCCTCGGCCAGCTTGGCCGCGAGCAGCAGCAGCTCCAGCTGGAGTTCGGCGCAGCCGGCGTCCTCGGCGCGGTCCACGGCCGCTTCGGCCTCCGCCCTGGCCTCGCTGCGGCGTCCCTGCCGCGTGAGGGTCTCCACCAGCAGCGGGTGCAGCTCGCTGCCCGGGGTCCACGGACGGCGCTCGCCCAGCCGTACGGCGGCCGCCTCCACGAACCCCTGGGACAGCAGGTCCTCCACCTCGCGGGCGGCGATCCGCTCCCAGTCCTCCTGGTCGGCCTCGGCCATCACCTGGTCCGGGGTGTGGCCGCCCAGATATCCGGTGAGGAAGGCGGCGGACCGGGCGGTCATGTCCTGGTCGGCTCCCGCGAGGTACCGCTCGACGCCCGGCAGCCAGCGGCTCTCCACCGACCGCGGGTTCTCGTTCAGGCGCAGCCGGTGGTAGATCTCCTCGGCCCGCGCCTCCAGCCCTTCGCGTTCCCCGTAGTAGGCGACCGCGCGCCGGCCGACCGCCCGCATCACGTCCGTGCGGTCGTTGTCCGCCAGCCGGAGCATGATGGCGCGCAGGTCGCCGCGGTGCCGTACGGTCTCCGGGCCGGCCGTCTCGACCATGTCGAGCCGCGACAGCAGGCCGAACAGGCGGCGCGCCTCCTCGTCGGTGTCCACTGTCAGCCCGCACGGCTCCGCCAGCACCTCGCGGATCAGACCGGGGGTGATGGTCCGCAGGGCCAGGCCCGCCTGGGCGATCCGGCGGACGTCCTGACGGGCGATCCGCTGGAGGATCCGCTCGTACAGGGTGCCCTGGACGAGCATCTGGTCGACCTTGCGGTAGAAGTACCGGCGCCGCGCGGGCAGGCTGTCCACCAGCTCGCTGAGCGAGGACGCCTCGTGGCCCGCGAGGACCGCCGCCCGGGCCGCGAGCTTCAGGCTGAGCGGGTGCCCGCCGACCCTTTCGGCCAGCGCCTTCGCGATCCGCGGGTCCTCGACTCCGCTGGACAGGAGCACCTGCACGGCGGCGTGCGGGTCGAGCTCGCCCAGCTCGATGGTCTGCAACTCCACCAGGCGCGCCGGGTGTTCGACGGGCGCGCGCCCGGAGACGATGAACCGCAGCCGCGGGTAGACCTCCTGGAGCGCGGACCAGATGGCCCACATCCTGCCGAGGACCGGGGAACCGCGGTACTGCGCCTCCTCGAAGGAGTCGAGGGCGATCACCAGCGGCGGTCCGGGCCGGTCGGCCGGGGCGGCGACGGAGTCCACCACGAGGGCGGCCACCCGCCGGACCAGGGCCGTCTCGCGCTCCCTGGACTCGGCGTGCAGGCCCGAGGACGACAGCCGGCCCAGGGTGGCGCGGGTGGTCGACAGCCGGAACAGCTCGTCGACCTGGTCCTGTTCGGTGCGCTGCGTGGCGGCGGTCGCCTCGCACTCGTCGGCCAGCGCGTCGAAGGCGGCACGGTGGCCGGGGAACTGTATGCCGAACTGCCGGGCGATCTCGGCGATCATCGTGACCGGCTCGTGGATGGAGAGGGTGGGCCGCTCGAAGTCCACGTAGGCGAAGGGGAATCCGGGGCGGAAGTCGCGCAGGCTGTCGAGCAGGAACCGGGCGAGCAGGGTGCTCTTCCCGATCCCGCCGAGGCCGTGGATGATCAGCGGCGGCGCGGGGTCGCGGGTGGCGGCGCGGACGAAGTCGGTGCGTACCGGAGGCAGCGGGCCCTGCGGGGAGCCGGGGACGGCGGGGGAGCCGAGGAGGTCTTCGTCGTCCGGCCGGTCCGTGGCGGAGTAGGGGGGCAGGCCGACGTAGTCCCGCAGCGCGGCGAGTTCGGCGGTGCGGCCGTGGAAGGAGCCGTGCGCCAGGCGCTCCAGCGGCTGGCGCAGCCGGGCCTGTTCCAGGTGGTTGCGGATGGCCTCGGGCTCCGGCAGCGGTCCGACCCCGGGCACCAGCGAGAGCCAGAGCACCGCCTGGAGGGTGTCCGTGAGCGAGTCGACGTCGGCCCCTTCGAGGACGGGCTCCGTGCCGGACAGCAGGTCCAGCGCGGTGCGTTCGGGGCCGGGGCCGTCGGGGACCCGGGCGAGGTTGGTCTCCAGGGCGAGCCGGGCGGCCTGCGGCCCGGCGAGGGAGCGCAGCGCCGCCTCCCGGACCGGCTGCTTGAGCTCCCAGGTGGTGGACTGCTGCCCCGTGCCCAGCGTGCGGCAGTCGTCGACGAGTTCACCGGCGGCCCGCCCGGTGGACAGCTGCTCACCTGCCAGGCGCAGGTACGTCGGGTCGAACTGGCTCAGCAGGCACGCCGCTTCGCGGTAGCCGCGGCGCAGTCCCGACACGTCGGTGGGCCCGGCCGCCATGGTGGTGTGCAGATCCTGGTGCAGCCGTGCGGCGAAGTCCTCGCCGGGGGCCAGGCTCCGGTACGTGCGCACGATGCCCTCGGTGGCGGTGCACACCTTGCGCATGTAGCTGTCCGTACCCGGGCCTTCGGCGGCGTGCAGGACGGCGGGAAGGGCAACGTCCACGAGTGCCTCGACGCGGGCCGGGTCCGGAGGGGCGGGGTCGCTGCCCGGGGCGGGCGTGCGGGCGAAGTAGTGGGTGAAGAAGGTCCGCAGATCGTCCGCGCCCGCCGGTCGGGCCGTGTCGTGGCACACGTTGTTGCGTATGTCGTGCGGGAGCTGGCGCATCGTCGCCGAATAGCCGAGCAGGACCAGGCGGGGGGCGGCAGGCTGCTTCTCCGGGGCGGTGTTGTCGATGGCGAGGGCGAGCTTGCCGATGCAGTCCCAGACGTCGGAGTTGGGGTCGAGCTTGTCGCAGTCGTCGAGTACCAGCCAGAAGGTCTCCTCGGCGGCCGTCGCGCGCGCCACCAGAGCGGTCGCCGCGGTGTCGACGCAGGGCAATGGATCGTTCAACTGTGTGGGATTCAACGGCAAGATGTTGTCGGGGTCGACGAGTCCGGCCAGACCCCGGACCACGGAGGCCGCGGTGGAGGTCTGCGACAGGGTCACGCGCACCGGGCGGAAGTCGCGGTGCTGGCTGATGTGACGGATGAGGCTGTAGGTGTACGAGCGGCCGCTGTCCGGTTCGCCGTCGACGACGAGTACGGTCTTCCAGGGGGTGTTCACGAACTCGCGCAGCAGTTCGCGCAGCTCGTCGCGGCCGAGGAACACCTCGCTGCCGTTCTTGAACACCGTGGTCAGGAAGACGTCCTCCGGCGAGATGTGCACCCGCGCGTCCTCCAGCAGCCTCGCCAGGAAGGCGTCGACCTCCCTGCCCTTCACCACCGTCAGCTTGTCCTGCAGCTTCAGTGCCTCGAGCAGGTCCAGCTGCCCTGAGATGGTCCTGCGCGAGGCGCGCACCAGGAGTTTCGCATTGATGTCCGCTCGCGCCGTCAGACCGAGCCGGGTGATGAAGTCCCTGGAGAACCCTGCGTCCTCCAGCGCCTTGTAGGGGTCGATGTTGGCCAGCAGGTTGTCCCGTGCCCAGATCTCTACGAGGTCCCATTCGGTGTCGATGAGCGGCATTCCGCACCTGCCCGGCCGCCCCTGGGGAGCGAGGAGGGGGACTGACTGATACCTGTCATGGTTTCACTCGGTCTGTTCCACCGCAAGACGGTCGAAAAGGGACCGGATCGGGGTGCGTACGGGTACGGCGGAGAGGTATTCGCGGATGGCGTGGTGGGTCGCGCTGCTGTTCGTCACCAGGTGGTCCGTGACCAGGTGGACGGGGGCGAACTCCGGCCGCAGGGTGTGGTCGAGCGCCACCAGGTCCCGCAGGTCGGAGGCGTTGTGCCAGGCCGCTACCCCCTGCGGGACCGCCGGCGGGCGGGCCAGCTGGTCCCGCACCTCGGTGACCCCGAGCGGCGACCCGACGGTGACCAGGAGCTCGACCGGGCGGCGCAGCTCGTGCAGCACCTCGTACGCCACGATCGAGCCGAGACTGTGCCCGACCACGGCCAGCGGTCCGTCGCCGACGTCCGTAAGCTCCGCGCGGACCACCGCCCGCATGGCCTCGGCCGCGCCGCCGAAGAAGTACGCGTGGACGTCCTTGAAGGTGTGCTTCACCAGCAGCCGGAACAGCTCGCGACGGGCGAAGCGGGGGAGCGGCAGGAGCTCCGGACCGGCGGCGTCGCCGACACCGCCGTCGCCCGCCAGGGTGTCCCCGAGGTAGGTCATCCGGCGCAGCCAGGCGATCAGCTCCTCCTCCCGCTCCGCGTCCCGCTCGCCGCCCCCGCCCGGCGGGGTCTCGGCAGTGCTCTCCCGGCGCGCCTCGGCCACGGTCCGCGCCACGAACTCCTCCGGCGTCCCGGAGACGTCCGCGCCCGGCAGCTCCTCCAGCGGCGGCGCTCCGCCGTCCAGGGGGTCGGCCGCGGGGCCCGGCAGCGGGGAGTCGTACCGGACCGCCGCCCAGTACGCCATGCGCGAGGCCGGGCCCATGTCCGTACCGAACAGCGCCCGGTCCCACTGGGACTTCAGGAGCTCCTTGCGGACCTTGTTGCCGTTGCCGTGTACGTAGACGATCCGGGGCTCGGTCATGCCCTGGTGCCGATCTCCATGTCCTCGAACGACTCCAGGCGCCGCCAGCGCTGCTCCGGTGCGCGGAACACGGGCATGAGGTCGACGCCGGGCAGCGGCCCGAATTCCAGGCCGGTGAGCTCGGCGACGTCCACGACCGGCACCTGGTACGTGCGGAACGGGCCCAGCGGCGGGGCGTCCCCGGCCTTCGCCCCGGCCATCGCCCGGTCGTAGTCGCGGCTCAGGTCCGGGCTCTGGTCCAGCAGGTAGCCGGTCGAGGCCAGCGCGCCGTCCTGGAGGAAGGCGGCGACCTTCCAGTAGCGCAGGGGCACCTGGACGCCCCGGTACGGCGGGTCCGAGTCGTGCAGCACGGGCCCGGTGAGCACGGTCAGCTTGCGGTCGAACTGCGCCGCGTGGTCGAGGAGGTAGTTCTCCAGGCCCTGCCACAGCTCCTTGCCCTGGTTGAACACGTCGGCCTGCGGGGCCGCATTGGTGTAGTAGAAGGTGTCGGCATTGGCCTGCTCCGCCTCCGCCACGGCGCCCCACACCGGGTCCAGCCGGCGCACCAGGTGGCCGCGGTCCAGGCTGTTCCTCCGGTAGACGGCGTTCCCGGCCTGCTGGGCCTCGGGAACCCGCGGGTCGAACTGCCACGCGTCCTCGCGGGCCACGTCCAGCAGCCGCGACCCGTCGATGCACACGGCGGTGGAGGCGGCCAGCCGGCGGTCCGGCCGCAGCGCGACCGTGAAGTGGGTGTACGGCAGCAGCACCGTCTCCACCGAGGCGTCGGTGGGCAGCGGCATGGGGACGACGGTGCCGAGGAAGGCCTCGTCGTAGCCGGTCCGGCCCTCGAGATTGTTGCGGCGGGCCTCGGCGAGGGAGGAGGCCGAGGAGGCCACATCGGATGTGTTCATAGGATTGCATTACCGCGCATGACCGGCCCGTCACCGGTGCCGGCCGCCAAGCCACTCGATCAGCGGCCACCCTCGCGCGGCTCGCG
Source organism: Streptomyces sp. NPDC037401 (assembly GCF_055602345.1). Classification (NCBI taxonomy): domain Bacteria; kingdom Bacillati; phylum Actinomycetota; class Actinomycetes; order Kitasatosporales; family Streptomycetaceae; genus Streptomyces; species Streptomyces sp. NPDC037401. Next base: position 261,400 of record NZ_JBVJWO010000001.1, read on the forward strand.
GCAGGCCCGATCGGGGGTCCCTGCGCCCACGCGGATTCAGCGCGGTGCCGCCACGGAACCCATCTCGTGACCCCCGACACACCACCGTCCTAGAGGAGGCACCTCGTGCCCACCGGACTCTCCCTCCACATCGGACTCAACAAGGTCGACCCCCGCAAGTACGACGGCTGGGACGGGCGGCTCCTGGCCTGCGAGAACGACGCACGCGACATGGCCGCCATCGCCCGCGCGGCGGGCTTCTCCGACACCACGCTGATGACCGCCGACGGCACGGTGGAGAACGTGACCGCGGAGCTCAGGAAGGCCGCCGGAACGCTGAAGAGCGGAGACATCCTGCTGTTGACCTACTCCGGCCACGGCGGCCAGGTGCCCGACGCGCCCGGCCCCGACGTGGAGGAGGACGAGTTCGACGAGACCCTGGTCTTCTACGACCGCCAGTTCCTCGACGACGAGCTGTACCGCGAGTTCCGGCGGTTCGCCGAGGGCGTGCGGATCTTCGCGCTGCTGGACTGCTGCCACAGCGGCACCGGCATCGAGTCCGTACGGGACATCCTGAGCCCGGTGGCGATGGAGGCCCAGTTCCAGACGAGCGACCCCGAGCAGGTGGCGGCGGCCGTCCGGCTGATGCCGGTGCTGCGGCAGCAGCAGGTCTACGAGCGGGACCGCAGCTTCTACGAGGGGCTCCAGCAGCAGCTGAGGAGCGAGAACAACGGCGCCCCCGAGCCGGCGGCCGTCCTCATCTCGGCCTGCCAGGACAACCAGGTCGCCTCCGACGGGCCGGTCAACGGCGCATTCACCGAGGCGCTGCTCGGGGTCTGGGACAACGGCGCCTTCCGCGGCGGCTACCGCGCCTTCCACCGCAGGATCCAGGAGCGGCTGCCCGCGAACCAGAGCCCGAACCTCTACCTGGCGGGCGAGCCGGGTGCGGAGTTCCTGCGCCAGAAGCCGTTCACGGTCTGAGCGGCCCCTACGGCCCGGCAGCACGCCCGCCTCCCCGGAGAGCGTACGGGCGACGACGATACGGGCCTCCCCGGAACACACCTCGCGGTCCGGTGTGGCCAGTGTGACGTGCAGGGACTCCATGGGGCTGCTCCCCTCCGGTCCGGGACCGGGCAGCGAGGCGTGCCCGGCTGCCGGGAAGCGTCGCACCAGCGGTCGCGGTTCGCACGGAGCGTCACGCCCCGGCGCGTGCAGCGGGTCGTGCAGCGCGCCGGGTCAGGGCCACGCCGGCCCGGTCACCGGGCGCTTCCCTGCGGAGCGGACCGGCTCCCGGCCGCCGGCCCCCGGCCGTCCCGGCGGCCGAGGCACCAGTCGGTGAACGCCACGATGCTCGGATCGACACCCGCCGATCCCGCCGGTCCTTGCGACCCCGCCGCTCCTTCCGTACCCGTCCCGCCGTCCGGTGCCGCCGTGCCGACCGCGGCGGTGAAGAAGTACCGCACCTCGGCGAACTCGTTCGTCATCGCGGCGACCAGATTGGTGAGCCCCAGCTCCTCGCACAGCCACGCACGGGCCCAGTCGCTGTCGTCCCGGCGCCCGGGGACCAGGCCGTGCGCGTCGAGCACGTCGGTCTTGCTGATCGCGACGGCCAGCCGGCACCGAGCCGGGCGTGCTCCCAGGGTCGCCACCGCCTGCACGGACGGGGCGAAGACGTGCTCGGGGTGCACGGGGGAGGCCAGGCTGCGGTCCGCCGCCGTCCAGAAGCCGGGCACGGCCAGCGGGTCCAGGACGAACACGAACGTCCGGGCGTCGCGTACGTACCGCAGCGGGTCGGTGTCCTCGCGGCTCACGAACCGCTCCCCGGCCGCGTCGAAGACGTGGACCAGCCGCCGGGCGGGGCCCCGGCCCAGGACGAAGGAGTGCGCGCGCTGCAGCTCGCGCCGGGTGCTGCGCGGGTGCCCGCCCATCGAGAGCACCTCCCGGGCGACCTCGTGCCGGGCCCGGGACTCGCCGTCGGCGAGCCGGAACGCCGGGCCGCCCCGCGCGGCCGCGTCCTCCAGTGCGGTCATCATCGCGGCCATGAGCTGGGTCTTGCCCGCGGCCCGGCCCCCGATCAGCGGCAGCACCACTTCGCGCGCGTGCCCCGCGTCCAGGTTCATCGGCCGTCCGCAGGCCGCATGGGCGCAGTAGGGCTGCAGGCGGCGGCCGCGGCGCATCAGGACCAGCAGGGTGGGCATGCGCTCGCCGCACTGGCAGCGGTGCCGCACCAGCCCGTAGCGCCCCGGCCGGATGTCGGTGTGCAGCCGGTGGCAGGACGGCCGCGGGCAGGCGTACGAGGGACGGGGGACGCGCTCGGAGCAGTGCGGGCACAGCATGCCGCCGCGCAGCCGCCGCACCCACAGCAGGGAGCGGTCCACCGCCCGCAGGGCTCCCGCGGCCAGCACGGCCGCGGCCGCCACCAGCAGGACGACCAGGGCGTGCACGAGGAGCACGGCTCCGAGCAGCGGCAGCGCCAGCAGCCCGCCCAGCAGGTGCCCCAGGCAGATCGACAGGCCGCGCAGCAGCGGGAGCAGACCGCCCGCTTCCTCGATGTTCTCGCGGTGCGCGGTGCGGACGTGCTCGTCCACGGTGGTCCGCAGCATCCGCCACCCGAGCAGGACCAGCTGCCGGACGTCGCGCAGGGCCTGACCGAAGAAGTAGTTGCGGTGAGCGGGGACCGGCTCGTCCTGCGGCCGGTACGGCGGGATCACCTCGTACTCCGCGCTGCGCCGGAACAGCACGCCGACGGTCAGCCGCCCGTACCGGCCGGTCAGTCCGGCGGTCTCGCCCAGGGCGACGACGAGGGCGATCAAGGCGGCGATGAAGGCGAAGACCCCGAGGACGATCGTGAACAGGCCCTCCAGCACGGTGCTACTCCTTCCTCTTCCGGTCCCGCCCGGCGGGCGGCCCGTCCGGGGGCCGCCGCCGCAGCGCCTGGCGCAGCAGCTTCTTCGGCGCGCTGACCCGGCGCTCCGCGCGCCGGGCCAACTCCGCGGCGAACGGCGCGTCGTGGGGCCGGATCAGCTCGGCGAGCCGTTCCGTGTCCTCGACGCGCCAGGCGTCCGCGGCCTTCAGCAGGATCTGGGTGATCAGCGTGCGGTGGGCCTCGGGCAGCCGCCGTTCGTCCACCAAGCCGGTGCCTGCCACGTGGCGCAGGAGTACGGGGCCCGTGGGCCCGCGCCGGGAGGCCGCGGCCAGCACGGCGCGCAGGTACTCCTCCCGCGTGCGGTCGTCCAGGCCGTGCACCATCGCGGGCACCGACCGGACCTCGGCGGTCAGCCGGAGCATGGCGGGGACCAGCCGGAACTGCTTCAGCGCGCGGGTCGCGGCCCAGCGGGCCAGCGAAGCCGGTGCGAACTCCTTGGCCAGGGCGGTGGCTTCGGTGGCGGAGGACAGGCGGTCTTCGAGGTGGAGCGTGGTGGTGATGTAGTCGAGGGTGCGGGCGGCCGGCCAGAGCGGGCCCCGGTGCCGGGCGAGCTCGGCGCACAGCCGCAGGCAGTCGTCGAGTGCGGCCTCGTCGGCGATGTCCTGGCGGACGCAGCGGTCGAACCGGTCGGCAACCGCCGCGGCAGCTGCCCTCGTTGTGGCGGCATCGGCATCGGCACCGCTACCGGCTCCCGATTCCGCTTCCGTGCCGTCGGGGAGGGTGCGGGCGAGGACGAGGGCCTCGTCGTACGTCCACGGGCGCCGCCGCGGCCACAGGTCGTGCAGCAGCTCGCCGTCCGGGAGCCGCTGCCCGCGGCGGGCGAGGATGCGCCGCAGCAGTTCCACGGTCCGTTCCGGCTCCCGGTGCGCCGCGGCCGTCCAGTACTGCTCGAGCAGGTCGGGCCGGTCGGGCAGGCCGGTCAGATCCTCTTCCTCCAGGAGGGCCGCGGGAAACCGGGAGAAGGCCTCCTCGCGGGCGAGGCGGGCGACCGGCAGCGCGGCGACCTCTGCCAGCAGGGCGCGCCGGAACCACGGCCACCCGTCGAGCAGTTCGGCCACCGAACGCTCGAACTCCGGGGTCCGGGAGGGGAGGGCGGCCGAGGCCAGCAGGTCTGCGGCCAGCTCCCGGCAGGCCCGCTCGGTCAATGCCGGGTCCGGTTCCAGGCCCGCGCCGCGGGCCCACAGCAGCAGCCGAAGCCGGGGCCGGATGTCGGAGGCCTCCTCCAGCGTGCGCAGCCAGAGCGCGGCAGCCCGCTCCCGCTGCGTGCGGTCGGCGATCCGTACCGGGCCGGCCGCTTCGGGCAGGCCGGCGACGTACGCCCGCATCCGGGACTCGTGCAGCCTGCCCTCCAGCTCGCCGTGCAGGGCGAGGTCGCCCCCGGCCCGCGCGGCTTCGCTGAGTGCGGACAACTGCCCTTCGTCCAGAGCCCGGTGGCGCAGGTAGAGGTCGCGCGCGACCGCGGCGCGCCTGCTCCCCAGGTGCGCGGCGCCCCCCAGCCAGCCGATCACGGCGGCGACGTCCTGCGGTCCGAGCCCGATCCCGCCGCCCGCGGCGGCCGCCGCCACCGGTGCGTGCCAGTCGCCGGTGTGGCGTTCGGATCCCCGGGCGTACTCCCGGGTCCACGACCACACCGACCCGACCGATCCGACCCCGATCCGGTCCAGCAGCCGTACCAGGCTGTGCACAGGCAGGTCGGCCGGGAAGCTCCCCGCGGCGAAGTCGAAGACGTGGTACGCGTCCCGGTCGTCGGGGCCGAACGCGAGCGGTGCCTCCGGGACCGACCCGATGAGGTGCAGGCGGCTGCGCGAGGGCCGGAAGAGGTACGTGGCGAACGACAGCCGCCGGGCCAGCGGCGGCGGCAGCAGCCTGCTGACGGCCGCGAACCAGTGTGCGATGCGGTCCGTGGTGCGGTCCACGACGATGACCGGCCGCCCCTCGTCGAGCGCCGCGAACACGGCCGCGAGCAGGTTCGGCAGCTGCTCCGCGTGCGGATGCCCGCGCAGGAAGTCCCGGACCGCGCCGGTCGTCAGCGGTCCGCGGGGCGGCGGCCCGGGAAGGTCGGGAAGCCGGGTGTCCGCGGCGACCGAGGCGGTCCACACCGGCGAGTCCCACAGGTCGATGCCGAGCAGCCCGCCGGCCGCGGCGGCGAAGTCATTGCCGTGCAGGGCGTGGGCGAAGTAGTTCCCGAACCGGCGGGCCGAGTCCCGGCCCACGTACCGGACGCAGAGGACCGTGCCGCCCCTGCCGTCCGGACCGGCGGGCAGGAAGCAGAGGTTGACGGGACAGCGGGCCAGCTGATCGGGGGTGTCCGACTCCACGAGCGAGCGCGGCGGGTCGTATCCGGCGAGCGCCTCGACGCTGTGCATGGTCTCCGTGGATACCCCGGCGCCCACCGCGTTGAACTGGAAGCCCGAGAATCCGCTGAGGCCCCGCTCGCACGAGGTGTAGTACAGCTGCTGAAAGCCCGTCACCTGTCCCGCCTCCGTCCCGTGCGGGGGATCGAGCCGCTCTCGGACAGCAGCCACAGCAGCGGGTCCGCGACGCGGTACGGCTGGATGCCGGTGGGGGCCACCCGGGCGTCGGGGGTCGGGCCGTGGCCGAGCGCGGACACCCCGAAGTACCGGTACCGGGCGAAGGTGTTCTCCAGGATCCCGTCGATGGCGACCCCGTCCCAGTCCTTCAGGAGGTGGCGTACCTCCTCGTGGACGTCCAGGCTGTCCTGCACGTCGAAGCGGCCGCTGCGACGCGGGTGGGCGCGCAGCGGGCTGCCCTGGTCGAGCAGGTGCCAGAAGGCGTCCATCTTGGAGAACACCACTGCCACCGGCGTGTCCACCCGCCCGGAGCCCCCGGCCCGGCCGCCCGGCCGGGGCGCGAGGAGCATGTTCGCCACCCGGCCCAGGATGTTGACCGGGCTGTCGACCCCTTCGGTGCCCGGCAGGGCGGTGCCGGCGGCGGCCCACTGGCGGGCGCCCGGCATCTGGAGGGGGTCCAGCAGCAGGATGATGCCGTCGGCGTTGGCGAGGTAGCGGGTGCTGATCTCGACGTTCTCACGGGAGTTGAAGTCCTCGCCCGCGGTGTCGAAGAACGAGAGCACGGTGGTCTGCGGCCGGTCCCCGAACAGCCTGCGGTGGCGGACCCCGAAGCGGAAGACGAGCGGATCGACGCGGTTGTCGTTCGCGACGGCGGTGCGCGTGCCGAGGAACATCCGGCCGTCCTGGTACAGGTGGTCCTGGTACTCGGAGACGAAGCGCTGCCTGGTCAGGTCGTCGGCCGCGAGCATCGAGGCGTGGAACTCGGCGCCCACCCGGTTCATCATCTCGTGCAGCAGGACGGTCATGTACACGGTCTTGCCGGAGGCCTTGGCCCCGACCATGGCGATCATCCGGCTGCCCAGCATGCCGAACTGCACGGGCAGTGTCATATGGCACACCGGACAGATCCGGTACGTGGTCTCGCCGTCGCAGTCGGGGCAGAGCGCCGTGCTCTTGCGGCCGTCGGAGGCGAAGTCCGGCCCTACGTCGGCCCGCTGGCCCATCCGGTCCACGAGCACGGGGTCGCGCCGGCGCTCGCACCGCTTCTGGGTCCGGCTCATCCGGCTGTTGCAGCGGAAGCGTATCTCCCGCACGTTCAGGGTCTCGTAGCAGTAGGGGCAGGTCAGGCGCTTGATCACGTCAGCTCACCCGCAGCCGGTGGAGGGAGACGGGGCGGAGCTCCACCTCGTCGTGGGAGTCGGGGTCGGCCGGGAAGCACACCAGCCAGGAGGTCTCGCGCACGGACGGCACGGGGAAGCGGACGGCGAGCGGGAGGCCCGCGGCCAGGGGCTGGGCCGGCACCTCGTGCAGGACCGTTCCCTCGGCGGTGCTGGCGGGGCGGTAGCCGCCCGTGCCGTGCACGATCCGCAGCGCGGGCAGGGCGCACCCGGTCGCGCAGCGGAAGGTGACCGTGGCGGTCCTGCCGCCGCCCAGCCGGCGGCGCACGGTCGGCTCGTACGTCACCACGGGCGGCGCCGCGGGGACCAGCAGTGCCGCGGACCCCTCGCAGTCGACGGCCGAACCGGCGACCAGGGCCTCGACGGTGAGGGTCACCGCGGCCCGGCCGACGTACAGGTCGAGACCGCCGTCGTGCTCGTAGACGCGGCGCCGTACGTGGATGTCGCCGGTCGCCGCCGGTACGGCCGGCGCGGTGCCCGCGCCCGCGGCGGAGCCGGCGTCCGCGGGGCGCTCGACGCGCCAGCGCACGCGCGCGGTGCGTGCGGCAGCGGGCCAGGCCCACAGCACGAGCAGGTGCTCGCCCCGCCGGACCGCCTGCAGCTGCGCCACGGGTACGGCGGCGAGGGGGCCCTGTGCGGGTGCCTCCGTCCCGGCGGCGGCCCCGGGAACCGGGTCCGGGGCGGGGCCGGCGGCGGGCCCAGGGCCGGTGGATGCGGCCGGACCGTGGTCCGGGCCGCCCGGCTCGCCGGCGGGCTCCTGCCCGGCTGCGCTGCCGGAACCCGCGCCGGCGGCCGCGGCTGCCGGCTCTGATGGCGGCTCCGGTACGGGCTGAGGTGCCGGCTCCGTACGCCCGGCGGATCGGGCGGCAGTCGCCGGCTCCGGATCGACGGCGGGGGAGCCCACCGGGTCCGGGGCGCCGACCGCCCACGCACGTGGCTCGGGGTCCTCCGGCGCACCGCCCGCCGCAGCGCCGTGCGCCGGGCCCCGCCCCGCCTCCTCGTCCGGCTGTCCGGTCATGATCCGCAGCGGGCCGAAGCCCGCCATCACGATCAGCCCCTGCACCACAGCCAGTTCGGGCCCCTCGCATCGCACGGGCAGCCGCAGCCGCTGCTCGAGCCGCTCCGCAGCGCCCGGGGTGGCCGACAGCCCCCCGGCCAGCAGGACGGCATCCGGAGTGCGGCCCGACTCCGCGAGGAAGGCGTCCACCGCGGCCTCGGCACGTGCCCGCAGCGGAGCCACCAGCAGGCCCAGACCGGCCCGGTCCAGGGTGACTTCCCGCTCCCGCCCCCCAGCGGCGACCGTCACGGCGGCGCTCTCCCGCCCCGAGAGCAGCAGCCGCAGCCGCTCCGCATCGGCGATCCCCATGCCCGCCCCGTCCGGACTGCCGCCGGGCAGGCGGTCGTTGAGCCCGGCGGCCACCGCCGCGTCCCAGTCCTCGCCGCCGAGCCGGAGCGTACGCGTGCCGAGGATCCACACCGTGCGGTCCGGCGTGACCGCCAGCAGGGTGAGGTCGAGCCGTGTGGCGCCCTGGTCGAGGACGAGCATCGTACGGTCGGCGCCCTCGGCCACGGCGCTGTACGCGAGGGCCGCCGCCACCGGCTCGGGTACCCCGTGCGCCACGGTCAGCCCCGCGTCCATCGCGGCCCCCGGCCGGGTCAGGTCCTGTTCCCCGGTGGGCGGCAGGCCGAGCGCCACCTGTGCCGCGGCTCCGACCGCATCCGCATCCGCATCCGCGCCGCCGTCCGGGGCCAGCGCCAGCAGCTGCGCGAGGGCGGCGGCCGGGTCGTCGGGGTCGGAGAGCCGGGCGGTGGCGACGGCGGGCCGCCCGCCGGGTCCGGGCCGCGCGATCCGCCCGTACCGGTGGCCGATGTCGATGGCGAGCACGCTCATGCCGGGGCGCTCCCTTCGGCGGCGACCCGCGGATCGCCGTCCGCGTCGAAGCCGACCGTGATCCGGCTGCCGGCGAGCGGCCGGTGCGTGATGAAGTGCCGCACCACGGCGGCCCTGACCACCTCCAGTTCGTTGCGGATCTGCCGGCCGCCGTAGGCCTGGCGCTCGGGGTCTGCCATCCGCTCCGCGATCCAGCGGTGCACGCCGGGGGCGTCGTACCGGAGTTCCACCTGATGGCGTTCGCGCACGGAGTCGCAGAGCTGGGCGAGCAGCCGGTCGGCGATCCTGACGATGTGCTCCCGGCGGAGCATGTCGAACACCACCACGCCCGGCTTCAGCCGCCCGTAGATCTCCGGCCGGCCGATGTCCCGGAACTTGTCCTCCACCGCACGGGTGAAGTGCTTTTCCAGTGAGGTGTAGGAGAGTTGGTCGCCCCGCTCGGCCAGCAGGTCCTGCACGGCGTCGGCGCCGGTGTTGGAGGTGAAGATGATCAGGCACTGGGAGAAGTGCGCGGTCTGCCCGCGGCCGTCTGTCAGCCTCCCGTCCTCCAGGATCTGGAGGAACTTGTCCAGCACCTTCGGATGGGCCTTCTCGATCTCGTCGAAGAGCAGCACGCTGAACGGCCGTTCCTGCACGCGCCGGGTCAGCTCGCCGCCCGCCTCGTACCCGACGTAGCCGGGCGGTGCACCCGCCAGCCGCTCGGCGGCGTGCTCCTGCTGGTACTCGCTCATGTCGAAGCGGGCGTACGCGCTCTGGTCCCCGAACATCAACTCGGCCACGGCCTTGGCCAGTTCGGTCTTGCCCACGCCCGTGGGGCCGACGAAGAAGAACGCACCGCGCGGGCGCGCCGTGCCCGAGTCGCCGAAGTCCACGCCCACGAACGCCGCCTGGAGCGCGGCCGTCACCGCGTCCACGGCGGCGTGCTGCCCGATCACCCGGGCGCCGAGCACCTCGGCGGCCCGGCCCACGGTCTCCCGGTCGAGCTGGGTCCACGGGTCGATGCTGACGTTCAGCCGGTGCTGCTCCATCAGCTTGTCGGGCTTGCGCACCGAGGCCCTGCGCAGCCGGGAGGTCCGGGCGAGTGCGTCGATCTCCCAGCCGGCCATCCCGTCCGTGGCCCCGACCACCGCCTCCAGTTCGGCGCGCGAGGCGTCCTGCTGCCCGCGGAAGTCCTTGCGGAGCCAGGACACCCACAGCCGCCGCTCGCTCGGACCGGGCGGACCGATGTGCAGGGCGGCGATCCGCGGATCCTCGCGGTGGAACCAGCCGGGCAGCCGCCCGACGTCCCCCACCGCGCACAGCACGGCGTTGCGGGCCCGCGGGTCGGCGTCCGCGTCCGGCCCGGGGTACGGCACGACGGCGTCGGTCATCGCGGCGCGCAGCCGCATGTAGTCGAGGTGCGACTCGGGCCGGCCCGGAGCCAGGTGGTGGTCCACGTCCTGGAAGACGAACGCGGTCGCGGCGTCGGGCCGGGACACCAGGCGGCGGACGGTGGCCACCACGTCCTCGAAGGAGGAGGCGCGGCGGCCCCGGGCGGGCTCGAAGAGCCGGTTCTGCGCCTGGCGCCGCTCCTCGCCGCGCCGGGTCGGCGCCGTCGCGTCGCCCTGCTCGGCGGGCCCCTTGGCCGGTCCGCCGGCTCCCCGCGCGTCGGGGATCCCGGGCGGGGCGGTCCCGTTCTGGGCGGTCCCGTGCGGGGCGGGCCCGTCGCCGGGGCCCCTGTGCCACGGCCGGTCGCGCTGCGCGGGCAGCCGGCCCACCAGCTCGTCGTACCGCTCGGCGTGCCCCTGGAGCGGGAAGGTCAGCCCGTCGACGGGGTCCCACCAGCCGACCACGTCGGCGCCACGCAGGTGGAGCACCCCGCACACCAGGTCGCGGAACGACGCCGGGCGGCCCTCCAGCCACCAGCGGTCGCGGATCTGGCCGTCCAGGATCACCTGGCGGCCCCGGCGCAGCTCCCAGCCCAGGGAGACCGCCCACAGCGGCATCCGGTCGTCGGCGGGAACGGCCGGTGCCGGTTCGAGACCGCCGGCCGGCGCTGCGGACGGCTGCCCGGACACGTTCGCAGACGTCTCCGCAGACGTCTCCGCAGACGTCTCCGCCGACGCCGCCGTGGACTGCGCCGCGGACCGTGCTCCCGAGGAGGCGCCGGAGGGTCCCTCCGACGGGTCCGCGGACTTCTCCCAGCGGATCGTGCTCACAGCGTCCTCCTCATGGCCTGGTCCGGCGGCGGAGTGGCCTCCGCGCCCCGCGGCGGCTTGCCGTCCCAGCTCAGCTCACCGGGCACGAACCCCTCGTCGTTCAGCGCCGCGTGCACCCGGTCGAGCAGTTCCTCGGGCGTGCACACCGCGCCCCCGGCCCCGGCCCGCAGCGACATGTCGGCCTCCCCCGCCACGTGGTACGTCAGCAGCGCCTGCCCGTCCTCGCCGGCGCTGACCACCGCCTCGTAGACGGCCCCGCTCGCCCGCTCGAAGGACAGCACGAGCCGTCCTTCCTGCTCCTCCCCGCCCGTGAACGACAGCCCGGCATCCGTCATCGAGTCCTTGAGGGCCTGCGCGAGCTCGCCGCGGCGCGTGTACGCCAGCTGCAGTTCGTCGAGGCGCTCCTCGGCGGCGGGCAGCAGCACCTCCAGCTCGGCGACCGCGGCCAGCGCCCGGTCCGGCTGCTGCATGGCCAGCGCGTCGGTGACGGCGCCGACGGCCGCCTCCATCCGGCCGGCCAGCTCCGGATCGCCCAGCTCCACGGCATCACGGGCGCCGTCGCGGGCCGCCTGCGAGACCACACCGAACCGGTCGGCCGCCTCCGACAGCGCCTCCCACAGTGCTTCGGCCCGCTCCCGCTCCGCGTCCTCCCGGCGGCGCCGCTCCTCCTCGCGCCGAGCCCGGACCGCCGCGGTGCGGGCGACCTCGGCCTCGTGCCGGCCGAGCTCGTGCTCGACCGTGCCGAGCAGCGCCTCGAACCGCACCTCCTGGCCGGGGGCCACGGCGGCGCGCAGCCGGTCCAGCAGCCCGCCCACGGCGTCCCGGCCCGCCGCGTCGTCGCCGGTGTCCGTCAAACCCGCTTCCATGAAGCGCAGTTCGAGGGAGTGCAGCAGCTCCGACCGCTCGGCGGGCCCGGTGCGGCCCGGGTGGTCCGAGGGCTGCGGGCGCAGCAGGACGACCCGGCCGCGCAGCTCCTCGATGGCCGCCCCGAGCGGTTCGGCTCCGCCGGCCCGTGCCCGTAGCGCCGTCAACTCGCCCTCGATCTGGGCGAGACCGGTGTCCGCGACCCCCTCGGCGCGCAGCTGCGCGATGAGCGCGGCGACCTCGTCGATGCGGCGGACCTCGGCCCTGCCGTGCTCCTCGCGGGTGCGGGCGACGCGGGCGGCCCGTTCGGCGCGGATCCGCTCCTCCTGCTCGGCCCGCAGCTGCTGCCGGCGGAGCTCGGACTGCCGGGACCGTTCGGCGGCCAGGGCCGCCCGCTGCTCGCAGCGGCCCTGCTCGCGGTTCCGGCGGGCGAGGGCCAGCCCGCCGATCACCGCCGCCCCCAGCAGGATCAGCGTCGGATCGAAGGCGACCGCGGTGTACATGACCGAACCGCTCATGACTCCCCCCGTACGTTCGTGGTGTGCGGATCCCGGGTGGCCTCCGCCCCGTGCGCCTTGCGGGTGCGCTGCGGGCCCGGCACACCGGGCGCACCTGACACGCCCGGTGCCCTCGCCGGGCCCGCCGTGTCCGCCGTGCCCGCCGGGTGCAGGGCGAAGCCACGGGCCGTGAGCTGCTCCTCCAGCCGGTCCCGGAATCCCGGCACCGGCGGTACGCCCGCCCAGGACAGGGTCCCGTCGTCGCCCAGGGAGACTTCCAGCCCCGCGCTCGTGTCGGCCTCGGCGGGCACGTGCCCGTACCGTCCGCCGAGGGCCAGCAGCCGCTGGTTGGCCGAGCCGCGCCAGCGCAGCGCCGCATGCTGCCCGGCGACGTACGGCCCGTCCACGAGCAGGTCGAGCCGGTCCAGCAGGGCCTGCTGCCCCGGTGAGCCCCGGCGCAGCGCCTCGTACCGGAAGCCCGAGTACGCCATGGCCGTGAAGCCGGGCTGCCGCTCCCGTACGGCGTCCAGCAGCGCGGCGAGCGCCTCCGGCTGGCTGAAGGGCTCGCCACCCGACAGGGTGACCCCCTCCGGCTCGGTCAACGTGCCAAGCCAGTCGGCCAGTTCGGCGACCGGCCGGGCGGTTCCGCCCTCGAAGGGCAGGGTCTCGGCGGCGACGCAGCCGCGGCAGCGCAGCGGACAGCCCTGCACCCACACCACCGCACGGATCCCGGGCCCGAGCACCGTGCACCGGTCCAGCGTGCGGGCCACGGACAGCACCGGCCCGGTCATGTCACCGCCTCCTCGGCCGCGTCGGGATAGCAGTCCGCGCCGCGCGCGGCCTGGTCGCACCAGGGGCACCAGGGCCGTTCCACCGTGTGCACGTGCTGCGGCCGTACCGCGCACACGGTGAGCCGTCCGGGAGCGCGGGCCTCGGCCAGGGCGCGGGCCCACACCCCGGCGGTGGGGCGCTCGCCGCCGAACGCCGCCCGCAGCAGTGCGGTGATGCTGCGGGGCAGGGCGTCGGCCGGTGGCGCGGACCGGGGGAGCGTGACCGAGGTCCGGTCGGTGATCCGGCAGCGTCCGTGGAGCAGGTTGTCGTCGAGGGAGCGGAAGTCGCCGCCGTCCGCGGGATGTCCGGCGAACGGATGCAGCCCGCACAGCAGCACCTGGTGGACCAGGACGGCGAGCACGAAGGCGTCGGAGGACCGGTCCGGCGGGGGCGGCTGCTCCCCGAGCCGCTCGGGCGCCGTGTAGCCGGGGGTGTGCATCCGTCCCGGGAACACCTCCGCGCCGTCCGTGAACTGCCAGGAGTCCACGTCCGCCATGCCGACCCGGCCCTGCCCGTCCACCCACAGGTTGTCGGGCTTGAGATCGCCCACGACGTACCCCTCGGCGTGCAGTTCGGCGAGCAGCCGGGCCAGCGACCCGGCGGCGGCGAGCGCCGTGGCCCAGGTCGCGGCGGGCATCCGGGCCCGGCGTGCCGCGGGCGACAGCAGGTGGGAGAGCGGTCGGAAGGAGGGCCGCATGTCGGGCATGACGTAGCCGTCGACCCGCGGGCGGGCCGGCGTCGTGGTGTGCACCGCCGCCAGCGGCCAGGCCAGCCGCTGCGGGCTGCCCGCGAGCAGCCGTACGGTACGGGGCTCCCGGCGCTGGCGCACCAGCCGGGCGAGCCTGCGCCGGTAGGCCGTCGGGTCGGGCGGGTCCGGCACCAGCTTCGCGACCAGGGCGCGCGGGTCGTCGACCGCGTACACCAGGCCTTCGGAGCCGCTGCCGATCCGTTCGGTGAGCCGGTACTCGCGCCCGGTTGCGGACACCACCCTCAGCCCCCTGGTCACGCGTCCTCCCGCAGCGCGCACAGGACCGTGAGGTCGTCGCCGGTGCGTGCGGCCGCCGGGCCGCACAGCAGGTCCCGCAGCGGCGCGGCGTCGCCGCCGTTGGCGCGGAGCGTGTCGGCCAGGCCGCGGAAGAACCGCGGCGAGGCCAACGGGCCGACGGCGTCGGGGAGTCCGTGCACGCCCGGGTGGTCGAGGGCCACGGAGGCGCAGCCGTCGGTGGCGAGTACGACCCCGCTCAGATCCGGGTCCCAGAGGGTGAAGGTGCGGGCGCGCAGCCGGGCGCCGGGCGAGGACAGGAAGGGCTGCGGCGGGCTGCCGGGCAGCGGGGGCGGCAGGACGAGGTGGCAGCGCTCGGGCGGGCCCGCCCCGCCGGGGTCGCGGGTGAGGGCGACGCCGAAGCAGTCGCCGACGGAGAGGAACGCCACCCAGGGCGGCCGGACCACGGCCGCGGCGAGCGCGGCGGCCAGCGCGCCCACGTCCTCCGCGCCCGCTGCGTCACGGCCCCGCGCACTGCCGGGGAGGCCCGGCTGTCGGTCCGTCAACCGACGCTGACAGGAGGAGAATTCACGTTCCGCTTCCGTAGCCAGGACCGCGCGGGCCGCGCGTACGTACCCGTCGACCACCGCCGCCCCGCGCTCGGCCGTCCACTGCGTCCACGTCTCTGCGTCCGCCGCCGCGTCCGGCGGGTCCTCGGCGAGCAGCCGGCACGCCGTGTCGACGGCGATGTGCGCGCCCAGTGCGCTGCGGGCCCGGCTGCCGACCCCGTCCGCGACGGCCAGGACCACCGCCTCGCCGAGGTCCACCGCCCTGAACGCGTCCTGGCAGCCCTGCCCGGCGGCCAGGTGGCCCGCGCCCTGCACCACCGCGCCCGCGACGATCACAGGACTTCCTCTTCCAGGTCGCGCATCCGGCGGCGCCGTTCCGCCAGGTCGGCGGTGTTCCGGTGGATCTCCGCGGCGTCCTGCTCGGCGCCGACCCGGTCCGAGCTCTGGAACAGCAGGTCCAGGATCTCCCCGAAGTCGAGGGTGTCCAGCATCAGCGCCGCGTCGGGTGCCAGGACCCGCAGCAGCGGCAGGTCGGCCCCGCTCACCCCGATCGCCTGGAACACGCAGGCGCCGCCCTCCTCGGCCCGCCGCAGCCGCCGGGCCGTTCCGGCGAGGGCCGCGGCGTCCTGCGCCTGCCCGTCCGCGTCGGTCGGCGCGCCGTCCGTCAGCACCCACAGGAACGGCCTGCGCACCTGCACCCGCCGCTGCTGGAGGGCCCGGTAGCGGGCCGCGGCCAGGTCGAGCGCCGCGTCCACGGCCGCCGTCATCCGGGTCAGCCCGGACGCCCCGAGCCGGGGCGGACGTACCTCGTCGACGGGTACGAACAGCCGCTCCGCGGCGTCGGCCGGCAGTCCGGCGGCCGGCACCGGTACCAGCTCCTGCCGCACCGGGTCGTAGACCCGTACGTCCGAGTCGAAGGTGATCAGACAGACCTCCACCCGCGACTGGAGCCGCGGTTCGGCGCGCACGCCCTCGAACCAGCGGGCGAGCGCGGTGCTGAGCTCGTCGATCCGGGGTGCTTCCGCCGGCCGGCCCATCGACGCCGAGGTGTCGAGGAGGAGGACCACGGGCTGCCGCTCCTCCCAGCCCTCCGACAGTCCCATCGTGCTTCCGCTCATGCCCCACCCGCCTCCGTGCCGTGTGCCACCAGAACCTGCCGCGCGGGGTCCCAGCCCACCCTGATCCCGGCGCCCGGGACCAGCCCGGGGGAGTGTGCCGGCATCCGCAGCAGCACCCCCTCGACGAGGACGTAGGCGTCCGGGTCCGGCCAGGTCACCAGTCGTCCGAGCGCGCCGTCCGCCCACCGTGCCATCCCCGTGGCCGTGCACGACCCCACAGTCCACCCCCCGTCAACTCACCTTCGGTACCGGCATGTCGGCCGGTGATTCCAGTCAAGCGGACGTCGTGGTCGGCGACGGGTCGCCGTCCGGGCGGATTCCGGCGGGCAGCCGTCCCAGCAGCTCGCCGACCATCTCGGGGCCGCGGACCAGGAAGTGGACGTCCCAGTCCGCGCCGCGCGCCAGCTCCGCCTCCACCGCCGCCCACAAGGCGCTCGCACTCGTCGCGTACGGGAGCCCGCCCCGCCCCGAGCCCAGCAGGGGGAAGCACACCGAGCGGAGCGGCGGGTCGAACCGGTCGTGCTCGTCCGCGAGCAGGCCGAAGACCCGGGCCGCGGCCCGCGTCACATCGGCGGGCAGCACGTCGTAGTCGTTGGTCCCGGCCCGCGGCACGGCGATCGCGGCGTGGTAGATGCGCCGGATGCCCTGGCCGACCAGGGCGCCCGACCCGGTCGAGGCCACCGTGCCGGGCAGGACCGGCCGCCCCGACGTGTCGTAGCGGGCGGCCCACTTGCGCAGCTCCTCGTGCAGCGGGTCGTCGTGCACGTCCCCGGTCACCCCGCGGACCGCCGCCGCGCGGCGCAGCGAGGCGGAGACCGAGGCCTTGTACGGCTCCGGCAGCGCCAGGTACGTGTTGACGGGCGAGACGACCACGTCCACGTCGCGCAGCAGATCGACCGGATGTGCGTGCACGGTCAGCGCCACGGCGCGGCCGCCCGTGCGGACCCTCATCGTCAGGTGGGCGGGGGTGTGCCCCGCCCCGGGTGCGTTCCCCGGCGACCGTCCCGCAGCGTGTCCCGGCGCGTTCCGTGCGGCCGCGGCCGCCGCCCCGCCGTCGGCCAGCCGCCCGATCTCCTCCGCGACCTGCCCCAGCACCATCAGCTCGTGGTCCTTGCGGAACCGCTCGACGCTCACCCCGTACACCTCGGCGGCGCGCCTGCGCCGGTCGGAGCCCGGCCAGTCCCGCGTGCCCTGGGCCAGCCCGAGGGTGTACTCCGCGGCGGTCCGCAGGGTGCCCTGGTCGAGCCCGGACACGGCGAGCCGGACCAGGCCCTCCACCGAGCCGTCCGGCAGCAGGGCCGCGGCCTCGCGCAGGGTGGGCACCGCGAGGTTGCGCAGCCTGACCAGGCCCGCTCGTCGAAGTTCCTTGAGTTCAACGAGAACTGACGCATGCTCAACAACCGGCGACATGGCAGCCACTGTTACACCGGCTGTCACAGGCAGACAAGGACCGGGATTTCAGGCCGACGTACTCCGGCCACGCGCCGGCGGGCCGCTCACCCCGGCCACGGCGGAACGATGGCCGCCCGCAGCGGCGCCAGCAGCCGGTTCGCCTCGGCGACTCCGGAGGGCGAGCCCAGGTCCGGAATCCCTCCCGAGCCCACCGGGGCGGGCGGCTCCCCGCCGCGGAAGGCCCCGTCCGGCCCGCTGCCGCCGCCGAACCGGTCCTCGAAGAGGACCGTGGCCAGCCGGGGCCGGTGGCGGCGCGACTGCCACACCAGTCCCATGGCGCGGGTGTCCTGCGCGCGCATCTCGCTCGCCCACCGCCGCGTCTTCGCGTACCGGTCGCCCTCCGCCTCCAGCAGCCAGGAGTCCTGGCACACCGCCGCCAGGTCCTCCTCCGTGACCAGGGAGATCAGCCGCAGGTCGCAGCGGGTCCGCAGCGCGCTCAGCGAGCGCCCGCGCGCCACCGCGTACGGGATCAGCCGCATCCCAGACCCCGGCTCGAACTCCAGGGAGCGCAGCAGGGTCTCCGCCAGCGCGGTCGCCGGGTCCATCGCCGCGTACAGGAAGGCGTACGGGTCGGCGGCCGTGCCGTCGAAGCGGCTGCCGCCGAAGTGGGCGTCCGCGACGACCGGGTTGAAGGCGTCCACCGACCGCCTGCTGTCGTGCACCCGCCACAGCTCCGTACCGGCCGGCACCAGAAGGGAGTTGGGCTGCATGGTGTAGGCGCCGGGAGGCGTGTCGCCGATCATCGCTCCCCCTCCACGAGCTCGCGGGCGGCCCACGTCAGCCGCTCGTCCGGGACCCTGCCGAGCAGCGCGGCGGGCCTGCCGTCCAGCCAGGTGTTGCCGCTCAGCCACCAGTGCGCGGCCCCCCACGGGTCCACCTCGGCCATCAGCAGACGGTTGATCTGCCGCACGACCGGGACCGGGCCGCCGGTGTCCGCAGCGAACTGGAAGGCGGGGTAGCGGGTGCCCTGCGCCGGATCGTCCAGCGCGATCAGTTCGTGCGGGGGTGGTTCGCCGCCGCATTTCTCCCGTGCCTGGAGCGGCGAGAGCGACGGTGCCTCCAGCAGCTGCCGGCGCGCCTCCGCCAGTGCCGCCGCGGCCTCCGGCGACACCGGGGCCGGTGCCCCGGTCGCCTCGGCGGGGTCCGTCAGGAAGGCCAGCAGCAGCCGCGCGTCCAGCACGTCCGAGGGGTCGTCGAGCACCGCGGCCCCCCGTACGGAATCCAGTGCGATCCGCACCGGGTGGTCGATCGGCAGCGGCAGCAGTGCCAGCCGCACCCCCTGGAGGGCCCGCCGCCGGTCCCGCGGCTGCGAGCCGGCGGCCTCCAGCGCCCGCAGCCGTTCCAGCAGTACCGCGAACTGCTCTTCGTCCAGGGCCTCCCGGATGCTCGTCCGGTGTTGCGCGATCAGGCGTTCGAGCCGCCGCTCCGCGTTCATTCCTGCTCCTTTCAACGGCCGGGGTTTCCCTGGTGGGTGAAGGCGGCCCAGACCGGCAGCCGGTCCAGGCCCGGGCGTTGCATTTCGCGCCGTAGCGCGGGTCCGAGCGTGCCGGGATCGCGGCGGTCGGGGTCGAGCATCCACAACTGGGCCTCGCGCAGGGCGTCTGCGGGGCTGCGGCCCTCGACGGCGAGGTGGTGGTGGAAGACCGCCATCATCAGGAGGGAGGCGCCGTCCTGCGCGGTCCAGCGTGACCCCACGACGTCACGGGCCCCGTTGGCGACGAACGCCGTCGCCAGGGTGAGGGCCTCGTCGTGGTCGCCGGTGCTCAGATCGGTGTCGCAGGCGCTGAGGACCACCAGCGGCCCGTCCGCCGCCTCCGTGCCCGTGCCCGTGCCCGTTCCCGTGCCCGTGCTTGCGCCGGCGTCGAGGAGGCGGGTGACGGTGAGCATGCCGAGGTCGGGCAGGGCCCCCGGCCCGCCGTCCTGCGCGCCGAGCCCTTCCGTACCCTCCGGGAAGGCCAGGTGCAGAGCCGAGACCGTGGGGCGCAGCTCGGCCGAGCCGTGCGAGGCCACGTGGAGGAGGGACAGCGGGCCGCGCAGGAGGGCGAGCACGTCGTCGGGCGTCCCGGGCGCCGAGGGTTCCGCGGCGGGGTCGTAGAACTCGCCCATGAGCCGGGCGCGGGGGTAGTAGGCGGCGTGGAGGGCGGTGGCTTCGCGTTCGGCGTGGGTGAGGTCCATGCGCGGGTCGGCGAGGAGGACCGGGGCCGCTGCCGGATCGCGCCGTGCCCGCCGGGCGGCCCGCAGGAACTGTCCGCCGGAGGCGGCGTAGGTGAGGGCGAGGAACTGGCAGGCGTAGTCCCACGGCGCCGTGCGCGGCAGGCGCGCCGCGTGCCAGGGTACGACGCCCAGCGGGCCGCACGGCACCAGCACCAGCCGCGTCGGACCGGGCGGACGCCGCCGCCCGGGAGCGCCCGCGATCATCTCCGTGACCTTGGCCAGCACCGGGCTCAGCGCGGCCGGGAACGCCCAGTCGCACAGCTCCGACAGGGCCTGGTCCCAGGCCGCCTCGGCATCCGGATCCCCCAGGGCCCGGGAGCGGGCGGCAGCCGCGGTCAGGTACCGGTCGAGCGGCTCCTGCCCCGCCCCCGCGAGCAGCGGCAGTTCCACCACCGAAGGCCCCGTCCCGGCCCCCGTCCCGGACCCCGTCCCGGCCCCTGAACCGGTGCCGGACCCCGTCCCGGGGCCGATGACGATCGCCACGCCCGGTTCCGTGCCCTCCCCGGCCACGAGGTAGACCAGCGCATCCGCCCCGGCGCCCGACAGGCCGGCGGCGAGCTCTCCCGTCGTCGCCGTGGCGAACGGCCCGGCGCCGCTCTGCCCGTAGCCGAGCGCCTCGAGGGCGCTGCGGCGCAGCCGGCTGGGCAGCGCGTCGGGGTATGCGTCCCCCGCACCGGGCTGCCGGGCGCCCGCATCCCGCCAGGCGGCGGCCAGTTCGCCGTGGCCGCGTTCCTCCAGGAGTTCGGGCACGGTCGCCGAGACGGAGGCTGCCTGGAGGACGAGCGCCCGCCCCAGCTCCAGGGCGGCGACGGCCTCCTCGACCCGGCCGCGGCGGGCCGCCCAGCGCGCGGCCCGGACCCCGTGGTCGGCGCCCGCGCGCGCCGCGAGCAGCCCGTGCTCGGCGCCGAGCTGGAGGACGACGTTCGCGGCGACCCGGTGCAGGGCCTCGGCGGTGACCTCCGCCGCGGTGGCCTCCGCCGCGGTGGCCTCGTCCGCGGTGGCCTCGTCCGCGGTGGCCCCGTCCGCGGTGGCCTCGGGCGCGGTGGACGCGCCGGCCGTGCAGCGCTCCCGCAGGAGCTCCGCGAGCTTCAGCAGCGCCCCCGCTGCGAACGGCGTTGCCTGCCCCTCGGCCAGACCCGCCCGGATCAGGGTGAGCTCCTCGACGGCGGCATCCTGGTCGGCGGGGTCCTGTGTCACGTAGTGCCGCATGTCCAGGGCGATGGCCGCCAGCCACCGCTCGCTGAGCGACGCTCCGGGGCCCGGCCGGGTGACCTCCGGCGGCTGCCCGGTGGCCGCCCCCAGCGCGATGCGGATCGTCTCGTGCGTACCGGACAGCGCGTCGAACAGCCGCCGCAGCGGCTCCAGCTCGGCTATGGGATCGGCCAGGGTGCGGTCCACGCACGCGAAGCCGCGCAGGAGGGCCTCGCCGTCGCCGCTCATCAGGCCGCGCACCATCCAGGCCTGCCCGAGGGCCAGCGGCACGATCGGCGGCAGGTCCTCCCCGCCCGCTCCGGCCGCGTCTTCGAGGGCTTCCAGCTCCCGGACGATGGCGTCGAGGGCGTCCAGATCCCCGCTCTCGTGCGCATGCCCGGTCGCCGCCACCAGGTGCGCGGCACGTGCGACGCGTTGTACGGCCCGCGCCTCCGGCTCGGGATTCTCGCCGAACCGCGCGCTCATCCGCTCGGTGACCTCGCGCCCGACGGCCGCGTCCAGATGGCTGCCGCCCACGGTCTGCGCGGACTGCAGCAGGAGCCCGCTCAGTACGCCGAGCAGCTGCGCAACGGCGTCGTCGCCGGGCATCTGCCGACGGGCCGCAGTCAGGACCTCCAGAGCCCGGTTGTGGTGCGCCGTGTCCCCGTCCTCCAGGACCTGCACCATGCCCACCAGGGCCGGCACCATCGCCTGGAGCCCCAGGTCGGCGATCTCCGACTTCCGGGGGTCCGGCGGCGTGTCCGGACCGGGGCGCGGCCCGCCCGCCGGCGGCCTCTGCGGCCACATCACCGGCATCGCCTGCAGGAGCGTGCGGAGCTCGGCCGCGTACGGGAACTCCGGCGGCAGGTCGTTCAGGAGCCGGCCCGCACTGTCCGGGTCGCGCCCGGCGGCGAGGTCCTCGAACGCCTCGAAGAAACCCACCGCCTGCTGCAACTGCGGCGAGATGTCACGCGCTTCCAGGCAGAGCTGCCGGAGCTCCTCCGCCACGCCGCTGCCTTCACCGCCCGGCCCGAAGCCCCATGCCCACAGGTCGGCGAAGGCAGGCAGCCCGCCGCTGCCGTTCCCCAGGGCGTGCATCGGCAGCACCACCATGATCAGGAAGGCCGCCGCCAGCCGGACGTCGTCCGCGGGCAGCCCCGCGGGCCCGGCCGCCGCCCGCGCGCCGCGCAGCAGGGCGAGCGCACGCTCCCGGTCCTCCGGTGCGGCCCCCGCCCGGTACCGGTAGGCGAGCATCCCGCCGAGCCGGACGGCCAGCCGCTGCTGCTCCGTCTCGTCATCCGCCAAAAGGCCGTGGAGTACGGAGAGTTCGTCGATCACGGCGTCGTACGCACCGGCTTCCGGCAGCTGCGTCGCCCCCTCCGCCGGTATCAGTGCGGCCGCCCGCACCTTCGCCTCGGCCACCCGGGAGCGTACGTCCGCCCGGTCCCCGCTCTCCGCCCCGCCCATCGATCCCCCTCCGAGCCCGCTGCCGCCCATGATGTCCGCCGAAGGCCGCCCCGGAAGGGGAAATCCCGTCAGCGACCCGACTTCGACCAGGAAGCGCCCAGTTGGCCCACCCCTTGAACAACCAGCCTTCCACACCGCACTGTTGATCGAGTGACCGATGAAACCGTGACTCCGCAGCCCCACCGCATCGACCCCGCCGGCGGCTGCCCGCACGCCCTCAACTCCCGGCTCCGCGCGCACGGCGCCGTCGCCGACGTCGTACTCCCCGGTGGTGTGCCGGGCGCCCTGGTCCTCGGACACGACGCACTCAAGGAGTTCCTCGCACACCCCGATGTCGCCAAGGACGCCCGGCACTTCACCGCCCTCCACGACGGCGGCATCCCGGCCGAATGGCCGCTGCGGGCCTTCGTCAACGCGCAGGGGATGCACACCGCGGACGATGCGGACCACCGCCGACTGCGGTCGCTGGTCGGCAACGTCTTCACCGCCCGCCGGGTGGAACGCCTCCGTCCCCGGATCGAGGAGCTCACCGCCGCGCTCCTCGACGACCTCGGCCGGGCCGCCGACGAGTCCCGCGAAGGCACCGCGGACCTGCGGCAGCACTTCGCCCTCCCCCTGCCGATGAACGTGATCTGCGAACTCCTCGGCGTGGACGCCGAGCACCGAGGACGGCTCCACGAACTCTCGTACAAGGTCATCATCGCGACCGACACCACCCCGGCCGAGGCGAGGGCCGGAGTGCTCGAACTCGTCCAGCTGATGGGCACGATCGCCGCAGCCCGCCGCGCGAACCCGGGCGACGACCTGACCAGCGCGCTCATCGCCGCCCGCGAGGCCGACGGAGACAGCCTCAGCGAGGCCGAACTGACCGGCACCATGCGCCTGATGCTCGTCGCCGGCCACGAGACCACCCTCAACCTGATCACCAACGCCGTACGCGCCCTGTGCGCCCACCGGGACCAGCTCGACCTGGTCAGGTCCGGGAAGGCCACCTGGTCCGACGTGGTCGACGAAACCCTGCGCTGGGACGGCCCGGTCAGCTGGTTCCCCTTCCGCTACCCGACCCGCGACATCACCCTCGACGGCACCGTGATCCCCCGGGGCACCCCGGTCCTCGCCGGGTACACCGCGGCCGGCCGCGACCACGAGGCGTACGGGCCGGACGCCGGCCGCTTCGACCTCACCCGGGGCGGCGCCTCCCGCAACCTCTCCTTCGGCCACGGCGCCCACTACTGCCTGGGCGCCCCGCTCGCCCGCATGGAAGCCGTCATCGCCCTGGAGCGGCTGTTCGACCGCTTCCCCGACCTGGACCTCGCCGTCCCCGAAGCCGACCTGACCCACCAGCCCAGCTTCATCGGCAACAGCGTGGAGGCGCTTCCCGTACGCCTGCATTCCTGAGGCCGCCTCCGGCGCCCGCCGCCGGTGCCATCATGGTCCCCCTGGGCACGGGGGAGGGGCTGCATGGCGGAACACGGCGGCGGGATCCGCAGCGCACTGCTGATCGGGGTGCCGCGCGCCCACCAGGCGCCCGGCGCCTTCCCCGCACTGGACCGGGCGGTCGCAGCCGACCTGGCCTCCCTCGAACCCGCCCTGCGCCAGGCCGGGTTCGAGGTGGAGGTCCTCAGCGGAGCGACCGGCGCCGCGATCGGCGTACACGTCCTGGAGGCCTCCCGCAAAGTCCCCGAAGACGGCACGCTGCTCATCTACTTCACCGGACACGGCCTGCGCATCGGGGACGCCGACTACCTCGTCCCGGCCGACGCCCTCGCCCCCGAGGACGGCGTGTGGCGGCCCGCATACAGGAACACCCTGTTCCCCGCCGACCTCAGCGGCCATCTCACCGAGTGCCGGGCCGCCACCGTCCTCTACGTCATCGACGCCTGCCGCACCGCCGTGCCGGGCGGCCAGGCGGCCTTCGGCAGCAGGATCGTGCAGGGACCCCCCACGGGTGGTTTCGCCATGATGACCAGCTGCGCCGTGGGCGAGCAGGCCGGCTCCACGCAGCACGGGAGCCACTTCACCCGGGCCTTCGCCGAGGCACTGTCCCCCCTCTCCCGGCACCGGACCGTCGAGCAGGTCTTCGACGCCACCCGCAACCCGACGGCCGCCCTCGCCCTGCGGCAGGACCGGACCGCCCAGCGGGTCGGCATCCACTACGCACCCGACCACGAGCAGCAGACCCGGGCCACGCTCCTGTGCGCGGGCCGCGACCTGATGCCGCCCTGGCGCGAGGCCGTACGCCACCCGGACCTGTGGCGGCTCGCGGACCCGGGCGGGGCCGGGGCCGCGGACCGCCTCCGCGAGTGCCTGCTCGGCCTCGCCGAGGACTGCGCCCGCCGCGTGTACGAAGCCCAGCAGCGCCTGCCGGACCCCTGGGCCGACGACGACTTCCCCGTCCGGATCCTGACCCGCGAACTTCCCCGGCTGCTGCCCGCGGGCAGCCTCTCCCCCCTCGAACTGACCGCGCTGGCCGCCGCCGTGTTCCTGCGCGAGGCCGCCTGGGCCGACCGGCTCAGCCAGGCCGCCGAAGCGTCCCCCGCCGAAACCGGCCGGATGCAGGGCGCCGGGCCGCAGCGGCGCCACCTGGAGCAGATCCACGACCAGTACGCCCACCTCGCCCGCAAGGCGCCCGGCTCCCAGGACACCGCGCTCTGGCTCGTCCACCGCTGGATCGCCGACCGCTTCGAGACCGACGACGAGCCCGTACCCGCCGCGCTCGGCCACGGCTTCGTGTCCGCCCTGCTCGGCGGCTCCGCAACCGACGACGGCCGGGCCGCCGAACTCACGGGGCTGATGGCCGGGTTGACCCTCGCCGTCGGCCACGACTCCCCGCTTGACGGGCTCGCCGCGGCGCCGGGCCCCGGCAAGGTCCGGCTGCCCGAAGGCCACCAGTCGTTACGCGCCCGCCCGCTCGCCGCCGTACTCGGCCTGGCCGGCATCCTCGCCGCGGACGTCCGTACCCTTCCCGAGGTCGTCGCCGAACACCTGGCCGTCGCCGACCCCGTCACCCCGGCCGACGTGATCGGCACCGTCGCCCGCTCCCTGTCCTGGGACGCCACGGGCACCACCCTCGACCTCGACGCCCCGTGCTCCCACCAGGCCGTGCACGCCGCCTTCCAGGACCTCGCCGAACGGGCCGACCGCCTCTGCGCACGCCTGGCCCGCCTCCCGGACGAACTGTCCCGCCCCGAGACCGCCCTGCTCGACGCCCTGCCCGAACGGGTCACCGCCCGGGCCCTGCGGCCGGGCCGACGGGGCGACCGCCCGGCCTACGAGGTCCCCCTGCTGCGCTTCAGGCTCGCGCAGACCGAGGTGCGCGAACTGCTCATGGGGCGGCGGCTGTACGGCCGACCGGAGCTCGCGCTGCGCGAGCTGTACCAGAACGCGCTGGACGCCTGCCGCTACCGGGCCATGCGCCGCCGGTACCTCGACCTCACGGGCAGGCACCCGGCGCCGTGGGAGGGCCGGATCGCCTTCACCCAGGGGGAGGACGAGCGCGGCCGGTACGTCGAATGCCGTGACAACGGCGTCGGCATGGGCCTGGAACGGCTCACCGGCACCTTCACCCGCGCCGGCAGCCGCTTCGAGACCTCCCGCGCCTTCCGCCGCGAACAGGCCCAGTGGCTCCGCGCGGACCCCTCACTGCGGCTGTACCCCAACAGCCGATTCGGCATCGGGGTGTTCAGCTACTTCATGCTGGCCGACGAGATGGCCATCGTGACCCGCGAGGTCGGCACGGGCGGCGTCCCCGCCCAACAGGCGCTGAGCGTCGAAATCCCCAGCAGCGGCAGCCTGTTCCGCATCCGCCACCACTGCGAGGGCGACACCCTCCCGGAGGGCGGCACGCGCGTGCGGCTGTACCTGCGCGACGACCCGGCACTGGCGAAGCTGTCCTGCGTGCAGACACTCCGTTCGCTCGTCGCAGTGAGCGAGTTCCACTTGGAGGCGGAGGCGGAGGCGGGGCGCGACGCCGTCAACTGGGAGCCGGGGATGCTCTACCGAGGCCGGGCCGATACGGGTCGTGATGCCAGGCCCGCCGTGCCGGGAACGCTGTGGTGGGTGGACGGAGGGGGCGCGATCCTGTGCGACGGCGTCACGAGCGATGCACGGCCCTACGGCTACGTCCTCAACCTGACCGGAGCCCGTGCAGGCACGCTCAGCGTGAACCGGAACGAGCTGCAGTCGTACGACAAGGGATGGGAGGCGCAGATGCTGCGTGCCGGTGCGGGAGCCCTCACCGGCTGGGATCGGCTGACCACGGACTGGCTCTGGAAGCTGGAGGAGCAGAACGTCCACGCCGCGCGTATCGTGTGGGGCGGGTTGCGGGGCCGCGGGTTGCAGGTCCCGCTGCCGCTGGAAAGGGGCCGACTGGACCTGGACCGGCACGGCTGGCTGAGGCCGGATGTGGGCGGGGATTCCCAGCCGTCGCAGTCTCCCGAGATCGAACCGTACGACAGCATCCGGCAGTGGCGTGCGGAGCTGAGTGGTGGCGCGCCGCAGTTCGCGCTCGACTCGGACCGTACTTCCAGCGCCCCGGCATCGTTCGCGGGGTATCCGGCGCCGGAACCCGGCGACGGTGCGTTGTGCACGGACACCCGTTGCGAGTGGCCCCAGGCCGTCGGATACGCCCACGCGCAGCGCAGGACGATCGCAGGCATCCTGGCAGCGCTGCGGCGCCTGCGGATCGCCTCCCCTCTCCTCGCACCCCCAAGGCAGTCCGAAGGCGCGCTCGACTGGATCCCGTCGAGTGAGGAACGGGACTTCGCCAATCAGTGCCGGCTGCAGCAAGGACTCGGCGACGGCAATCTGCTGTCTGCCGATCGTTCCCTGCTCTCCCGGATGATCGAGCTGTCGTATAGGTACGGTTACCCGCTCGGACGCGTCCACGACCGGCTCTCCGCCTTTGCGCCGCTGTTCGCGGAAGCAGTCCCCGCACTGCCCCCGCAGCGCCGGGACCACGTCTGCACTGTGGAGGACGCGGAGAGGGCCCGGTTCCTCGCGCCGATGGACGGCGGCCGGAACCAGCCGGGGCTGCACGGTGTCGAGTCCGTCGTGGGCATCGATGCTCCGCCCGTCGGCCACAACACCCAGCGGATGGAGTGGCTGGAACAGCCGGTCGTCGGCAGCGAGCGCCCCTGGTCGTGGTCCCACGTAGGGCGGCTGCCGATGCGCTACCGACGCGACGGGCACGTCGACTGGACTGCTGTCGTGAGGTACGCGGCAGACCATCGGATCACGCTCGGCACGGCGGGGCGCGAGGTCGAACGGATGGCCCGCGCCGCGGGCCTGGAGTTCCGTTTTCGCACCCCGGACGCCACGGGTGCCCTGCACCCATCGGCACGGGCAGCCCAGGCGGGCGAAGCCTTGTACCACGCGACTCGCCGGCCCGGTGCCGATCTCGATTTCGAAGCCATGGCGCGGGCCTACCGAAACGCGAAGCCCCGCGAGAAGTTCCTGGACGGCGTGTCGGAGCTCCGAACGCTGGGCATGGACGTCCCGGACGGCGTGGAGCTGCTTCACTCGTGGCCGACGCTCCCGCTGCGGACGCGCATCATCCTCAGCGGGGTCGACCAGGCCGGCACCCCGCTGCCGGTCGGCCCCCTGCCGCCCGTGCTCTTCTCCGCCGCCGCAATGCTGGGCGAGCGTTTGGGACCGGTGTGGGATCTGGCCGCCGCAGAGTGTGCAGCGGTCGGCCTGCGGGTGCCCGCTCTCCCCCTGGCGCTCGCGGACTTCCGTCCGGACGAGGCGGATGCCGAGGCGCTGCTCCTGCGCAGCGCGCCCTTGTCCCGCGGTGGCCCGCACCCGCCGCCGGAGTGGAAGTCCCTGACGCCGCACCAGCTGGCATCCCACGCCCATGTGACCAGGGCAGGCATGGGTGCCTCGTACGCCCGTCTGTCTGCGCTGCGCGCCATCGGAGCGCCCGTCCCGGAGGTGGACCCGTCCGTCACCGACGGCTGGCCGGACCGCGTGCCCGACGCCCGTGACCTCCTCGCCCTCGGCGACAGCCACCGCGTCACCTCCGCCGGCGAAGCCCTGACCCCGCTCGACCTCGTCAGCATCGCCGGGCGGCTCGGGGAGGAGATCAGCACCACCTGGGCGCGGATCGAGCCGTACGTGCCGCTCATGGCCACGGCGCCCGCCATCCCGCGCCGGCCCGAAGTCCTGCCGCTCTGGCAGGACTTCGCACTCCTCACCGCCTACCTCGACGGCATGCCCCCGGCCGTGTCCGGCAGGGTCGCCCGGCGGCACGTGGCCTTCGCCGCACGCGAACTCGGCGAGTCCGAGGACTGGGCGTGGGGGCGGTTGCGGTGCTACGCCGCGATGTTCGGACTCGATCTCCAGGAGGCACCGCATGACGGCTCCGCCGAGTAGCCCCGGACCCGGCCCCGGACCCGCGCCCGTCCCGCACGACTTCACCGCCGCCTACGACGAACGCGACCTCGGCACGCTCCCCGTGTCCTTCACCCAGCACACCGCGCCCGGCGGCCGGACCGTGGTCGTCGAAGGGTTCTGCCCGGGGTGCCGGGGGAACACCCGGACCGAGTACGCCACCGGCGCCCCCGGCCCCGGCAGTGGGCCCAAGGGGCTCGGGGCGCTGCTCCGGCGCGGACTCCGGACGCAGGCGCCGGAGGAACCCGACGTGCTCGGCACCGAGGTGCTGTTCTGCGAGTGCGGGTACGGGCATCCCGGCCAGCCCGCAGACCCAGTCTTCCGCGGCTGCGGGGCCAGTTGGCGGGTCGCGCGCCAGGCGACGCCGTGAGCGCGCACTCCGACCGGCGCTGGGCCGAGCTCGCCCGGGAGCTGGAGTTCACCCAGCTCGCCGAGTTGCGCCGGCAGGCGGAGGGATGGCGTACCGGGCTCACCGCGCTGACCGGGCTGCTTGCCGTGCTCGTGGTCCTCAAGGGCCGGGACAGCTTCACCGACCTGCCGGACTGGGCGCGGGTCATGGCCGGCGCCCTCACCGCAGCCGCCTTCCTGCTGCTCCTCGCCGGTTCGGTGCTCGCCGTACGCGCCGCGCACGGGCGGCCCGGTGCCGAGATCGTGCTCGGCGGCCAGTCGCTGCGCCGCTGGACGGAGGGCGAGTCCGTCCGGGTGGGCCGGGCGCTCAAGGCCGCCGCCGTGTGCTGCCTGACCGGCATAGCGCTGGTCGCCGGTGCGGTGGCGGTCGCCTGGACGGCCACCGCCACCGCACCCGGCCTCCTCGTCCGGGTCACCACCCCCACCGTCACTCTGTGCGGGGAGCTGGTGGGGGCCGACCCGGCGGCCGTCACCGTCTGGACGGGGGCCGGAGACCGCAAGACCCTCCGGACCGTGCCGGGCGGCACGGTCGTGCCCGTCAAGTCCTGCGGCACCCCCTGACGGTGCGCCTTCCCGCGGTCGAGGTCAGCGCGAAGGGCTGACCTGCACCGTGGTCTGCTTGCCGCCCGCGGCCTCCTTGACCACCGCGATCCGGGTGCCGGTGTTCGGCACCTTCACGCCCACCTGCGGCAGGTCCGGAGTCCAGTACACGCCCGTACGGTCGTCGAACACCGGGACGCCCGGACGCTCCGGTATCAGCACCGGGGAGCCGTTGCGGTGGAAGACCAGCTCGTCGCTCATCCCCAGCGAGAACGTCGCGTCGAAGGTCTGCGCCCGCGCGTTCAGCGCCGTGCCGTCGGTGTGGCGCAGGGCCTCGGGGCGGGCGTCCACCGGCAGCAGCATGCCCGCGCCCGGGTGCGCCTTCGTGGTGTTGTCGCTGTACGCCGTGTCCCACAGCCAGATCAGCACTCCCGGCTGGTACGGGTAGAACTCCACGGTGTCCTTGCGGACCGGGTCGGAACCCCAGCCGAAGTTGTACGGGCCCGTCTTCAGGTACGCCCCGTAGCCCACGTAGCGCCGGTTCTCGACCAGGTAGGCCCGCGGGTGCTCGGCGATGCCCGAACGGCCCTGCGTGCGGGACCACTTGACCGCGGTCCAGCCGTTCGCGCCCTGCTCGGCGCCGTCCCGCAGCAGCTCGCGGTCACCGGAGACGATCCGCAGCGCGTCGAAGGTGACGCCCTTGCCGTGGGTGTTGCTGTCGGAGGTCACGCGCAGCCGCAGCTGCACCGGAGCGCCCGCGAACCGGTCCAGCGGCACGGACAGTTCGGTCCAGCCCGCCGAGGTGCCGGTGATGCCCTTCGCGGGGACCGGTGCACCGCCGATGGTGCCGGGCAGCGCCGACCAGGTGCGGCCCGCGTCCGTCGAGGCCTCCACGGTCAGGTAGTCGAAGTCCTGCTCGACGTCGTACCAGACCCGCGACTCCAGCCGGGTTCCGGCCGCCGCGGCCGTGCCCGTCAGGTCCACGGTCCGGGACAGGGTGTTGTCCATGAAGTCGCCCGTACCGCTCCACCACTGGCTTGCGCCCTCGTACGGATCGGTGAGGTCCGTGGAGGTCACGGACGGCGGCAGGTGCACGAGCAGCGCCTGCGGGTCCTCGGTGTTGTACCCGGAGACGCCCAGCACCGCCCGCGTCCTGCGGCCCGCGTCGGCCTCGGTGTACTCCAGCCAGCCCAGCTGGAGCTTGCTCCACGCGTCCAGGTCGCCGGGGAAGTCCCCGGTGGTGTTGCGGCCCTTGGCGAGGTACGAGCCCGCGGACATCAGCGACCAGAAGTTGACGCTGTTGTCGCCGTCCGAGCTGTAGAGGTCCGGCAGGCCCAGGTCGTGGCCGAACTCGTGGGCGAACAGGCCCACTCCGCTGTTCTCGCCGCCGGTCAGGTAGTCGCCCGCCCAGATGCCGGAGTCGCCGACCGGGGTGCCGCCGGACTTGTTGCCCTCGGGCCCGGCGCTGCCCGCCTGGTTCCAGTACGCGAACCAGCGGTGGGCCCACACGGCGTCCTTGCCCTGGGTGCCGCCGCCCCACGTCTGGTCCTTGCCCGCGTGCACGACCACGAGGTGGTCGAGGTAGCCGTCCGGCTCGTCGAAGTTCCCGTCGCGGTCGGCGTCGTAGCGGTCCCAGACGTCGTACTCGGCCAGCTCCGCCTTGATCTGCGCCGGGGTGCGGCCCTTGGCGCGCTCACCGTGGTACCAGGCGTTGGTGGCGTCGCGGACCATGTCCCAGTTGGTGCGGCACTGGCCGGGCTCGGAGCAGTTGTCCGTGCCGTACCGGGCCTCGTTCCACGGCAGCCGCACCCAGTCGGTGACGTGGCCGTCCATGTCGTAGCGGCCCGAGGACTGGAGCCGGTAGTAGTTGCGCAGGCTCACCGTGCCGGGCTCGGCCGAGAAGAACTGGCGCCGGTAGTAGGCGCGGTCGAAGTCCTTGCGCCACACCGTGTGGTTGTCCGCCTTCGCGGGCTTGCCGATGGTGTTGTGGCGCGGGCCGGGGGTGCCGCCGAAGCGAGGCTTGCCCTCGAACTCCGTCGTGTTGTCGACCTGGTCGCCGAACTCCGCGAGGATGACGAAGACCTTGTCCTTGCGCTCCCGGGCGAGTTCGACGTACCGCTTGCCGACCTTCACCTGCTGCGGGAGGGTCCGGTCCGCCCCGGCCTTCAGGCGGCCGGCGGCCACCTGCTCCAGGGCCTGCCGGCGCAGCGCCTGGCGCTGGAGTTCCTGCGGTGCCGGCGGCGGGGCCTCGGCGTGAACCGGCCCGGTGGCTGCCGGCCCGGCCGCCGGACCCGCCGGCGGCGCGTGCCCGGCCTGCGGGGCGGCGAGCGCGGGGGCGGCGAGCAGGGCGAGGGATATCGCCGCTCCTGCCGCGAAGAGTCTGCGCAACGTACGTGTCCTTTCGGTGCGTTGGACGTGCGAAGCGCAGGTAATATTTCACATGTGACAGGTCATGCATAGGTGTCGTGTGTCAGATGTCAGGCGCCCGATGTCAGGCGCCCGATGTCTCCGGGCGCCTGACGGCACTGCCGGCGCCCGCCTGCGCCGTCCTGTTGCGACGCACAGGGACCCCCGCCGCCCGGGCAGAGGCGGCGGGGGTCCCGGCCCTGGTCCCCGTTCCGGTCGGATCCTGCTCCCGGGGCCGGTTCAGCCGACGACGACCTCCACCGTGTGCCACCCCGTCGCCCCGTCGGGCACCGTCCCGCTCCGCTTCTCCGGCTGCGTACGGCCCGCCCCGTCCGTCGCCCGCACCTCCAGCCGGTGCCGCCCCTCGGCCGCAGGCCACTCCCACACCCACTGCCGCCAGGTGTCGACGCTGTCCTCGGCCGCGAGCCGCGCCTCGTGCCAGGGGCCGCCGTCCACCCGCACCTCGACCCGCGCGATCCCCCGGTGCTGCGCCCACGCCACGCCCGCCACCGCCACCCTCCCCGCCGTCAGGCGGGCGAGCGAACGCGGAGTGTCGATCCGCGACTGCGTCTTGACCGGCGCCTGCGCGGCCCAGGACCGCTCCACCCAGTACGCGTCGTACGCCGCGAAGGTCGTCAGGCGCAGCTCGCGGAGCCATTTGCACGCCGATACGTACCCGTACAGGCCGGGCACCACCATCCGCACCGGGAAACCGTGCCGGAACGGCAGCGGCTCGCCGTTCATCCCCACCGCCAGCAGCGCGTCCCTGCCGTCCATGACCGCCTCGACCGGCGTCCCCAGGGTCATCCCGTCCACCGACCGCGCCACCAGCTGGTCCGCCGGACCGCCCTGCGAGGGCGGCCGGACCCCGGCCTCGCGCAACAGGTCCGCCAGCCGCACCCCGAGCCACCGGGCGTTGCCGACGTACGGGCCGCCGACCGGGTTGGAGACGCAGGCGAGCGTGATGTCCCGCTCGACCAGCTCGCGCCGCAGCAGGTCCTCGAAGCCGAGTGTCAGCGGCCGGTCCAGCCCCTCGCCGTGGATGCGCAACTGCCATCCCTCGACGCGGAGTTTGGGCACCACCAGCGCGGTGTCGACGCGGTAGAAGTCGCGGTTCGGCGTGAAGAACGGGCTCAGCCGCGGGATCCGCAGATCGGCGCCGGGCGGTGCCGGCCGCGCCGGCGAGGCCGGCGGCGGCAGCCGCACGGCCCGTCGCGCCGCCTCCGCGTCGGACGCGCTCAGTTCGTTCACCTGGCGCCCCACGAGCCCCGCGCAGGCCGACACCACCACCGTCGCGGCCGTCAGCTGGACGAACCGGCGCCGGTCCGCAGCCGATCCGGTCCCTCCGTAGCCTTCGAGCCCCGCGTACCCGGCGTGTTCCGGGTAGCCCGCGCGGACCCGCACCACCAGCAGGTGGAGGACGGCCGCCGCGGTCAGGCCCGCGACCACCGAGGGCACCGCGTCACGCGCCGTGCCGTCCGGCCGTCCCACTGCCGCCAGCGCACCGATCAGTCCGAACAGCAGCGCCACGGCTGCCCCGGCGCGCGGCCTGCGCACGGCGAGTACGCCGGCCGCCGCCGCGCACCCGGCGAGGATGGTCAGGATCCCCAGCTGCAGCACCAGCTTGTCGGAGCTCCCGAAGACCTGTACCGCCCAGTCCTTCACCACCGAGGGCGTGGCGTCGATGACCGCACCGCCGACCGCCCGTACCGGCCCGGACTCCGGACGCAGCACCGCCGACGCGAGCTCGGCCGTGCACAGCGCGGCGAACCCGGCGACGACGCCGCTCAGCGCGCCCAGTCGGGTCCGCACCGCGCCTCCGCCCGTTCCGAAGCCCGCAGGGCCAGCAGCCCGTACGGGCTCACCCCGTCCCCGGGTGCGTGCGCGCACGGCATCGGTCCGCGCTTGCGCAGCTCTATGATCCCGTCCAGCGTGCCGCCGTCCGGCAGGCCGCCGGTGTCCGGGCCGTAGCCGCCCGGGGCGTGCCCGTCCCGGGAGCCGGCGGGCGCGCCGAGGTCCTGCTCCCCGGCGGCGGGCGTGCTGCCGCCGCAGGACGTGCCCGCCGTCCCGCCCGCCGTGTCCGCCGCGGTCCCGCCCGTGGCCGGGACGGAACCCTGCTGCTTCGACATGCCCCGCACTCCTTGCCGTTCGCCGTCCGGGACAGTGAAACCGCGCAGTACCACCCTCCCTCCCGTGGGACACGGAAGTTCCCACGGGAGAGTGACGTCGTGCCGCATTCGCTTGACCCGGGGGTCGGTGGTGGGCTCAGACGGGCGGCGACCAGGCCTGGTTGACCAGGTGGTGACCGCACGTCCGGGCCCGCAGGCGCGCGGTGGCCGCAGCCGGGGCGTCGAGGCAGAGCCCGGAGCCGTCCACGCGCAGGGTGCCGTCCTTCCGCGCCTGCCAGCGCTGGCCCGGCGTGGTCGCGGGAGAGCAGGACGTCAGGCCCACGGTCCGCGCGGTGCCCGTGCCGGTGACGGTCAGGCACCGCGGCCCGATCCGGATCGAGCGGTCCGTACGCACCGTCCAGCGCTGGTCGGCCCCTCCGGTGCACGGCGCGAGCACCACCGCGCCCGCCCCCGCGGTGTTCTTGTCGTCCATGCACTTCGTGCCGTTGCCGGTGATCTGGCCGGTGGGTACGGCCTTGGCGCAGCCGCGCGGGGTGAGCCGCCAGATCGCGGTGCCGTGCGCGGGGATGGTCGCGACCAGCGGACCGGTCTGGTCCACGGCGGCGCCGGTCCACAGGTTCCGTACGGTCACCCGGCACGACGGCAGTCCGATGTCCATGAGCCGGATGCTGGGCCGGCGGGCGGACGAGGTGCGGTTGACGATGGCCACCGCCCGGTCGCCGCCGGACAGCGGGCGGGCGAGCACGTCGATGCGGCCGTCCGTCGCGACCACGCCCGCCTGGCGGCCGAGCGGGTCCTGGTCGATCTTGATCAGCGCGGTGTTGCCGAGGGCGGCCAGGCCGGCGGGGGTGAGCGCCCCGACGTCGGAGGAGAGGATCAGCGGGGCGGCCATCATCGCCCACAGGGCGACCTGGCTGCGGCTCTGCTCGGCGGTCAGTCCCGGTGCGCCCGCGATCAGGAAGTCCGGGTCGTTCCAGTTCCCCGGGCCCGCGTACCGGGAGAGCCAGCGGTTGTAGCCGTAGTTGCCCAGGACCGACGACCAGCGCGAGGTGCCGGGCGAAGCGGGCCGGTACACCTGGACGTCCTTGCCCTCGCGCCACAGCTGGCCGGTCCCGCCGACCCAGCCGAGCACCGAGAACCACGTGGGGCTGCCCCATTCGCCCTGCTGGAAGTAGGCGGGCGCCGAGGCGGAGAACACGATGTCGCGGCCGCTCGCCCGCAGGGCCCGCGCGGCGTCGGTGTACGCCTTCCGGTACGCCTGCTCCTTGGTCCGGCCCGGCGGGACCCACATGTTGCAGCCGTCCATCTTCAGGTAGTCGACGCCCCAGGAGGCGAACAGCCGGGCGTCCTGGACGAAGTGGTCCGCCCCGCCGCCCTGCGGGACGCCGCTGCCGGGGTAGCGCTCGCAGGTGAGCGCGCCGGCGTCCTGATAGATGCCGAACTTGAGCCCCTTGGCGTGCAGTTGGCGGCCGACCCAGGCCATGCCGTGCGGAAATCTCACCGGGTCCGCGACCAGGTCCCCGGCGGCGTTGCGGGTCCGCTTCATCCAGCAGTCGTCCACGGTCACGGTGTCGTAGCCCTTGGCGGCCAGGCCGGTGCGCACCAGCGCGTCCGCAGCCGCCAGGACGGTCCGTTCGTCGAAGTCGCACATGTAGTGGGCCCAGTTGTTCCAGCCCATGGGCGGGGTGGCGGCGAGCGGGGCGTCCGCGGAGGCCGCGGGGACGGACGGCGCGGCGGGGGGCGCGGCGGCCGGGGGTGTGGTGGGTGTGGTGTTGAGGGGGGACGCGGCCGCGGTGAGAGGTTCGGCCGATGACAGGGCGAGCAGCGCGGCAGCCGTGAGACAGCTGCGGAGCGCACGCAGGCGTGGCGGCACGGGGACTCCTCGATTGGGGGGGGTGTGCTGGCGGTCTGTCGTGCTGTCAGGCATCGATGACGCTGCGTCAGTACTCAACGTATTCCCGGAGAAAGGCCCTGTTGCACCGCACTCCGGATGCAATCGCATGCATGGAAGCGGAACGTTCGGCGAACGGGACCGGCGCCGGGCCGGCCTGAGGAGGGGCCGGGGCGGGCCTGGGGGTGGGTCTGGGGGTGGGTCTGGGCGTGGCCGTCGTCCTGCGCCGGACCCCGGGTGCCGGGTCGCCGGCTCCGCCCCGGCGAGGCTCCGCGCCGGGGCGGGAGCCGGTCGCGCCGCTTCGCCCCGCGTGCGATACGACGTACGATACGCTGTATCTCATGCCGAGGACCTCGCCCGCACTGGACCGGGCCACCCCGCAGGCCATCGCCGCCGCGGCGCTGCGCATCGTCGACGAGGACGGTCCCGCCGCCCTGAGCTTCCGGGTGCTCGCCGAGCGGCTCGGGGTCTCGCACGCCACCGTCCAGCGGCGCTGCACCGACCTCGCCGGGCTGCTCGACCTCTGCACCGACCACCTCGCCGGCGAGCTCCCCGACGTGCCGCCCGGCACCGCCTGGGCAGCCGCGACCGAGCAGCGCTTCACCGCGCTCTACCGGCTGCTCACCGCGCACCCCGGGCTGCTGGCCCTCCGCGGCAGCCGTCCCTGGCTCGGCCGCAACCTGCTCGCGCGGCTGGTCGAGCCCGCCCTCGCCGCGAACATCGCCGCCGGGATGACCCCGGCCCGGGCGATGGCGGTGTACCGGCAGATGTACCTGCTCACCCTCGGCAGCGCCGCGTTCGTCGACCACCGCGACCCGCAGGGTGCCGCCGCTGCGTCCCGGACGGCGCTCGCCGCGCTCGACCCGGCTGCGTTCCCCGTGCTGACCGGGCACGTGCACGAGCTGCTGCCGCCGCTGACCGACCACGAGGTCTACCACGAGGCGCTGCGGACCCTGATCCGCGCCCACCGCCCCGGGCGGACTCGCCGAACTGCCCGGACTCCCTGAACCGCCCGATCCCCGGACTCCCCGAAGTCCCCGGGCCGGCGGGTGCCAGCCCGCCGGCGCCCCACCCGACAGGAGACAGCCATGGCACAGCTCGGTTACGCGGACGTCCAGGCCGCAGCACAGCGCATCGCGGGCCGGACCCGTCCGGTCGCGGTCGCCCCTGCCGGGGGCGGCACCTGGTTCGCGCTGGAGTACCTCCAGCACACCGGCAGCTTCAAGGCCCGCGGCGCCCGCAACTTCATCGCCGCCCACCGCGAGGCCGGGTCCCTGCCCGCGGCCGGAGTCACCATCGCCTCGGGCGGCAACGCCGGGCTCGCCTGCGCCTGGGCCGCCCGCTGCGAAGGCGTCCCGGCCACCGTGTTCCTGCCGGAGACCGCCCCGCCGGTCAAGATCTCGAAGCTGCGCTCGTACGGCGCGGACGTGCGGCTGACCGGCAGTGAGTACGCCGAGGCGCTCGCCGCCTGCCAGGAGTACGCGGCCGGCTCCGGCGCCCTGCTCAGCCACGCGTACGACAACCCGCTGGTCGCGGCGGGCGCCGGCACCCTCCTGGACGAGATCCGCGGCCAACTGCCCGGACTCGACGCGGTGGTGGTCTCGGTGGGCGGAGGCGGACTGTTCGCCGGGATCGCGGCCGCCGCCCGCGAGCACGGGGTACGGGTCGTCGCCGTGGAGCCCGAGAACTGCCGCGCCCTGCACGCCGCGCTGGAGGCGGACCGGCCGGTCGACGTCGCCGTGGACTCGGTGGCGGCCGACGCGCTCGGTGCCCGCCGGGTCTCCGCCGCCGCGCTGCAGGCCGCCCGGCACAAGAGCACCGAGCCGGTCCTCGTCCCGGACGCGGCGATCGTCCGGGCCCGGCAGGCGCTGTGGGACGACTACCGGATGGCGGTGGAGCACGCCGCGGCCGCCGCGTACGCCGCGCTCGGCACCTCCCCCGAGCCCTACGGCGAGCGGACCGCCGTGGTGCTGTGCGGGGCCAACACCGACCCCTCCGACCTGGTGTGACGGCCGACGACGAAGGTCGTGCGGATCGGCGACTTTGGAGAACACGCCCGCTCCCGCCCGTCTGCGAAGGTCGGTGACGTCGGGAACGTACGAGGAAAGGAACGGGCGTGGCTGAGCGGCGGAAGGGGTGCCTGATCGGCGTTCTGGTGGCGGCGGTCATCGGTGTGGGGCTGCTGGCGCTCCTCGGATTCGGCATCTTCAAGGTCGTCGACGCCGCGGGGGAGACCATCGTCGAGCCGAAGGTGTACGCGGAGCTGAAGGTCGGGGACGCCGAGAGCCAGGTCCGCGAGAAGCTGCCCTCGGGCGAGACCTTCATCAAGGACGCCCTCAAGGAGGGCGGACCGGTCCAGCCGACCGGCACCACGTGCTCCTGGTACGTGGCCGGCGGGGACACCGGCTTCTCGGACCAGGACGTGTACCGCCTGTGCTTCAAGGACGGGAAGCTGGCCGAGAAGGTCCAGTACCGGATGAAGTAGTGCCTGCCGGGCCCGGCCCGGCAGGGCGGGCCGCGCGGCCGAAAGGGGCGGGGCCCGGTGCCGGGCACCGGGCCCCGCCCCTTTGCGCAGTGGAGCCCATTCACCGGCATTTTGCGGGAGTTCGGAGGCGTGCGCGGTAAAGCGCATTAGTGCGCAGCCGTGCCGAGGGCGTGAATTCAGTCAAACTTCCTTTGGGGAAAGAGGTGTTGATGCATCCCGGTGTCATGGGGGCGGTGGCGCCGGGGCGGGCGTCGGTGCAGGCCGGGGCGGTGTTGACGGGTTGGTCGCGGCGTGGCCGCTCGGCCGGCCGGCGGGGCCGGAAACCCGGGGGCTTCGGCCTGCCGCTCTTTCGGGCGCATTGACGGCACCCCGATTCGGGGACAGCGTGGGCGTCGCTCGCCGGCGGTGCAGCCGGGACCCGGCCGAAGGGGCGACGATGACGCGTGGGAACACGACCCGGATAGCGCTCGCCGCGATGGCGGCAGGTGCGTTGATCTCGACCGCTGCATGCGGTGTCGGCGGCGGTGGAGCCGCAGCCGCCGACGCGAAGGAGCCGGAGCGGACGGGCAAGGCGGCGGGGCGGATCACCTTCCGTACGCTCCAGCTGAAGCCGACCTTCACGGACTACGTCCAGGGCGTGATCGACGCGTTCGAGAGGAAGTACCCGGACGTCACGGTCAGGTGGGAGGACGTGCCGGGCGACGGGTACAACGAAAAGCTCGTCGCCGATGCGCAGGCGGGCGCCCTGCCGGACGTGGTCAACCTGAACACGGACTCGTTCCAGCTGCTCGCCGACCGCGGGATGCTCGCCGACGTGGCCAGGCTCGACCCCGGGGTGGCGGGGGAGTACGTACCGGGCGCCTGGGAGCAGTTCAAACTGCCGGGCAGGGGCGCGAGCGTGTACGCCTACCCGTGGTATGTCACACCTGAAATTCTCACCTACAACACCACACTGTTCGAGAAGGCCGGGCTCGACGCCGGCAAGCCGCCCACCACCGTGGAGCAGTTCTTCGACTACGCCGAGCAGATCGCCGCGAAGTCCGGCGGTGCGTACGCCGCCTTCATGGCCGACCCCAAGGGGCGGCTCCCCGGCGACTGGCAGAAGATGGGCGTGCCGATCCTCAACGCCGCCGAGGACCGCTTCGTCTTCGACACCGCCAAGGCCGTCGAGTGGGCCGAGCGGATGAAGGACCTCTATGCCAAGGGCGCCATGCCCAAGGAGTCCCTCACCAGGGCCGACGACATCAACCAGCTGTACGGGGCCGGAAAGCTGGTCTTCGG
Organism: Streptomyces sp. NPDC037401; assembly: GCF_055602345.1. NCBI lineage: Bacteria > Bacillati > Actinomycetota > Actinomycetes > Kitasatosporales > Streptomycetaceae > Streptomyces > Streptomyces sp. NPDC037401. The sequence goes on from NZ_JBVJWO010000001.1 coordinate 300,818, forward strand.
TCCCGGGTCTCCCGGCTTCGTCAAGGACGTCCGGCAGAACTCCCCGGAGGTCTACCGCCAGACCCGGGTCGCCGGCGCCGTCACCGGTACGCTCGGCCACATCGGCATCTACGCCCAGTCCCTCGGCATCCGCAAGGACACCGAACACCCGGACGCGGCCGCCGAGTTCGCCAAATGGGTCACCAACGGCCCCAACCAGGTCGCCTTCTCCCGCCAGGTGACGATCTACCCGTCCAACGCCAAGGGCCTCGCCGACCCGTACTTCTCCGACCGCGGAGACGGCGCCGACGCCGAGACGCTGGCCCGGGCCATCGGCGCGGAGCAGCTGCGCGCCGCCCGCCTCGACGCCAACACGCCCGTCCAGTGGACCAGCCAGGTCGGCGACGCGGTGACCCGCGAGATGCAGAAGGCGATCCAGGGCGAGACCGACGCCAGGACGGCGGTGCGCAACGCCGTGACCGCCGCCAACCGGATCCTGGCGAGCCAGGCCCGGAAGTGATCCTCGCCTCCGGGGCCCGCGCGGGTGGCGGGACCGGCCTGCCGCACCGCCGCTGGTGGGCCCCGTACCTCTTCCTCGCCCCGGGCCTGGCGATGGTCGTGCTGTTCAGCCTCTGGCCGTTCGTCAACACCGTCGTCCTGTCCTTCACGGACGCGCAGATCCTCCGGGGCGGCTCGTACGTCGGCCTCGGCAACTACCGGCGGGCGCTCGGCGACCCGGACTTCTGGACGGCGGCCGCCAACAGCGTGGTCTACCTGCTGGTCGTCGTGCCCTGCCTGGTCCTCCTGCCGCTGGCCCTCGCGGTCCTCGTGCAGAAGGAGATCCCGGGCATCGGCTTCTTCCGCTCGGCCTTCTACACCCCGGTGATCGCCTCGGCCGTCGTCGTCGGCCTGATCTGGCAGTGGGTGCTGCGCAGCGACGGGCTGGTCAACACGGTCTTCCGGGCGCTGGGCCTGGTCTCCGAGCCGGTCCCCTTCCTCACCGACTCCACGATGCTGCTGGTCTCCGCGATGATCGTCACGGTGTGGAAGGGCCTCGGCTACTACATGGTCTTTTACCTGGCCGCGCTCGGGAACGTCCCCGCCTCGCTGTACGAAGCCGCGCAGATCGACGGCGCGGGCCCGGTGCGGCGCTTCGTCAGCGTGACCATCCCCTCGGTGAAGCCGATGATGCTCCTGGTGGGCACGCTCTCGGCGATCTCCGCGCTGCGGGTCTTCACCGAGATCTACATCCTCGGCGGCGAGAGCGGCGGTCCCGGCGGCGGCGCCCGCACCCTGCCGTTCCTGATCAGGCAGGTCGGCCTCGGCTTCGCGGGCGAGACCGGCTACGCCGCCGCCCTCTCGATCCTGCTGTTCCTGCTGACCCTGGTCTTCAGCCTGCTGGGCCGCCGCCTCTCGAAGGGGGACGAGGCGTGAGCACCCTGCCCCCGAGGTCCCCGTCCGGCCGCAGGCGCCGGCTCGCCGGCCTCGCCGCCCGGTACCTGACCCTGTGCCTGATGCTGGCGGTCATGCTGGGCCCGATCGTGTGGCAGTTCCTCACCTCCCTCAAGGGGCGCGGGGAGAACGTGTACGACGGCGTGCTGCCCGCGCAGCCGACGCTCGGCAACTACGTCCGGGTGGCGGAGTCCTTCCCGCTGCTCCAGTACGTCGGCAACACGCTGGTCGTCGCCGCCCTGGCGGTCGCCTCGAACGTCCTGTGCGCGGCCATGGGCGGCTACGCCCTCTCCCGGGCGGGCTGGAAGGGCCGCGGGGCGGTGTTCACGGTGCTCGTCGCGACGCTCATGTTCCCCTTCGAGTCCGTGATGATCTCGATGTTCCTCACGGTCCGCGACCTGGGGCTGGTCGACACCCTGATCGGGGTCTGGCTGCCCGGTGCCGTCTCCGTCCTCAACATCATGGTCATGCGGGCGGCGTTCCTCGCCGTGCCCGCGGAGGTGGAGGAGGCGGCCGTGCTGGACGGGGCGAACGAATGGACCCGGTTCACCCGGGTCTTCCTCCCCGCCGCCCGCGGCGCGCTGGCCGTCGTCTGCATCACGAGCTTCATGGGGGCGTGGGACGACTTCCTCTGGCCGCTGATCGTCCTGACCGACAGCGAGAACTACACTCTCCAGCTCGGTCTGAAGACCCTGGCCGGCGCGACGACCGTCAACGACCAGCGGCTCATCGCCGCGGGGGCCATGGCCGCACTGATCCCGATGATGCTCCTCTTTTTCGTCCTCCAGCGCTTCTTCTTCAGAGGCGTCGGCGAGGGAGCCGTCAAGACCTGAACACCACACGTCACCCTGCAATGTCACCCTTCACCGTGCACGGAACTCTTCCCCTGGAGCAGCCGCCATGCATGACGACCGCAGCATCGTCGAACACCGCCTCCGCCGGGTCCTGAACGAGCGCATCAAACCAGCCGTCCGCGCCCGCTCCGTGCCCCTCACCGTGGAACGCTGGGACGCCCCCGGGGAGCCCGTGCCGGTTGCCGAAGGGCTGGCGGCGCCGTACCGGCCCGCAGCCGTCGGCGACGAGTGGGGTCCGGCCTGGAGCACCACGTGGTTCAAGGTCACCGGCACGGTCCCCGCCGAGTGGGCGGGCCGCACCGTGGAGGCCGTACTCGACCTGGGCTTCGACCGGAACATGCCGGGATTCCAGTGCGAGGGCCTGGTCCACCGCGCCGACGGCAGCGAGATCAAGGGACTGAACGCCTACAACGACTGGGTACGGGTCACCGGGCCCGGCCAGGGCGCCCGGGGCGGCGAACACGTCGTGTGGTACGTGGAAGCCGCCGCCAACCCCGTCCTCGTCGACCACCGACCCACCCGCGAGGGCGACCGGCTGACCGCGGGCGACCAGCCGCTCTACCGCCTGGCCCGGTTCGACCTCACCGTCTTCGAGACCGACGTGTGGGAGCTCGTCCAGGACCTCGAGGTGCTGTACGACCTGATGGTCCAGCTCCCCGAGGACGAAGCGCGGCGGTTCACCCTGCTGCACGCCCTCGGCGCGGCCCTCGACGCCGTCGACCCGGCCGACGTACCCGGTACCGCGGCCGCTGCACGCGCCTGCCTCACCGACGTTCTCGCCGCCCCCGCGCACGCCTCGGCGCACCGCATCAGCGCGGTCGGCCACGCCCACATCGACTCGGCCTGGCTGTGGCCGCTGCGCGAGACCGTCCGCAAGGTCTCCCGTACCGCGTCCAACGTGCTCGCCCTCATGGACGAGCACCCCGAGTTCGTGTTCGCCATGTCCCAGGCCCAGCAGCTCGACTGGATCCGGCAGCACCGGCCCGCGCTCTTCGACCGGATCAAGAAGAAGATCGCGGACGGGCAGTTCACCCCCGTCGGCGGCATGTGGGTCGAGTCCGACACCAACATGGTCGGCAGCGAGGCGATGGTCCGTCAGTTCCTCTACGGCAAGAAGTTCTTCATGGACGAGTTCGGCATCGAGACCAGGAACGTCTGGCTGCCCGACTCCTTCGGCTACACGGCCGCCCTGCCACAGATCGTCAGGCTCTCCGGGTCCCGCTGGTTCCTCACCCAGAAGATCTCGTGGAGCCAGGTCAACAAGTTCCCGCACCACACCTTCTGGTGGGAGGGCATCGACGGCACGCGGGTCTTCACCCACTTCCCGCCCGTCGACACGTACAACTCCGACCTCGGCGGGGCCCAGCTGGCGCACGCGGCACGCAACTACCGCGAAAAGGGCCGCGGTTCGCGCTCGCTCGTCCCCTTCGGCTGGGGAGACGGCGGAGGCGGCCCCACCCGCGAGCACCTCGCCCGCGCCCGGCGCCAGCGGGACCTGGAAGGCTCCCCGCGCGTGGAGGTCGAACGCCCCGACGCCTTCTTCGAGAAGGCGCACGCCGAGTACGAGGACGCGCCCGTCTGGGCCGGCGAGCTCTACCTGGAACTGCACCGCGGCACGTACACCTCGCAGGCCAAGACCAAACAGGGCAACCGCCGCAGCGAATCCCTGCTGCGCGAAGCCGAGCTGTGGGCCGCCACCGCCGCCGTGCGGATCCCCGGCCACGCCTACCCGTACGACGAGCTGGAGCGGATCTGGAAGACGGTCCTCCTGCACCAGTTCCACGACATCCTGCCCGGCTCCTCCATCGCCTGGGTGCACCGCGAGGCCCGCGCCACGTACGCGCAGGTCCGCGAGGAGCTCACGGACGTCATCGTCGCCGCGCAGACCGCGCTCGCCGGGCAGGGCACCACCGAACTCGTCTTCAACGGATCCCCGCACACCCGCCGCGGCGTCCCGGCCGGCGGCGCCGGAGTCCCCGCCGCCGCCACCGCCCCCGTCACCTGCGACCCGCGCCCCGGCGGAGGGTGGGTCCTGGCCAACGGCCGGATCCGCGCCGAGATCGACGCCCGCGGACTCGTCGTCTCCGCCTACGACCTCGAAGGGGGCCGCGAGGCGGTCGCCCCGGGAGCGGCCGCCAACCTCCTTCAGATCCACCCCGACCTCCCGAACATGTGGGACGCCTGGGACATCGACGCGTTCTACCGCAACAGCGTCACCGACCTGGTGCAGCTCGACACCCTCGACGCGGCCTCCGGCGCCGACCGGGCCGCGGTCCGTGTCACCCGCTCCTTCGGTGCCTCCCGGGTGGCCCAGACGCTCGTCCTGCGGGCAGGCGCGAAGACCCTCGACATCGACACCGAGATCGACTGGCAGGAGACGGAGAAGATCCTCAAGGCCGCCTTCCCGCTCGACGTGAAGGCCGAACGCACGGCATCCGAAACCCAGTTCGGGCACGTGTACCGCGCCACCCACACCAACACGTCCTGGGAGGCGGCCAAGTTCGAGATCTGCGCCCACCGCTGGATCCACGCCGAGGAACCCGGCTGGGGAGTGGCCCTGGTCAACGACTCCACATACGGCCACGACGTCACCCGCGACGTACGCGAGGACGGCGGCCAGACGACCACCATCCGCCTCTCCCTCCTGCGCGCCCCCCGCTACCCGGACCCCGAGACCGACCAGGGCACCCACGCCCTGCGGTACGCGCTCGCTCCCGGCGCCGCCGTCGGCGACGCGGTCCGCGAGGGCCACTGGATCAACCTGCCCGAACGCACGGTCCGCGGCGCGGGCCCGGTCGCCCCGCTGGTGGCGGTGGACGAGGACGCGGTCGTCATCGAGGCCGTCAAGCTCGCCGAAGACCGCAGCGGAGACGTGGTCGTCCGCCTCTACGAATCCCGCGGCGGCCGCGCCACGGCCCGCCTCGCCGCCTCCTTCCCGATCGCCGGGGCCACCGAGGCCGACCTCCTCGAACGCCCCCTCCCGACCACGGCCGTAGCCCCCCTCACCCCCCAGCTCACCGTCCCCCTGACCCTGCGCCCCTTCCAGATCCTGACCGTCCGCCTCCGCCGGGCCTGACCGGGGAGGGCGTACCCGCCGGGGCGTGCCGTCGCCCTTGGGTCGTCGCCCTTGCGCCGTGGTCCGGCGACGTGTGGCGGGGGAGCCCGACAACCGGAACGATCACGGCCGGCCGGGCGGGTCCCCCGCCGCGGCGCCTGTGAAGCGCACCACAGCCGTCGGCGGCTGCGGAGCGAACGCCCTGATACGGCGGGCCCGGCGGGGGCGAGGGCCGCCCGGCCCTTATGCACCTAGTTGCAAAATGGGGGAGGGGTCGCTAGAACAGGGCTTAAGACACCGCGCGAGGAGACGTCCCCCATGAGCCAGTACCCGCACCTGCTGAGCCCGCTCGATCTCGGCTTCACCACCCTGCCGAACCGGGTGATCATGGGCTCGATGCACACCGGCCTCGAGGAGGCCGAGCGCGGCTTCGAGCGCCTCGCCGCCTTCTACGCCGAGCGCGCCCGCGGCGGCGCCGGGCTGATCGTCACCGGCGGCATCGCCCCCAACGACCGCGGCCGCCCGTTCGAAGGCGGGTCCCGTCTCACCACCGAGGCGGAGGCCGAGGAGCACCGGGTGATCACCGAGGCGGTGCACGCCGAGGGTGGGAAGATCGCCATGCAGATCCTCCACTTCGGCCGCTACGCCTATCACAAGGACCTGGTGGCGCCCTCCGCACTGCAGGCTCCCATCAGCCCGTTCGTCCCCCACGAGCTGACCGGTGACGAGGTCGAGGAGACCGTCGAGGACTTCGTACGGGCCGCCCGCCTGGCCAAGCTCGCCGGGTACGACGGCGTCGAGGTCATGGGATCCGAGGGCTACCTGATCAACGAGTTCATCGCCGCCGCCACCAACCGGCGCGAGGACCGCTGGGGCGGCTCGTACGAGAACCGGGTCCGCTTCCCGCTGGAGATCGTCCGCCGCACCCGCGAGGCGGTCGGACCGGACTTCATCCTGATCTACCGCCTCTCGATGCTCGACCTGGTCCCGGGCGGCTCCACGCTCGACGAGGTCGTCTCCCTCGCCAAGGAGATCGAAGCGGCCGGCGCCACCATCATCAACACCGGCATCGGCTGGCACGAGGCCCGCATCCCGACCATCGCCACCTCCGTGCCGCGCGGCGCCTACACCTGGGTGACGAAGCGGCTGATGGGCGCGGTCGGCATTCCGCTCGTCACCAGCAACCGCATCAACACCCCGGAGATCGCCGAGCAGTTGCTCGCCGAGGGCCGTGCCGACCTGGTCTCGCTGGCGCGCCCGTTCCTCGCCGACGCGGAATTCGTCAACAAGGCCGCCGCCGACCGCTCCGAGACCATCAACACCTGCATCGGCTGCAACCAGGCGTGCCTCGACCACACCTTCAGCGGGAAGATCACCTCCTGCCTGGTCAACCCCCGCGCCTGCCACGAGACCGAGCTCGTCCTCGCCCCCACCCGGCTCCGCAAGCGCGTCGCCGTGGTCGGCGCCGGCCCCGCCGGCCTGGCCTGCGCCGTCTCCGCCGCGGAGCGCGGCCACGAGGTCACCCTCTACGAGGCCTCGGACCGGATCGGCGGCCAGCTCGACATCGCCCGCCGCATCCCGGGCAAGGAGGAGTTCAACGAGACGATCCGCTACTTCGGCACCCAGCTCGCCGAGCACGGCATCGACGTCCGCCTGAACACCCGCGCCGGACTGGAGACGCTCCGCGGCTACGACGAGGTCGTCGTCGCCACCGGCGTCACTCCCCGCATCCCCGAGATCGAGGGCGTGGACCACCCCAAGGTCGTCAGCTACCTCGACGTCCTGCGCGACGGCGCGCCCGTGGGCGAGCGCGTAGCCGTCCTCGGCGCCGGCGGCATCGGCTTCGACGTGGCGGAGTACCTCACCGACAGCGGCGAGGGCGCCGCCCAGGACCCCGAGGTGTACTTCAGGCACTGGGGCGTCGACACCACGTACGCCGCCCGTGGCGGACTCGGCACCCCCGAGCGCCCGGTGACCCCGCGTCAGGTGCACCTGCTCCAGCGCAAGACCACCAAGGTCGGCGCCGGTCTCGGCACCACCACCGGGTGGATCCACCGCGCCGAGCTCAAGCACCGGGGGGTGACCACCGTCGCCGGAGCGACCTACGACCGGATCGACGACGAGGGCCTGCACATCACCGTCGACGGCACCGCCCGTACCGTCCCCGCCGACACGGTCGTCCTCTGCACCGGCCAGGAGCCGCGCCGCGACCTGTACGAGGAGCTGTCCGCGGCCGGGATCAGCGCCCACCTGATCGGCGGCGCGGACGTCGCCGCGGAGCTGGACGCCAAGCGCGCGGTCCGCCAGGGTACGGAACTGGCCGCGCAGCTCTAGCGGTTACGGAAACCAAACCCCAGGCGACCGGCGACGGTCGACAGGTGCCGCGGCCCGCCCCTTGCATCCGCCCCCGAAGGGAACACGACTGTGTTCACGTTCACGTTCACGAGCACGGACGGCATGCCGGTCCACATCCACACGTGGCTCCCGGAGGGCGGGCCGCGGGCCGTCGTCCAGATCGCCCACGGAATGGGTGAACACGCCCTGCGCTACGCACCGTTGGCGCAAGAGCTGAGCGCGCACGGCTACGCCGTCTACGCAGCCGACCACCGCGGCCACGGCCTGACCATGCACGACGCCCCCGGGGTGCTCGGCGACAACGGCTGGCAGCTGCTCGTCGACGACACGGCCGCCCTCTCCAGGGCCGCCCGCGCACGCCACCCCGGGCTCCCGCTGCTGCTCCTCGGCCACAGCCTGGGCTCCTTCGCCGCCCAGCAGCACGTCCTCGAACACCCCGGCCTCGCCGACGCGGTCGCGCTGTACGGCACGACCGCGGTGGACCTGATGTTCCTGCGGGTCGCCGAGACCGGCGGGGACGCGTTCACCGCCTTCAACGCGGCGTTCCGGCCCGCCCGTACCGTGGCGGACTGGCTGAGCCGCGACGAGGCCGTCGTCGACGCGTACCTCGCGGACCCGCTGTGCGGGTTCGCCGTCGACGACAAGGCGCTGGGCGACCTGTACGAGGCGGCCACCACCCGGCTGAGCAGCCCGAAGGGCCTGGCCGCGGAGCTGCCCGTGCTGGTGGCGGTCGGTTCGGCCGACCCGCTCAACTACGGTCTGGAGCTGAGCGACCTGGTCGTCGAGCGGTACCGCGGAGCCGGTCTCGCAGACGTCACCTACCGGACGTACGACGGAGCCCGGCACGAGCTGTTCAACGAGACCAACCGGGCCGAGGTCGTCGCCGACCTGCTCGCCTGGGCCGGCCGGGCCCTGGGCTGACGGCGACCGGCCGGCCGACGTCGTGCCCGTACCGTTGTGGCGGCCCGCACCGGGCCGCCACAATCGGCGTGTGACGCACACACCCGCGCTGACGCCCGCCGACGCCGAGAAGATCCTCGCCGACAACTTCGCCCCCTGGGTCCTCGACCTCGGTCTGACCGTGGCCGAGACGGGGGACCGCCACGCCGTCCTGCGCCTGCCGTGGTCCGACCGGCTGGCCCGCGACGGCGGCGGCCTCTGCGGCCAGGCCATGATGGCCGCCGCCGACACCGCCACCGTGATCGCGATCTCCGCGGCCCGCGGTGCGTACGGACCGATGACCACGGTGCAGCAGTCGTCCACCTTCCAGCGCCCGGTGACCGGCGCGGACGTGCTGATCGACGTACGGATCACCAAGCTCGGCCGCCGGATGGCCTTCGCCGACGTGACACTGACGGCGGAAGGGGCCGACGAGCCGGCCGCGCGCGCCTCGACCGTGTACGCGCTCCTCGGCTGAGGGCGCGCACCCGGCCGGCGGGATCAGATGTCGATCACGCGGTAGGCGATGGTGTACACGCCGCCGGAACCCTCCAGCGAGCGGTACTGGACCTCCGCGCCGGCCTCCGAGCCCGTGACGAGCGTGGCGCCGAGCTTGTCGTCCCCGCTCGTCGTGTCGTCGTCCCAGAGCGTCAGCGTACGGGCCTGCTGCTTGCCGAGGACGAGGGCGGCATTGCCGTTCCCGTCCGCGAGCGAACGGACGTAATTGGTGCCCATGGTCTGGTACTTGGCGCTCCCGGGCCACACCTTGACCTGGTTGCCGTTGGCGTCGGTGATCTTCAGGTACGCCTCGTCGTGGTCGCCCTCGCTCTGCTTGTGGCAGGTCAGCTCCAGCAGCTCGATGCGTACGTAGTCGACCGGCTCGGCCTGGGCCGCCCCGGCGAAGCCCGCGAGGCTGCCCAGGGCGAGCAGGGCGGCGGTGGCGAATCGGGTCGTGCGGTTCATGGATGTCCCCCGTCATCGGGTCACGGCGGCCGGAGCCGGTGACCGGTCAGTGGCCCGCCGCGCGGTCTTCCGCGGGGCGGAGTGCCGTTTCCCCCGGCACGACCCTCACTCTGCCCGGGCGGGCGGCCGCGGTTCTACGCGCGTTCCGCTGAGCGGAACGCGGCCCCGGAGCCACGCGGCCGCGTGGCGGCGAGGCGCTGCTACAGGAGCAGGCCCGGCGGGAGCTCCTCGGGAGCCCGCAGGCCCCGCCCGAGGCCGCGGGTGATCGCCGCGCCCGCCTCGGCGACCGCCTGCGCGACCTGCTCCAGCCGGCGGCCCGCGCGCACCACGGACGCGAGCGCCGCCACCGTCCGGCCGTCGGGCGCACGCACGGGCAGCGCCGCGCAGGCCACTCCGGGCAGTACGTCCTCCCGGTCCAGCACGGGCCCGGGGCGCAGCGGTCCCCGTACCGCCCGCCCGGCCGCGGTGTCCAGCGGGAAGCCGAGCCCGTTGCGGACCGGGACCAGTGCATCCACCTCGCCGGGCACCGAACTGACCGTCAGCGCCCGGTCCTCGTGGAGCACGGTGAGGACCACGCTGCCGCCGGTCGCGGCGCGCAGCCGGTGCAGCGGAAGCCGCGCGGCCGCGCGCAGCCCGGGGTGCGGCTGCCACGCCTGCCCGAGCCGGTACAGCTGCGCGCCCACGCGGTAGCGGGGTCCGTGCCGTTCGACGGCCCCGAGCGCGACGAGCTGTTCGAGCAGCCGGTGCACGGTCGCCTTCGGCACCCCGCAGGCGACGGCCAGTTCGGTGACGCCCGCCTCGTCGCCCTGGCGGCGGAGTTCTTCGAGCAGGGCGAACGCCCCTTCCAGTACGCCCCGGCCGCGTGCGGGCGCGGCGGCCCGCAGCTCGCTCCCGGCAGTCGGCTGCGGTCGCGCGGATGTCTGCACAAGTCCCCCCGGACTTCCCCCCGTCCGGCCGCGTCCCCCGACGGCACGACCCGGACGCGGCCCATGATGACGGGAGCCGGCCGGTCCGGCGAAGGCTTTCGTCCGTGCGCCGTCCGGTGTGTCGCCCGGTGTGTCGCCCGTGTGCCGTCCGCTCCGCGTCGCACGGGGTCTTGTGGGACGGGGGCGGACGCTGCTATTCCCTTCTTGTTATTAGGAAAGTTTCCTTACGATCCTGGGATCGTCGTGGGATCGTCAACGGACGGAGACGTTGTGACACCCCCTCGCCTTCGGCTGACCGCCCTCGCGGGAGCCGGAACCCTCATCGGCGCCCTGCTGGCCGGCTTCGCAGCCGTCCCCGGAACCGCGGTCGCCGCACCCGTCACCCACGAGGCGGAGAACGCCGCCGTCTCACAGGGCGCGGCCGAATCCAACCACGCGGGCTTCACGGGCTCCGGATTCGTCAACTACGACAACACCACCGGCAGTTACGTCGAGTGGACCGTCAACGCCGCCCAGCCCGGCAGCGCCGCCCTGAACCTGCGCTACGCCAACGGCACCACGGCCAACCGGCCCATGACCATCACCGTCAACGGCTCCGCCGTCGCCACGAACAAGGCCTTCAACGGCACCGGAGCGTGGACCTCCTGGGCCACCACCGGACTGACCGCCGCCCTCAGGGCGGGCGCCAACACCATCCGCGCCACCGCCACCACCGCGGCCGGCGGCCCCAACGTCGACCACCTCACGGTCGACCTTGCCGCCACCCCGGGCACCACCCCGGTCGCGGTCAACGGACAGCTCGCCGTGTGCGGGACCAAGCTCTGCAACCAGTACGGCAAGCCCGTCCAGCTGCGGGGCATGAGCACCCACGGCACCCAGTGGTACGCGCAGTGTCTGACCGGCGGTTCGCTCGACGCCCTGGCCACCGACTGGAAGGCCGACATCCTGCGCGTCTCCACGTACGTCCAGGAGGGCGGCTACGAGACCGACCCGCAGAAGTACACCGACCTCGCGCACTCGCTCATCGAGCAGGCGACGGCCCGCGGCATGTACGTCATCGTGGACTGGCACATGCTCGACCCGGGCGACCCGCACGCGAACCTGTCGAAGGCCAAGACCTTCTTCACGGCGATAGCCAACCGCCACAAGGGCAAGAGCAACGTCCTCTACGAGATCGCCAACGAGCCCAGCGGCGTGTCCTGGGCGCGGATCAAGAGCTACGCGGAGCAGCTGATCCCGGTCATCCGGGCCGTCGACTCCGACGCCCCGGTCCTCGTCGGCACGCGCGCCTGGTCGTCGTTCGGCGTCTCCGAGGGCGCCGACGAGAGCGAGGTCGTGTCCAGTCCGGTCAACGCGTCCAACATCATGTACACGTTCCACTTCTACGCGTACTCGCACCGCGAGGAGTACCTGGACTCCCTCTCCCGCGCCGCCGACCGGATCCCGGTGTTCGTCACGGAGTTCGGCACGCAGAACTACGCCGGCGAGGGCGCCGACGACTTCGCCATGACGCAGAAGTACCTCGACCTGATGGCCGCCAAGAGGATCAGCTGGACCAACTGGAACTTTTCCGACGACCACCGCTCCGGTGCGGTCTTCAAGACCGGCACCTGCAACGCCAACGGCCCCTGGGCCGGTACGGCGTCGCTGAAGCCCGCCGGTGTCTGGATCCGCGACCGCATCCGGACCGCCGACTCCTTCCCCACCGGCTGAGGCACGGCAGGTCGGCAGGTCGGGCGCGTCCGGCAGGTCCGGCGGCTCGCCGCGCCGGACCTGCCGCCACGCCCCGGGGGGGGGGGGGGGGGGGGGGGGGGGGGGGGGGGGGGGGCGGGGGGGGGGGGGGGGGGGGGGGGGGGGGGGGGGGGGTTGGTGGGGT